>NZ_SMLW01000625.1:0-4608 GCF_009711405.1 Fulvivirga kasyanovii | reverse complement strand
GAGTGGATTGTTTATAGAGATAAGGAGTATAGGCTCATAGACTCCCACTACCTAAGTCAGTTGCAAGGCACCATGTGGCATCCAGTAGCAGCAGGTGAGAAAATGGAGATCGTTAAAGCGCGGGCGTTGAAGTTGAAAGGGTACTATGAGGATCTCGAGACTGACTAGTGCATAATGCTGTTAATCTGCCCAACCTTTATGTCAATCGTTTGAAAAGACTGTATATCGTGATTATTGAAAAATAATATATGGTGTTTTCATTTTTTTTATACATTTGTCAATTGGATTTTGAGGGAAAATCAGAATCCACATCAATCTAAACCAAATTAAAAAAATGAAAGACCACCCAATTAGCAGGGCTTTGCATTGGAAAGCTCTGTCAATCTCTTTGTGCCTTATTCTGACTGCTTTTGTAAGCATTTATTATTCGGGGAGGCAAAAAAATGACCAAATTTCTTATTATGAAAAGATTTCCGGGCTCTCACCGGAAGAACTGAAAAACACCCCCAAGTACGACAGGCCTGACCTGGCTCTTTTGCATGAGTTTGAGATGACAAAAGACCCCTCATTAGGTTTTGTGCCTTCTGAAAGGAAAGTTGCTGCTTTTAAAGAAGTGAAGAACCTGATCAAGAGTAAAGCAACTCAAAAAGCTATTGACAATGTAAACTGGACTGAGCGTGGACCAAACAATGTTGGAGGTCGCACAAGGGCATTGATGTTTGACCCTAATGATGCCAATGCCCGGAAAGTTTGGGCAGGTGGTGTTGCCGGTGGTCTTTGGTATAACAATGATATCACCAGCAGCTCTACCCAGTGGGTAGCTGTTGATAACTTCTGGGCCAACCTGGCCATTAGCACGATAGCCTATGATCCTTCAAATACTCAAAACTTTTATGTTGGTACCGGTGAAGGCTTTTACAATGCTGATGCTGTAAGGGGAGCAGGTCTCTGGAAAACCAGCGATGGCGGGTCTACCTGGAACCAGCTTTCAAGTACCAACAACAGTAATTTTTACTATGTACAAAAAGTAGCTGTGACGAGCTCCGGTACTGTGCTGGCAGCAACTCATGCGGGACTTTATCGCTCTACCAATGGAGGATCATCATGGAGCCAGGTCATTTCAGGTAAAATGGCCGACATAGAAATTACCAGTAACGGAAGTATTTTTGTAAGTAAAGGCATATTCGATGCTGGTGTTGTTTACAAGTCCACGAATGATGGTGTAAGCTTCAGCACAGTTACACCTGCCAGCGGAGGAGAACGAATAGAGCTGGCTTCAGCGCCTTCTAATGGAAATGTGATCTATGCCGTGGCTTCTTCAGGATCAAATATTGCCTGGTTCAGAAAGTCTACGGATGGTGGAAGTTCCTGGAGCAATGTTGCTATCCCTAACTACCTTTCCCAAAGCTGCTCAAACAGTGGTCAGGACTTTACCCGTGGACAGGCATGGTATGACCTGATCCTGGCCGTGCATCCAACGAATTCCAATATAGTGTTGGTAGGAGGGATTGATATTCACAAATCAACCAATGGCGGCAGTTCGTGGAGTTCAGTCTCTTACTGGACAGGATCGTGTGCATCTTACCTGCATGCTGACCAGCATGCTATTGCCTTCAGGCCAGGTTTTGCCGATCAGGCTATTTTTGGTAACGATGGTGGAGTAGCATACTCATCAAACGTAGGTAGCTCATCCAGTCCTTCGTTTTCTGTTAGAAATAATGGTTATAATGTCACTCAGTTTTATGCTGTTGCTGCGTCAAATACTGCCAACTCAAATTATTTTCTTGCAGGTGCCCAGGATAATGGTTCTCATAAATTCACCTCTGCAGGCATCAACTCTACGACAGAGGTTTCCGGTGGTGACGGTGCATTCTGCCATATAGATCAGGATAACTCCAACTATCAGATTACGTCCTATGTCTATAATGTGTACTACAGGTCTACCAATGGGGGATCAAGCTTTTCCAACTTTATCAGTGACCAGGGTCGTGGTCGATTTATCAACCCAACAGATTATGATGACAGTGCCAATAAGTTATATGCCGCAGGTAATGCCAACGAATTGGTACGTATAGACAATATTACCGGATCGGCCAGTAAAGCCGTGGTGAATGTAAGTATCAATTCAGGTAAAATTTCAGCAGTTAAAGTGTCTCCGTTCACAGCTAACAGAATATTTGTAGCTACTGAAAAAGGTGATGTTTACCGCATTGACAATGCCCATACAAGCTCTCCTACAGTTACAAACATCCGTGGAGCATCATTCCCTAATGGTTATGTGTCATGTATTGAGATAGGTAGCAGTGATAGTCAGTTGTTGGTAACCTTCTCCAGCTATGGTGTTACTTCTGTATGGGAAAGCAGGAATGCAGGATCATCATGGGCCAATAAAGAAGGAAACCTTCCTGATATGCCGATCAGATGGGCACTTTATAACCCTTCTAACACCAATCAGGTGCTTTTGGCTACCGAGCTTGGGGTATGGTCTGTTGATGACATTAATGTAACTTCTCCGGTTTGGGATGTTTCCAATGCAGGCCTTGCCAATGTAAGGTGTGACATGCTACAGTACAGGGCTGCCGATAAACTTGTGGTAGTGGCAACTCATGGTAGAGGTGTATTCACAACGGATGTGTTCAGTTCCACTACACCGGCACCTACATGCACCACAACCGTTAGCTCATTCCCTTATGCCGAAAGCTTTGAGAGTGGCTTAGGTAGCTGGACTCAAGATAGCGGTGATGATATTGACTGGACCCGTCAGTCAGGGAGCACGCCTTCTTCAAGTACAGGGCCAACTTCAGCAACAGATGGTTCTTACTACATGTTTGTAGAGTCATCTTCGCCAAACTACCCGGGCAAAGTTTCAAACCTGGTAAGCCCTTGCTTTAACCTGTCTTCCCTCAGTAACCCTGAACTTAAGTTTGCCTACCACATGTATGGTGCCGCAATGGGTACGCTCAATGTACAGGTAAGCACAGACAATGGTGCAACATGGACTACAGCATGGACAAAATCAGGTGATCAGGGCAATGCCTGGGCTGATGCTACGGTTGACCTTTCTGCCTACAGTGGCACGATCAAGTTGAGGTTTAACGGAACCACGGGATCTAACTACACCGGTGATATGTCAGTGGATAAGATAAGTGTTGCCTCTGGCGGAACATCTTCATGTACAGCCGTTTCTTCATTCCCTTATAATGAAAGCTTTGAGGGTGGCTTAGGTAGCTGGGCTCAGGACAGTGGTGATGATATTGACTGGACGCGTCAGTCCGGAAGTACCCCTTCGTCCAATACCGGTCCAACCTCAGCAACAGATGGCTCTTACTACATGTTTGTAGAGTCTTCATCTCCAAATTACCCAGGCAAGGTTGCCAACCTGATCAGCCCATGTTTTGATATTACAGCATTAAGCAATCCAACTTTAGAGTTTAGTTACCACATGTATGGTGCAGCTATGGGGGTATTAAACCTTCAGGTAAGTACTAACAATGGTTCGTCATGGAGTACGGTCTGGACAAAATCTGGTGATCAGGGCAACAGTTGGACAGGGGCTGCAGTTGATCTTTCTGCATATAGCGGAACTATTAAGTTGAGATTCAACGGCACCACTGGTTCTAATTACACAGGTGATATGTCTGTGGATAAAATAAGCCTTAAAGAAGGTGTTACAAGTGTTACCTATTGTGCGGCCCAGGGCAATTCAGTGGCCGATGAGTGGATTCAAAGAGTGAGAGTGGGTACAATTGATAACAACTCCGGAAGTAACTCAGGTTATGCCGACTTTACCTCTGTTAGTACTGACCTGGCAAAAGGATCTTCATACACTATTACAATCAACCCTGAATGGTCTGGCACCGTTTATTCGGAGGCTTACGCAGTTTGGATAGACTATAATAAAGATGGTGACTTTACAGATTCTGGAGAGCAGGTTTATTCTGCTGCTGCATCAACCAGCACCTCCGTAAGCGGGAATTTCACGGTTCCTTCATCTGCACTTTCCGGAGCTACGCGAATGAGAGTTATTATGCGATATAATGCTGCACCTTCTTCATGCGGTTCTTTTGATTATGGTGAGGTGGAAGACTATACTGTAAACATTACAAGTGCTGGAGCTTTCATGGAAGCCTCAAATACTCCTGAAATGTCTTCTGTATCCGATCATCAGATAAAGGCTTATCCTAACCCGTTAAAAGACAGGTTAAGTGTTGATCTGCAAGGGTTTGAGGGTGTAATAAATGTAAGGCTGCTTAACTCCGCCGGTAAGGAGGTGCTGGCTGTTCAAACTACATCAGGAACAACTGCTTCTATGGATGTAAGTCAGTTGAAAGCTGGTATCTACGTGTTGCTGGCAGAAGATAATGCCAGGGTGCTTAAGCAATTAGTATTTAAAGACTAGCTATTGATTTAACGATTTGGCATAAACCATATGGATTTTCAGTTTAAAAGGGGAGGCTTTGGCCTCCTCTTTTTTGTATATGGTTAGTAACGGTTATGCTCACGGAAGTACGTTCAGGAACATTCATTTACAGATAGTTGTTTCTTTTTTATAACTATTTACACTTCAAAAGGGAAAGAAATCATGAAAGATCAACTGAATAAATTGTC
>NZ_SMLW01000649.1:13915-34951 GCF_009711405.1 Fulvivirga kasyanovii | reverse complement strand
AGATCGCTTCTTCATTCGTACCTCTCTCATTTGCAGCAGTCAATTTTTACATTTATTTTTGTCGTGTGCGATATAATCATAGAAGATATAAATAAGTAACTTATGAATTTTTACGATTTGAATGTAAAGACGCCTCAAGGCAAGACCATTGAAATGAGTAACCTGAAAGGCAAGGCAGTTTTAATTGTCAATACAGCAACAAAGTGTGGTCTGGCACCCCAGTTCGATGGGCTGGAAGCTTTGCATCAGCAGTATAAAGATCAGGGACTTGTGGTATTGGGTTTTCCATGCAATCAGTTCAGGGACCAGGAGCCTGAAACCAATGATACCGTGGAGGAAAGCTGCAGGATCAATTTTGGTGTTACCTTCCAACTCACTGAGAAAGTAGATGTAAATGGTGAAAATACCCATCCGGTTTTTGCTTACCTTAAAAAGCAGCTAGGTGGCCTGTTTGGAAGCGGGATCAAGTGGAATTTTACCAAGTTCCTTGTCACTCCCGAGGGCAAGCCTTACAAAAGATATTCTCCAACCACCAAGCCCGCTAAAATTGAAAAAGACATCAAAAAACTGCTGAAAGTTTAATGAAAGAAAAGAGTCACTTGCTTTTAAAGGAGCAATTGTGTTTCCCCATATATGCAACATCACGGATGGTGACGCGTCTGTATCAACCCTGGCTGGACAAGCTGGGCCTGACCTACCCGCAATACCTTGTCATGCTGGTATTGTGGGAGGAGCAGAAACTTACCGTAAGCCAATTGTGCAAGCGCCTTTACCTGAATACCAATACTGTTACCCCCCTGCTGAAAAAGCTGCGTGACAAAGGTCTGGTAGCAAAGGAGCGCTCAACGGAAGATGAAAGGACAGTGCATATTGAACTCACCCAAAAAGGAGATAAGCTAAAATCACAGGCGGAAGAGATTCCCGCTAATCTGGTTGAAGCCATAGATATGCCCCTGGAAGAACTGAAGCAGATGCGGGAGCTGATGTGGAAATTCTTATCAAAATTTGACTAACAATGCCCCGGGTACAGGTTGCCGTGTTGCCATGCATGGCTTCATTTAATCCGGGAATTTCATTTTTTGCGCTAAAGGTTTAGTATTTCACATAACCTTCTTTATCTTTAGCCATCTATATGCGCAATCTGCCCTGTTGTGCATTTTAAATCATTATTTATTATAAAACTACGCACCAATGAAATTACACATTGTAGGGGCACTGTTGTCTGTTGCCCTGTTATCTTGCAACGCAAAAAATGAAACGCAATCAACACTTGAAAATCAGCCGGCTAATGAAGTTAAGCCTGTTGAAAGTGAACAACCGGCAGTAACCGGTACCTGGAAGCTGCTCCATGCCCGGATAGTAAAGCAGGGAGATACCACCTACACCGATTATACCCAGGGAAAGGAGGCGTTAAAAATGCTGAACGGTACGCACTTTTCATTTTTTCAACATGACCTTGGCCAGGGCAAAGACTCCGCAACTGCGGTATTCGTATCCGGCGCAGGCAGGTATACCCTTGAGGGGAACCGCTATACCGAGTACCTGGACTATTGTACCTATAGGCCTGCTGAAAATCATAAGTTTGAATTTGACATCACTATAAAAGGAGATACCCTTATTCAAAGCGGCTTCGAAAAACTGGAGTCTGATGAATTTGGTGTCCACAATACCGAAACATACATTAAAGTCAGCGAAACAGCGGGCTGATAGATGATTTGCCTCTCAAGGGCAGATGGCCGGTGTTTTTATTAAAACTTCCGGCCATCTCCTGACGTTTAAGGCTGACATGAAGATAATTGAAAGCACTAAGGGGGATTTCCTCATTTCCACGGATAAAGCCAGGCTCGATATAGAAGCCATTCATGATTTTCTTTCCCGTGAGTCCGGTTGGAGCAATGGTATTCCGCTTGAGCGAGTGAAACTTTCCATAGAAAACTCCCTGGCCATAGGCATGTACGACAGGGACAAGCTCATCGGTTTTGCCCGTGTTATTTCTGATTTTTCCACCATCGCCTACCTGGGAGATGTGTTTGTGCTCAAAACATACCGAGGCATGGGCCTGAGCAAGTGGCTGATGCAATTTATCATGGAACACCCCAACCTACAGGGGCTGAGGCGCTGGATACTCCTCACCGACACGGCTCCCTGGCTTTATAAAAAGTATGGGTTTGAACCCCTGAAAAAAACCGAGCTGTATATGGAAAAACATAACCCGGATGTTTATAGGGTAAATAATGGTGATGTTGAAAGAGTGAACCCTTAAGGAATACCCACGTAAAACCTTATAATTGTTCATCTTTTTAGCTTTATACCCCATGAATAAAGAAGAATACTTAAACAAGATCGGCTATGAGGGAGTGTTGGAGCCTACCCTTGAAGTGTTAAAGCACTTGCAGAAAGCGCATCTTTTGAATATACCCTTTGAGAACCTTGATATACACTTTGGCCATTACATCGAACTTGATGTAGATAAAATTTACCGTAAGGTTGTGGCTGGTAGCCGTGGAGGCTTTTGTTATGAGCTTAATGGGCTTTTTTATGAATTGCTCTTCGCTTTGGGCTATAAAACAAAACGCATTTCAGCGAGGGTATTTGATAGTAAAAAAGGTTATTCCAAAGAATATGACCATTTGGCTGTCATCGTGGAAATTGATGGGGATGAATATCTGACTGATGTAGGGTTTGGGGAATTTACTTTTGCTCCTTTGAAAATAGAGCCCGATAGCATCCAGCACGATGAACGCGGAAACTTTATGGTTGATATGCTGGATGAAAACTGGTTTCGTGTAAGCAAAATAGAAGGTAAGCAAGTCGTGCCCCAGTATATTTTTAAAAATATCGACAGGGCCTTCAGCGAGTTTAGCGAAATGTGCCAGTATCATCAGTCGAGCCCTGAATCACATTTCACTCAAAAAAGGTTGATTTCACGGCCTACCGAAAATGGAAGGATCACCATAACCGGTAACAGGCTTAAAATTAAAGCAGGGGAGGAGGTAACGGAAACCGAGCTTGATGATGAGGCTGCATTCGACCGTGAGCTATGGCACCACTTCGGAGTGAAGGTTAAGCATCAGCCAGGGTCCGTTAATTGAGAGATAAAATTTCATAGCTCATTTACAATATTCCATTTTCTGACCCCAAAAAGCCTGTCAGGTAATTGCAAAACGGAGAATATTTCTCAGTATATTGTATCAGTATCAAACCCCAAATACCATGGCATATAACGAACATTTGGCTGAACGCATCCATCAGGTATTCAGGGAAAAGCATATTGCAGTGGAGGAAAAAAAGATGATGGGCGGATGTTGCTTTCTCATGAACGATAAGATGTGCATTGGCCTTGACACGGATAAAAAAACAGGCAAAGACCGCCTGATGGCGCGTGTAGGGCCTGAGGCCGAAGCAGAAGCGCTGAAGAAAACAGGCAGCAAACCCATGGATTTTACCGGCCGCCCCATGAAAGGTTATGTATTTGTGGATCCCGAAGGCTTTGATATGGATGAAGACCTGGAATACTGGATCCAAAAGACCATAGATTTCAACCCTTTCGCCAAGAGCAGCAAAAAGAAATAAAATTTTACTTACTGAATATATCACTTCTGAAATTTCACAATCTTTGGAAGTCTGACCAGAATATAGTTATGAAAAAATACATGGTAGTGGAAAGGTTTAAACCTGGATGCTTCAACAAAGTTTATGACAGGTTTAATGAAAAGGGAAGGATGCTCCCTGAGGGCTTGCACTACCTCAACTCATGGGTAAATGAAAAGGAAAGTATATGCTTTCAACTGATGGAAACCAACGATGAGTCACTGTTTAAGTTATGGATCGATAAGTGGGCAGATTACACTGATTTTGAAGTGTTTCCAATTGATTGATCAGAAGAATTTGTCTGTTACTTCGTTACAACCATTTTGTCATTTAAGGTGTCTTTAGATTTACTGAAAACCAAGTATTATGAAAAACCTAAACAACGTAATTTTTCTGCTTCTTTTAGTAGCGGCAATAGCAGTTTCCTGTAAAGATGATGACGTAGATTGCTGTACCATTGTGGACACCACAATCATCATGAAGTTTGTAGATGAGAATGGTGTAAACCTGCTCAATGATATTGCTGAGCACGGCATTGAACCGGCAGGTATTGTACTTTACTACAAAGTGAACGGACAATGGGAAGAGTACTTTGAAGCCAATCTGGATGCACCGAAGGGCTACCTGACTACTGAAGAATCCGGCGATGCATTTTTTATCTTATACACCGATCCCAGCTACTCTGAAAACAACATCACTGAAATAAAAATACAATTCACTGAAGACCTGTCAGGCATCTTAAAAGCCGAATTTACCCAAAACGGAAGCAATGTCACCTGCACAAAAGTCTGGTACGACGACGAACTGAAATGGGACCAGACCAGCCAAAGTGAGCGGTCTTTTACGGTTGAATTATAAGTGAAAGGCCTCCAAGGTTTTCGAAAACCTTGAAGGTCTGAAAATTATATCATGTTCTGTGACTAAATAAAAAGAGAGGATTATAAAGCTGTGTTTATAGTTTTAATTTAATCCCAAAAGTCATGATCAGAACCTTCATAATTCTTGCCTTATTGCTTTTTGCTGCCCGTGAAGTTCATAGTCAGAATAAATACTCAAGCATAGATTCGCAAGCCAGGGAGCTAAATACCAAGTCGAGAAATCTAAAAGTTATTCATAGAAAACTTACCAGGAACCTGACTTCAAACGAAATGAAGGTCAGAAGCTTTTATGTATGGATAGCAGAAAACATCGAATATGATGTTGATCTCTTTTACAACAGGTCTAAGCTGAAAAAATTTTATCAAAGACCTTTGAAATCTCGTCTGAAAAGAACTTTAAGAGAGAGGTCAGCAGTGTGTGGAGGGTATTCAGAGCTTTTTAGAGAGCTCTGCAGGCTGTCCGGTATTCCGGCTGAAATAGAATCTGGCTTTTCTAAAATTGAGCCACGTAATATAGCTAAACAAGGCAAGGTTGACCATGCCTGGAACAAGGTTAAGATTGGAAATAAGTGGAGGCTGATAGATGTAACATGGGGTAGTGGGTATGTTAGTAAAAGGCATTTTTTTAAAGATTTCAGAGAGGAGTATTTTTTTACTGACCGTAGAAAATTCTACCATAATCATTATCCGGCGAAGTCATCTATTCCTTTTAAATCCATTGGTTTTACGAGAAATGAGTTTATTAATTTTCCCTTGGTTCATTTCGGCTTTTTTCGGTGGATCAAATCACTTGAGGGAGACTCAAAAATAGGGGAGAAGGAAATTTTAGAAGGAGAGACGGTTTACATCTCATTTATTAAAGATGGACCAATCGGAACTGTTTGGATTCGTAATGCAGGTAGTCCCAGTTTTAGGCCTGAGGTGGTCAGAGATGGAGATTTATGCACTATTGCCATAAAATTTGATGAACCAGGTTATTATGAACCTACCATTTCAATCAATACAATGCCGGCATTGACCTATAAAGTTATTGTCCGCGAACGGGAAGGTGTTGCTTCCATTGTCAGATCTCCAAGGTTTTGAAACCTTGGAGATCTAAACCAAATGAAGAAATCTAAAAAAACTATTGAGCTTTCAGCACTTTATCCGTCTTCACATCCATTATTTCCAAATCTTCGCCGGCAATATCTTCCCAGCGGTAGAATTGGAAAGTCTTGTCATCAGACATGGCTACGAACAGGCCATGTTTGAAGCGGTCGTTGAGCGGCAGGCTGGTAACGTCGCTGCCATCACTTTCCGAAGTTGATACATCTATACTTTTAATGAGTCTGTGGTCGTGAGGGTTATTTTCAGAACCTTCCCTGCTAAAGATATGGAACTTGTTGGCCTGCTGATCGGATACTATAATGTAGCCTTTGCCATTTTCAGACTTAAAAATGGATATGCCTTCGTGATCCCGGGTGAACTCCCCATGATTGCCAAACAGTGCCAGTTCCGTATTAGAGCTGTCAGGGTGCGCATAATATTTGCGGATGCCGTAAGTTTCATCAGAATAATAGACATACCCCAGCTCATTGTCTACAGCAATGGCTTCGATCTCTTCCTTGCCACTAAAGGCGCCAAACTTCCTTACAAGAGTGCCTTTCAGATTTCCCTGGCCATCGTCTTCCAGCAGGTACTGCCATAAGTAAGTGCCATCAGGGCCGGTCTTCCTTCCTGCAATGGCATAAAGCTTACCACTCTCAGGGTTTTGATAAAGGGCAACACCCATAGGCTCACGCAGCTCCTCGCCCTGGAAAATCTCAATACCACCATTGTCAACCGGCTTCATGGAAGGAAGCGCGAAGGCACGCAGAGAGTTGGTATATCGCTCTGTACATACAGCAATATCCAGGGACTCTCCACCGATCATTACGTTGTAGGCAACATCCACATTGTTAGGACGCTTGATATTCTCTACCGTTTTATCCTTGATAATGTTTCCATCCAGATCATAAACATACAGTGCGCCGATGCCTTCCTCATTGCCTTTATCCGTGCCTATGATCAGGCTCTTTGAAGCATCATCAGGATTGATCCAAATGGCCGGGTCGTCCGTGTCATTGGCGGCGGGTTGGGTCACTACCACCGGTTCCAGTTTTGTGCTTACCACCTCAGGGGGAGTAGCCTCCTGAGCAGGCTTTTGGCTGCACGATGCGAATATGATAGCTATTGATGATATATAGATATAGTTAAATTTCATTGTATATGTTTTCATTAAAAATACCAGTCCTGAGCCCAGGCAAACTCAATACTCATGACTCAGGACTAACTACTAATTTTAGTTTTTAAATAAATCAAATTTTACCCCTGCGTTGAACCTGGCATTATAGTACTCCATCTGCATAGTGCGCTCTTCAATGCCCTGATAGTAACGCAACGGCTGGTTAGTCAGGTTGTTGGCTTCGAAAAAGAACCTCAACTGTGGCGTAAATGCATATGAACCATTGATGTCAACAAAAGTCTGTTTGTCATAATAACGGTCAGAAAATGCATCACCACCTACTTCATCGATATAGTCGCTGGAATGGTTGAGCGAAACACGCAGTACCAGCTTTTCGGTTTCGAATGATAATGAGGCATTGAATAAATGATCAGCCGTACCGGGCAGCTCCAGGCTTTCCCTGGGCTCACCGTCCTCATTGGTTACACCGTCTGCCGTGGAGTGGTTGTAAGTATAGTTTACATAGATGCCCAAACCTCTCCAAATACCAGGCAGGAAGTCGAGCTGGCGCTGGGCAGATACTTCAACCCCGTAAAGGGTAGCTTTACCACCGTTTTGAGGCTGGAAGTAAGTGTCGAAAGTCTGTCCGCTCGTAGCGTCGTTATAATCCTGTGTTTGATTGACATAAATAAAATCATTGATGTCCTTATAGAAAAAGCCTGCCGATAATATTCCCACTGAGGAGAAATAATGCTCACCCATAAAGTCAAAATTCATGGAAGAGGTTGGCTTTAGCAGCGGATTGCCGACCGTCAGTTCATTGTCTTCAAGATTTACTTCCCTGAAAGGCACGAGGTTGTAGTAATTAGGCCTTGCAATGGTGTTAGTCCAGGCCAGTCTAAGGATGGTATTGTTGGTAACATCATATTTGAAGTGGAGGCCGGGTAATATATTGGTATAACTGTCTTCATCCGTAACAGAAGATATGCCCGCAACGTCTCCTTCCTCATCCAGGATCAACTCATTACCGGTGTACTCGATACTGGTGTTTTCCATTCTTAACCCACCGATAACAGATAGCTTGCTGCTAAACTGATGGTCTACCATAGCATAAGCGGCAATGATATTTTCGTTGGCTACAAAGTTGGCCGGGAGGTATTCTTCCGGTTTGTCCTCACCTTCAAATTGGACGGCATTGTTGAAATTTAACGAGCCCAGCCATTCCGCACTGGCCAAAACACCAGTCTGATAACTGCTTCCTGCCAGGAAGTCCGGGTCGCTCATATCCTTGTTGGGCACTGCATCCAGTGTTTCAAATTCATCATCGACAAACTCATACTCCATAAAAGTATTCTTACGGGATTTCTCTTTCAGCCTTAGCTTACCACCAAATTTCAGGAATGAAAACTCGCCCATAGGAAGCTGCAGGTCCAGTCTTGAGCTCCAGTCAGTTTCTTCGGTAAGCTGGTTTTCCTCCGTGAGTTCATCCAGCTCAAATAGTGAATAATTCTGAAGGGCAGGATCATTTCCACCCAATGAAAAACCATCACCACCTGTAGGTCTCAGCACTGGCTTTTTAGGATTTGATATATCCTGGATGAACAGCATACCCTGAGGTTCGTCTTCACCGTCTACTTCCACCTCGGGCTCTGCCGTGTACTGCACATACCTTTCGTTGGGTCTCTCTTCAGAGGCTTTTGCATAGGTGGAAGACCAGGAGAGCTTGATATTGCCAAGCAGGTGGTCTCCGCCTAATGTTATATTCCTGACCCTTTGGTCTTCTAAGCGGGCATTGTCGTTTCGGCCTGAATCTATGCCGCCCTTGGTTTGCCGGTCTATGGCTTCTACGAAAGAGACACCGTTTTCATCAGGTTCGCCAATATCTTTAAAAGTTACCCTGTACCTGTTTTCCCAGTCGTCTCTATGGTTGTACATGCTTTTGAGGTACAACGAGTGGTTGTTGTTGATCTTATAGTCCAGAGCAGCAGAAAGGCTTCTTCTTACCCTTCTTACCTGATATTTGCGAATATCAAGCTCCTCTATGTAAGCACCGTTATCACCTTCGGTCCATTCCGCCTCTACGTTGTCAGAGCCAAAGTCATGGTCATTGTATGAGCCGCTCACGATCACGCCAAGTTTATCATCAAAGAGCCTGTCACCTATGATAAGGCCACCTGTCCAGATAGGCTTTTCAGAAAGGAAGTTATACCCGCTGGCCAGTGTGCCTGAGATCCTTAAGCCACCGGGTGCAGAACGTGTCACCAGGTTTACCGCGCCACCAATAGCATCGGCATCCATGTCCGGAGTTACTGCCTTGCTTACCTCAATGGTCTGGATCATGTCAGCCGGGATAAGGTCCATCTGCACCCTGCGGTTATCACCTTCTGCCGAAGGGATGCGCTCGCCATTGAGCATTACCGAGTTCAGCTCAGGGGCCAGGCCACGGATGATAATATCCCTGGCTTCCCCCTGGTCGTTTTGCATGGTTATACCAGGTATCCTTTTGATGGCATCTCCGATGTTGGCATCAGGAAACCTTCCTATCTGGTCAGAAGCTACCACATTGGTAATATTTTGATTCGTTTTTTGCTGGTTAAGTGCCTTGGCCTGACCTTTTAAGCGGTCACCCATGATCAGGATCTCTTCACCAACCAGGGTGCCGGGTTCCATAGTCAGGTTAACAGCTATAGTCTGGCCTGCCTCTGCTACTACAGGCTGCTCATAAACCTGGTAGCCAATGAACGATATTTTAACCCTATGCTCTCCCGGAGGCACATTCAGGATTACAAAGTTGCCCTCACTGTCGGTGATAGCGCCAACATTGGTGAGGTCGGCCAGCATTACCGCAGCTCCGGGGAGCGGAAGGCCGTTTTCATCCAGCACCCTGCCGGTGATTTTGCCTTTGTCTTCGGCATTTAACCTGAACCGGCTTTTATCTTTACTGACGATGATAGCGTAATTGATTTGCTTGAATTTTACATCAGCGTCTTCCGCAATCCTGGTCAGCAATTCACCCACTGTTTTATACTCGTCGCGTATATCTACTTTTGCATCCAGGTCAACCTGACTCGGGCTGTAAGTGAAGCTAAAATCAGAGTTGGCTTCTATTACGGTAAAGAACTCTGAAAGGGAGCCCTTTTTCATATCTGAGTTAATCTCCACTTCAAATACACTTTGCGCAGACATACCAGAGGCGGCCAGCGTACTAAAGAGGATTATCTGCATGGCCAGGCCATACAGCGTGTACTTACTGTACACCTGAATTGCTTTCAGTAAGTTTTTTTTCATAGTTTTAAGTGTTTAAGGTTCATACTTTTTCGGTGTTAACTTTAAGCGCCGGGTTAGTTGTTTGTCAGGCATGCTAACCCGGAAATCATCAATGGAAAGCCCTTGCCCAATTCATGGGCGGGGCTTTTTATTTACATTTTCCTTTAAAGGTTATTTTTTCGTCCTTTTTCTCGTAGCGGATACCGGTACTCAGGCTGATGGCTTCGAGTACATTCACAAGGTTCTCATTTTTATACCTTCCGGTGATCAGGCATTTTGACTCCTGCATGTTTTTCAGGTCTACCTCTACGCCATACCACATTTCCAGCTTCTGTTTCACCTCAGCAAAGGAGGAGGCATCAAACAGCAGCACATTGTCCTTCCAGGCCAGTGTATTATTCAGGTCGATTTTGGTTTTGGATAGTTGCTTGTCGTTTTTTACAAACCGTGCCTGTTCCGACGGCTCCAGGTACACCTGAGCATCGCTGTTGTGCGAAACAGAAACTTTACCGGTAGCCACTGAAACTGTAATTTCCTGATCATGCTGATAAGCCGAGATGTTAAAAGAGGTACCCAGTACTTTGGTTTGTATTTCTTCAGTCATTACCAGAAAAGGCCTGTCAGGATCTTTGGTTACTTCAAAAAAGGCCTCACCCTTTAGGTACACTTTTCTTTCCTGCCGAGAGAATTTCTCCGGGTATCGTATAGAGCTTCCTGCATTCAATTTCACGATGGTGCCATCACCTAGCTGAATGATGGACTTTTGCCCGTAAGGGTTGCTCTTCTCCACCATACTCACCTGGTTTGACTTCAACGAATTGTTTAAAAATAAAACCAGTGTTACCAACATCGGTATGGAGAGGGTGGCCGCCAATTTCATCCAGTAGGTGAAATCAAGAGTCTTATGCCGGGCCGGAGCCTGCTCCTTTATCTTATGGTTGAGCAGGTCAAAACCTTTGACCACGTCAAATTCCATTTCGTTTTTGTATTGATGATAATATGCGTCCATCCATTCGGTAAGGATTTTATGGTTGTTGGCGTCTTTAGAAAGCCATTGATGCAGTTGATCAATGTCATTTTCATTGGCTTCATCAGCCAGGAATTTTATCAGTGCTTTTTCCGGTATCACAATTTTTCTCTTCATCGGTTACTCACCCCTAAAGAGTTTAAAATGAAGTGCGTACCCCTACGCCGGTATGGTTATCAAATTGTTAAACCCGGAATGTCCTGATTAACTTTTGGGTAATGATCGCAACTGATAATGACTGATCTCAGTGCGGATCAGCTTGAGGGCCTTAGCCATCTGGTTTTCAACAGTTTTGATGGAGATGTCGAGGATATTACTGATCTCCTGATAGCTGAGACCGTCTATTTTGTGTAGCTTAAACACTTGCCGGCACTTTTCAGGCAGGGCTTCGTAGGCTTTTTGATAGCGCAGGTTCAGCTCATTATAGAGCAGGCTTGTTTCAGGGGTTTCGTGTGAGAGGTACATGCTGCCAAGCTCCGTATGCATACCTGCTGATTTTTGTTCTTTACGGATCACCTCCAGCGATTTGTTCCTCACGGCAGTGAACAGGTAGGCCTTGAGGTTTTTCTTTATATCCAGATGTTTGCAGTCACGCCAGAGTATATAAAAAATGTCTGCAACAAGTTCTTCGACGAGGTCGGTATTTTTTACAATGGAGTAGGAGAAGTTGCAGAGTGTCGAATAATAGCTCCTGAAGAGCATGTCCAGCGCTCTTTTATCGCCATTACGGATCTTCTTAAAAAGTAGTAGTTCGTCTTCTCTGGTCATGACATTGTGCTGCGGAGGTAAAATTTGTAGTTCGGCTCAACATTTTCAAAGTATGTTGATTATGAAATTTTTAAGTTTTGGGAGCCGGGCGATGAAATAAGCGTTAAAAGAAAATTTTGTAGCTTATGGTTCAGAGGGTAGGGTGGCAACAGCCGGCCGGAAAAACCGTATTAGCATTTATGTTTCTAAACAAGTGGCATGATTAGCAAAGCCGCGGAATAAATTAAATGAAGAGAATACTAAAAATGACATTATTGATCATAGTATCTGCAATCGGGCTTGTACTGATCACAGGTGTGCTGTTTGTGAATATGTCTCCGCAGTTCGGAGCGAAAAGTGAGGGAAAAAGTGCTGAGAGGATGAAAAACTCACCGAACTACAAAGACGGGAAGTTTCACAACCTTGAAGAAACCGTGGTTATGAAAAGCATGAGCTATGGCACCATCCCTGATTATTTTACCAATGAGGGAAAAATGCCGGATTGGTCAATACCCGTGGTAAAAGTGTCTTCCGAATATTTTGAAGATCACCCTGATTCGCTCACCCGGCTCACGTGGTTCGGTCACTCTGCCGTGCTGCTTGAAATGGATGGGAAAAAGATCTTTCTTGACCCGATGCTTGGCGAGGTACCTTCACCGCACCCATGGTTAGGATCGGGTAGGTTTAACGATACCCTCCCTTTACCCATAGAGCAGTTGCCCCACCTGGATGCCGTGCTGATATCCCATGATCATTACGACCACCTGGATTATGGTTCCATAGTAGCTTTGAAGGATAAGGTAGATAAATTTTTTGTTCCCCTGGGCATAGGAGCACATTTGAAGCATTGGGGAGTCAGCGAAGAAAAAATAACTGAACTTGACTGGTGGCAGGAGGCGGAGCTTGACGGGATAAAGCTGGTATCTACACCAGCCCGGCATTTTTCAGGCCGCGGCCTTTTCGACCGCTACAGCACATTATGGTGCTCATGGGTAGTACGGGGAGAGCGTAGTAATATCTTTTTCGGCGGCGACTCCGGGTATGACAGTAGCTTTAAGCAAATTGGTGAAAAATACGGCCCTTTTGATTTCACCATGCTGGAATGCGGGCAGTACAACGAGCAGTGGCCTGAAATACACATGATGCCCGAAGAGACCGTGCAGGCCAATATCGATCTGAATGGCAAAGTGATGATGCCCATTCACTGGGGAGCTTTCAAGCTGGCCTTGCACCCATGGGAAGAGCCTGTATAGCGTGCCCTGAAAAAGGCCAGGGAATTGAATGTAAAGGTAGCAACGCCAATAATCGGCCAGGCCATAGTTTTGGATACAGAAATACCGGCATCGGAGTGGTGGAAGAAGTAGTTAGAGGTCTTTTCAAATGACTTATCTTTAACCCTAATGTCAGCTTTATAAATACAAATGAAAAAATATCTGATTATAGGGATTTCCTTATTTGTTACATGGTATCTGTTTAATACTTACCGCATTTACCTGTATTCAACAAAGTACTATGATCAGAAGTCTGACGTCGCCATAGTGTTGGGAGCAGGTACAAATGAAGGTAAATTGTCGCCTGTTTTTAAAGAGCGGGTCAATCATGCCATTAACCTGTACCAACAAGGCATAGTGGATCATATAATTTTTACCGGAGGTTTTGGGGAAGGGCAAAGCATGTCTGACAGCAAAGCGGCTATGTTGTATGCTGTTGAAGAAGGAGTGCCCGAAGCGAAAATGTTTATTGAAGAGAAATCGTGCATTACGTTCGAAAACCTGAAGAACGCGAAGATATTGATGGATAACCATGGAATGAAGACGGCCCTTATCGTATCTGACCCATTGCACATGAAGCGGGCCATGAGGATTAGTGACAGCCATGGGATCAATGGCAAACCTTCTCCCACGCCTACATCCATGTATCGTTCATGGGATGCTAAACTTGATGCCCTCGTTTACGAATCCTTTTACTACAACCTGAATCTTTTATTCAGGCATTAATGACTGGCTATGAACCTGATCACTCATCTGCATGATAAAATTGAAGCGGCGGGGCTTTGGGAAAGTTATCCGGTGCTGAGTCGCAATGAGCATTTAAAAGTAAGGGGAAGTATTGATACCCGATTGTATTATGTAGTCTCCGGTACATTGAGAGTCTATGTGGTTGATGAGTTTGAAGAACACACCATACGATTTGGCTATCAGGGGTCGTTCATTGCTGCTCTGGACTCATTCATCACCGAAAAACCTTCTGACTTTTATATTCAGGCATTGAAAAAGACCGAACTCAAAATGATCTCCAAAGCTGTTTACACGCAGTTCATGCAAAGTGATGCAGAAAACCTTAGATTATGGCATGCCATACTGGAGCAACTGGTTTACCAGCAGATGGAAAGGGAGCGAGACCTGCTTACTTCTTCACCATTGGAACGTTATGAAAGGGTGCTAAGGCGTAGTCCGCAGCTTTTTCAGGAAGTGCCTCATAAATACATTGCTTCTTATCTGCGCATGACCCCTGAAACACTTTCAAGAATTAAAAAGTCTTGATTTCGATCAATGTTTTTCAATCCGGCAATTAAGAGCTTTACAAAAAAAAAGATTTATGAAAACAGCATCAGAAGCATTAATCGCCGATCTCATCGAAAGAACAAGACAGAACCTGAATGAGGCCGAAAAATTCAAAACCCTCACATTAAAAGAGCTGAACTGGAGAAGTGCCAGTGAGAGTTGGAGTATACTGGAGTGTATGGAGCACCTCAATCTATACGGTGATTTTTATCTGCCCGAAATAGCCAAAAGGATGTCTGCAAGTAACCACGGACCTGCTCAACTTTTCAAAAGCGGTGTCATAGGCAACTATTTCGCGGAAGGTATGCTTCCAAAGGAGAAGCTCAACAAAATGAAAACTTTTAAGGATAAAAACCCACTAGGTAGTAAACTCGATATCACCACTTTGGACAGGTTTATTGAGCAGCAGAAGAAAATGCTGGAACTGCTGGATAAGGCGAGACATAAAGACCTGACCAAAACCAAAACGGCCATCAGCATCACTAAACTGTTGAAATTACGCCTGGGTGATACTTTTCGGGTGGTTATCTATCATAACCAACGGCATTTGGTGCAGGCCGCAAAGGTACTTGCCGGCCAAAAGAAAACCAATTTGGCTACAGCATAATGTGCAATTTCAACGTGATTTGATAAACTCTCCATATAGGGTAAAGCAGACCATTTGGAAGTCATTAAAATCAGAATATACAATTTAACATAAAAAATCAGCCTTGTAAGGATACAGCATGTATTCTGTCTGAAAGTCAGTGCAAAAGACCAGTTTATTTTGTAAATTACAAATTGGGTGAGTAGTGTATACTTACGTGAATTTGTTCCGAAAGCCGCTTTTGCACACTCTCTCCCAACAGAATAATTTTTTAAACTTTGTTTCTGATTTTTTATGCTATCAACAATCAAAAAAGGGCAGTTACTGCTTGTATTGCTGCTCATCACTTCAATTGCCTATGCGCAAAATGACACATTAAAAACAACGCTCAAATGGCACCAAAGACAGTCCTTCAAAATAGCTGCCGTACCTATGTTTCTGTCGGCCGCGGCACTGACCACCATGTCGGTAGACCACCACACCGATGTAAGTAAATACAACATTCAGAGCGAATTTCTGGAAGAACCGCAAATGATCCCCACCAATATTGATGACAAGTTACGATATGCTCCGGTGGCTATGGTTTACGGACTCAACCTTGTGGGGATAAATGGAAAGAACAACTTCGGTGAGCGTACCATTATTCTGGCGAAGTCCATTTTGGTACAACATATCATTACCACCGCTATGAAACGCGGCTTCCATATGGAGCGGCCCGGAGGAGGAGGCTACTCTTTCCCTTCTGCCCACACCGCAAGGGCATTTGCCACCGCTACTTTTATGCACTATGAATACAAAGACGTGAGCCCCTGGTATAGCGTGGCAGGTTACTCTTTTGCAGCAGCTACAGGTGCCCTCAGAGTTGTAAATAATCACCACTGGCTTCCCGATGTATTAGTAGGTGCAGGAGTAGGCATCCTCAGTACCAAACTCGTGTATCTCACCCATAAATACAAACTGACTAAATGGCTCGACCGATGGGGTGATAAAGATAAAAAAGAGAACAGGCTAACACTCTTGCCGTCCTACACCGGCGAAGGCCCGGGAGTTTATCTGAACTTGAAGCTATAGTTAGGGGCTGGTTACTGGTTTCTGGCTTCTGGTGTTTTGAGAGATTACTACTTTGCTGGGAATCGTTGAGTATTCAGTGATCGGTTTTAGGGTAGCCGGAGGCTGTGTCCAGTACATTCTATTTGCCGATTACTATAATTTACCGATTATCGCTCACTACACCTGCCGCTAAATACACTGCGGCTCATATTGACTAGCATTGCTAATTACTATTGCGCACCAACTCCTCCCTTGAGGGAGGTGGTCGCAGACCGGAGGGTGTCCTGCACGGACTTATAAAACATCTGCTGGTTTGGATGGTAAATACTGCAAATAATTTGATTTCTGCCCCTGAATTTACCGATTACTATGTGCCGATTACCGCTCAGTAAACCTCTAGAGACATCTGTTAGGAAGTGATATGGGTATGTGGTGTAACTGCAAATAGTGAATTGTATTAGTACTTTGTGGAAGTACAGACGAAAGCAGCTATTTAACCAATAGTTCGCACGGATCAATTTCCAACGCCTCAGCTAGCTGATAAATCATTTTGAGAGGAGGTTGTTTTACATTATTTCTGTAGGCTATAATTGTTTGTTCGTGCTTATTGACCTTCCTCGCCAATTCAGCAACACTCACCTCTTTCTCAGCCATTATAACCTTTAACCGGTTTAATTTTTCCTTCATCTTACGGGTAATTATATAGTAAATATACTTTAGGTGTATTTAAATATTCAAAAAGGTTTTGAAATGTTTGGAGTTAATATACT
Organism: Fulvivirga kasyanovii; assembly: GCF_009711405.1. Classification (GTDB taxonomy): domain Bacteria; phylum Bacteroidota; class Bacteroidia; order Cytophagales; family Cyclobacteriaceae; genus Fulvivirga; species Fulvivirga kasyanovii. The sequence goes on along the minus strand of NZ_SMLW01000649.1, from coordinate 18,268 downwards.
TTAAGTATATTTTTAAATTCTTTAAGTATATATTAGAATTGTATGAAACATTTAAAATTGATAAATATTAAAAACCAGGCGCAATTCGAACAATTTGTAGGACAGTGTGCAATTGAGGCATTTTTCCTAAGAAAGGCTGAATTGGACGAAGACCTTGTATTCTTTTCAAGGCAAATTATAGGAGCTAATTCTGCGGCGTTGGAAAGCTTTAACAATGCTTATCCGGATTTAACAGAATTAATACAACAGGTTAACACCTTCTTTTTAGAGTTGTCAAAAAAGACATTTGAAGAAAAATAACTAATGAGGGTCTAGAGGCTATAATTTCTGTTATGGCTCATTGTAACTACTTAAATACACTGGTATTATGAATCACTATTGCGCACTAACTCCTCCCTGGAGGGAGGTGGCCGCAGGCCGGAGGGTGTCTTGCACGGACTTATAAAACATCTGCTCATTTGGATATAAATACTACAAATAATTGGATTTCTGCCCAGAAAAGCGCAGAGTCCTCTTCGAGAGACATCTGCTGGGAATAGTTAGTATTCAGTGATCGGTGTTAGGGTAATCGGTGGCTGATAAAGTCTGATTACTATGTAACCGACTACCGCTTACTAAACTTCGAGAGACATCTGCTTGGAAGTGATATAATCCAGCTTTTAACTATGAATTTCACCTTCACCGATTACTAATGCACTGATTACCGATCACTATTACACCGCTTACCGTTCACCAACACACCGCTCACCAAACACACCGCTTTACCCCCGCGCATAATAAATCACAGCGATCAAAATAACTAGCAGTACCGCCCAAAGGATGATTGCTGTACGAGTGGCCCTGGTGGCTTTCGCAGCTTCCCAGTACGTTCGGGGGCGGATGCCCTGGGCCAGAAAGGTAAGGATGCCTGCCAGATTAAGGCAGATGACATTGGTTAGCAGGAGCAATAAAGCCCCTAAGGCAAGGGAATGGTTGCCCGAGCCTAAAAATAAGCCCATGGTTACCAAGGGAGGCATTAATGCTACAGCCACCATTACCCCGATCAGGGCGCTGGAGGCGCCACTTGTAAAGGCAAGCACACCGGCTACACCTGAGGCCAGAGCCAGGGCTACATCGGAAATGGAGATCTCAGTTCGTGCCAAAAGCTCGGAGCTGTACTGGTTGAAATTGATGAAATATCCAAAACCAATGGATAACACCAGGGCTATGAAAAGGCCGGAAATATTGATTTTTAGTGCATCACGACCAAGCTTCAGGTCGCCAAGGGTAGTGGCCAGAGCAAAGGCGACATTAGGGCCGAGCAGTGGAGCAATAACCATAGCGCCAATTACAATGGTAATATTATCACGCATCAGCCCATTGGCGGCCACAATGGTAGACAATACGACCATGGCTATATAGACCCTGCTGAACTTCATGCTGTCTTTAATATCTGAAAACAGCTCCTCCCGGCTTACCCTCAAAAGAGCTTTCTTTTTTTCTTCAGGAGATATTTCTTCTTCGTCTTTTTTTACCTCATACCGGGGTACAGTAGCTTCTACGGGTAAAATTACAGCCTGAAACCCTTCGGCATGGCCACATGTTTTTTCAAGTTCATCGAGGAATGGTTCTGTTTCACCAACCGGCAGCAATACTTTGATGAGGTTTCCTGATTCTCCCGATGTGTCCTTCCAAAAACCTATGACCGCATCGTTCTCAAGGATTTTTTTAAAGCTTTCCTTTTCCGATTCGGGAAGTATGATTTCAACAAGACGTAAAGCCATTTTTGTATTATTTGACCTATAAATTTAAGGGAAAATTGTAATTTAAAGTTATTAAAACCTCTATCATTCTTTCAGAAAACCAACCGATCTGAATGTCAGTGAAATATGATTCCATAGGAATAAATTACAACTGCACGCGCAAAGCAGACCCATACCTTTTGCAAAGGATCTATGCCCATCTTAATCCGGAAACTGACAAGCTGTATCTTGATATAGGGTGCGGGACCGGCAATTATACCACTGCACTACAGCGCATGGGTGTGCATATGATTGGGATTGACCCTTCGGAGACTATGCTGGAGAATGCCAGGGCAGCCGGTATGGAAGTTCAATGGAAAATTGGTATGGCCGAAAACACCGGGCTGGAGAGCGACAGCATCGACGGTATTGTAGCCACACTCACCATTCATCACTGGCCTGACCTTGCCAGCGGCTTTTCGGAACTGAGTAGGGTGATAAGGGACGGAGGGAGAATAGTTATATTTACCTCAACCCCTGAGCAGATGGAAGGCTATTGGCTAAACTATTACTTCCCGGTGATGCTGAAACAGTCTATGGCTCAGATGCCGGCTCTTCATAAAGTAACTGCTGCCATGGAAAGTGCAGGGTTTGCCGTGCTTGAATTGGAGAAATATAATGTAGAGCCAGACCTGCAGGATTTTTTCCTGTACAGCGGCAAGCACAAGCCCGATTTGTATTTGAATCCTGACATCAGGCGGGGTATTTCTTCATTTTCTTCACTGGCCAATGCACTGGAAGTAGAAGCAGGGTTGAAAGCGCTGAAGGAAGATATGCTTTCCGGAAAAGTGGAAGAGGTAATTCAATCTTATCAAAATGACTCAGGGGACTATTTGTTTATTGTTGGTAACAAACAGCGGGTTTAATATTAAATAAAGAAGCCATGGAAGATGTAAAAGAAGTAGGTTTGACCAAAGATGTAGGCTATCAGTTCGGAAAAAGGAAAACATTTGACCTGTCGCTTGAAGATGCTTGGGAGTATATGTTTTCTAATGAAGGCTTGCGCATTTGGCTGGGAACATTGCCGGGCGAGCTGGAATTGCAGCAACCTTTTCAAACCAGGGAGGGCATTGTAGGCAAGCTGAGGCTGATGAAGCCTTTTTCCCATATCCGCATGACCTGGGCGAAGCAGGAGTGGGACAATACGTCCACGCTTCAGGTTAGGTTAATTAAAGCTAAATTTGGCACTACGATCTGTTTTCATCAGGAAAAGCTTCTGGATAAGGCGCAGAGGGTGGAGATGAAGACCTATTGGGACAATGTAATGGAAAAGATAGCTCAAACATTGAGCAAAAATAAAAACTGATAAAAACTGATAGTAATGAAAAAGAAAATACTGGCAATATCCGGTAGTACAAGAAAGCAATCGTCAAACGAGGCAATCTTACAGGTCATAGCAGACTGGTACAAAGATGAACTCGACGTACAAATATATGATGGAATAGATAAACTACCCCATTTTAACCCTGACCTTGCCGGGGAAAACAGTCCGGAAGTGGTAAAGGAGTTTCAGGAGCAGATCAAAAATGCAGATGGTGTGTTAATATGTACACCGGAGTATGTTTTCAGTCTGCCGGGGAGTTTGAAGAATGCTATTGAATGGAATGTGGCCACAACTATCTTTTCCGGGAAACCATTAGCAACCATAGTGGCTTCAGCTTCCGGGGAAAAGGCTTTTAAATCATTGAATTTAATTATGACCACCCTGGAATGTAGCCTTCCGGAAGATTCCCGGCTGCTGATCAGGGGTGTCAGGGGAAAAATAAAAGATGGAGAGATCACGGATGAGGACATTATAAGCCAGCTCAAAAACCTGGTTAATTCGCTGATAGCCTCCATTGAAATGGCTGAGCAGGAGGCATTGGGTAAGGAATAGCCGGCGAATTGTCAGTCAACAACCAATGACCAGCAACCAGCAACCAGCAACCAGTGACCAGTAACCAGTGACCAGTAACCAGTGACCAGTTCAGCCGTACGATTCACAAACTATGTAATGGATGAAAAGCAAGATCTTGTACTTTGTTTTAGCTTATGTTTTATTAATAGTGGTGATGTTTTTATTGCCACCCTTTAGTGCAAGTGACTATAGTCTGGTGAAAAACACTACCAGCCAGTTGGGAGCCCAGTCCACCCCCAATGCCTGGATTATGAATGTTACCTTTGTCGCCCTGGGCTTGTCTGTAATGGCCGCAGGCTGGAAATTTTTAAAAAACTACTGGCTGCAGCGAATAGTACTGCTGGTTTTCGGTGTTTCGTTGGTGTTTGTGGCTATTTACAGTCACGCCCCAATTGATATTACACTTGACTATAGCCATCGCGAGCATCAGATCCATTCAGTGTTTTCATCTGTTAACCGGCTTCTCATTCACCATGTTTGCGTTTTCCATGGCATTTATATTCAAGCACATGTACGACCGGTGGGTGGCGATGTTGGTGGGTGTTTTTTCCATATTGCTCACTACCTTGATGTTCAGTATATCAGATTTTGCCGGCATCTGGCAGCGGATGATCTTCATCATGTCATTTGGCTGGCTTATCTATGTGTTTGGCTCCAAACGGAAAAAGAAGCTTT
>NZ_SMLW01000649.1:6020-13742 GCF_009711405.1 Fulvivirga kasyanovii | reverse complement strand
GTACCTGAATTTTTTTTAAAAAAATATTCAACCGCATAGAAAAACTAAATACTGCCATTTATGCGTTTAAACATGTATTTTGATGTAATCGAAATTTAATTTTGTTTTTTGGTGTAAGGTTAGTGATTGATTTGGGTTTGAGGCAAAGATTAAAGTTTTTATATTGCCAAAATTCTAAATTTAAACCTAAACCTATGAAGAGACACTTATTAGCTCTGGCGGCAGGGCTTGTTTTATTTACCTCTTGCGAGGATGAAAGCCGCGTAATCAGTGAAGAAGTAAACCAGGATCAACAGGTGAATGTTGATATGAGTGATTTTTACACTTACACTTTCGATGAAGCAGATGGACGATCAGCTTTAGGTGGCAAGTCTTGCTACTCCATGAAAGTTTTGAATCAAAAGCTGGAAGCAGATCCGGGTTTGCACCAGAGGATGTACAACATCGAAAAACACGTACGTCAGTTTATTGCAGCGAAAAAGCCGGATGGTGTTGGCGGCGGTAACGGTGGAGGCTCTGGCGGAGACGGTGGAGACGGCGGGGGAGACCCTGTTGATGATGGTCTGGGTACTATCAATATTCCAGTGTATGTACATGTTATATACAACAACTCTAATGAGAATATCAGCGATGCGCAGATCAACTCTCAAATGAATGTATTGAATGCTGACTTTAACAAAAGTAATAGTGATCAAAATCAGGTGCCTGCCGAGTTTGCGGGTTTAATTGCTGATGTTGATATCAACTTTACTTTAGCAGGTGTTACCAGAAAGTTTTCTTCAAAGACTTCCTGGGGTACCAGAGATGACATGAAATATGCTTCAAACGGTGGTGTTGATGCAGTAACTCCTGAAAGTGCCCTTAACATTTGGGTTTGTAACATCGGTGGTGGAATATTAGGATATGCTCAGTTCCCTGGTGGTGCTGCTGCTACTGATGGTGTAGTTATCTCTCCTCAATACTTCGGTACAACTGGTTATGTTTCAGCTCCTTTCAACAAAGGCAGGACTGCTACTCATGAAGTAGGACATTACCTGAACCTGCGTCACATCTGGGGTGACGGAAGATGTCGTCAGGATGACTTCGTAGCAGATACTCCATCTTCTGATGGCCCTAACTACGGATGTCCTTCTTACCCTACTGTAAACTGTAAGTCTACAGACATGACCATGAACTACATGGATTACACAGATGATGCATGTATGCAAATGTTCTCCGAAGGCCAAAAGGCACGTATGAGAGCTATATTTGCCGCAGGTGGAGCAAGAGAGAGCTTTGTGCTGTAAACCAGCCTGAAATAATTGAGAGCCGGCTCAGGAAACTGGGCCGGTTTTTTTTATTTGTGGTCTTCAGTTTTGGGAGGAAATTTTTTCAAAGCTTTTTTTACGCCCGATCTTATTTCTGCCTGGTCGAGGTCAGGAGTTAGCGCCATTAACCGTTCCGCATTCGATCGCCAGATCATCCGTCCCTTTTCCCGGTCAGCAATGTCAATAACAAGTGAGCCACGCAGGAAATGATAATAATTTTTCGGCTCATTGTAAGGGTCCCAGAAGGGCAGGTCTTCCTCATGTACCCAGGCTGCCATGGAGGAATCCTCTTTAAGTATAATGTGAAAATCCAACAACAGATCAGAGTTTTCATCAACCTGCTTGAATCCCTTTTCAGCCATTTCTACGGCTATGGTATTTGCTATGGTTTCTATAGCGGCACTATCATATAAAAAACGCGGGCCGTCATACGATGGGCTACAGCCATTTATCCAACACCAGGTTTTATATTGTTCAAAATTGACCTGTGGGTCATAACTCGTGCGGACTTTTACTTCTGCACACGCCAGGACTATCAGACAAAGGGGAATAAAGAGGTAGCGCATTTTTTATTTTAAAGGTAAAACTTTCTTTTTATACTGATATATGATGAGCATTCGATTTAGTTTATGACCTGTGTCAGCATCACGTTATTTAATGGCATGCTGAGTATAAATCCTGTATTTTTAAAACTGACTTGCTGATCATACTAAACATTGAATTATGAAAACCTTCTTTGCCCATATCATTATCATACTATGCTGTGTCCCGTCTTTTGCTCAGGATATCACTGGCCTTTGGAAAGTATCAAAAGTAGAAGTGGCTGGCAAAGTAATGACCCCCGTAGCCAAGTGGACTAACATTAAAGAAGATGGTACCTACGAATCGGGCAACGGATGGCTTCAAAACTCACTGGGTACATGGGCGTACGATGAAGCATCACGGCAGTTTGCTACATCTGAAAATATTGGCATTCGGGATGAATACGATGCGTTTGAGGTAAGCTTTGAAGGAGCTGCCATGATCTGGAAGAGAAAAGAAGATGGGATGGATGTGGTGGTAACACTGGAAAATATTACCGACCTGCCTATGTCAACCGCAGATCAACTTCATGGGTTATGGGATTTGCAGGATATTATCAGCGGAGGAAACTCTATTACTTCAACATTTGATAAAGATAATCGCTACTACCTTTTCATGCGATGGGACAGGATATATGTGAAAAGAAATAGTAAAGGAGAAAAACTTTCAGGCTACTGGCACATCGATGGCCACCGTCCTGAGATCACATTGCTCAGCCATCAACCGGATACTACGCCTGAAAGCTGGCAGGTTGAAGTAGATGATGACAAACTGAAGCTGACTGGTATATCCGACAGCAACAAAGGCTTAATAATGACCTTTAAGAAGCTCCACACGTTTCCTGATTGATATGTTGAAAAAAAATTGTGTTCCCTGTAATATTCTCGCCAAAGCATGGTACTAACGGGTTAAATGACACAACAACAGCAAAACAGCATTTTTGAAGACTGGTTGGCCCGCTATCGGGGCATGTTCTTTAAAGTAGTTCGTGCCTATGCCTTTACACCTGCTGATCAGGATGATCTTTTTCAGGAAATTGCCGTTCAGGTTTGGCGATCCATTCCCAGTTTCAGGGAAGAATCCAGTGCCGGCACCTGGGTTTATCGCATTGCGCTTAACACTGCAATGAAATGGATAAGAAAGGAACGCAGGCATCAGGACGGGCAACCCTATGAGCATTTGGAGCACCTTTTAACCACAAAAGAAGCTTATGTCGACGACCGGTTGGAGTGGTTGTATGAGGAGATAGCCCGAATGAACGAAGCCGACCGCGCCATAACGCTGCTGTTGCTGGATGGGTTCAGCTATAAGGAGATGTCCGATATCCTGGGTATTTCGGAAAGCCATATAGGTGTGAAGATCCATCGGATTAAAAAACATCTCATTACTAAATCAGAAAATTATGATTACCATGGAATTTGAAGAAATGAAGCGCATATGGGATACTCAGAATAATGAACCTGTGTATGCCATCAATGAAGAAGCCTTGCGTAAAAGAATAGAAGGAAAAAAGAAACAAGTCAGCTATACTACAGGCTTGTCAGAATTGATCATCATCGGCGCAAATATATTGGCAGCCGGTATAATAATGGTTTCCGGGGCTATAGAGGGTAAACAAAGTACTTTTGCCTACCTGCTTGCCGCTGCAATGGTATTGACAGCAGTTTTTATGGCCGTCAGCAGAATAAGAAGAATGAGGTCAGAAGACAGGTTTGAAGCTTCCATGCTGGGAGATCTTGACCATGCCATAGCCAATGCCCGCTACCAGGTGTGGCTTGCCACAGCAGGCCGGTGGGGTTTGCTTCCCATAGCCCTCTTTACCACACTGTCTGTTTGGGACGATGGCACAACTTGGTGGAAGTTACTGCTGGTACTAGCCTTCTTCGTGGCGGCATACTTCCTGTCTGGCAAGGAATATAAATGCATCAAGCATAGAAAAAACAAATTGGAGGCCCTGCGCGACAATCTGCAAAAGCAGAACTGATAGAAACAAATAGGAAACCTCCGAAGCACGACTCCGGAGGTTTTTTTGTTATCTTTGATATACACCATGGCTGATTTACATCCCCATATAAAAAGCAAAGCTAACGGGCTGATACTACTGGCCCTGCTTGTAACAATGGTTACAGGAGCACTAAGCCCTGTACAAGGCTATACAGAACAGAAACCGAAAGCCACTTCAGGCTGGGTGGTGTCAGCTCATAACGAGAACAGCCAGTGCGTTTCGTTATTTGCAGCCGGGCACTTACACACTGCTGTTTGTTCCACGCCTGCATTACCGCACAGTTTCAAAGGTTATTTGGCAGCGTACAACCGGCAAATCCTCATAAAACAGGCCTTTTTCAATACATCTCCGGCTTTTTTGAAGCTGACGTATACATTGCCCTTAAAAACCATTCCTCAAAATTCTGATGAGGAAGACCCCTTTCTTCGCGGATAATATCCGTCTCTTCTCCTTTTTAAAATTTACGCAATACATGTGAGCAGGGTCTCAACCTTGCTGTCGGTGCTACTGAGCAGTTAAGCTTTGCCAAACTTTTGGAAGTTTAGTAAAGCCCACATTTTGACTCTGTTTGCCGGGTAACTCTTAAAAGGGAGACTGCAATTCCTGTTGTTCCATTGCCTTTCAGGCACCTTAAATTACTTCAAAAATGAAAAAGATAAAACGAGTTCTGAGGCTTATTGTCTTTATATGCTTTGTATTGTTAGCCGCTTTTGGTGCCGGTATTGGTGGTGCCATTTTGCCCACATACCATCGAAGAGATGAAAAACCTGAGATCAATATTGAAATGGTAGATAAAAAGAAGGATGAAACGGAAGAGGAGGATTCTATTCAGAAATTGTAAGGGATATTTTCCATCTGTATTAAACTGATTTGCCGAACATTGCTCTATTAAGAAACGTTATTGGTATAATTCGAGTAATGAGGTTACGTAATTGCTATTTTTTACATACATTGTCGGCGATTGTTTTTAATACTCATTTTTCGAATTATTTTTGCAACCCAAAATTCCCACTCCAATGAGCGTTGAGATTCCGGTAAGTAATTCTGATTTATTTTATCAATATTTAGATACCTGCAAGGGAGAAGTTAAGTCTAGAAGTACTGAAGGCTATTATCATGTGGATGTAGTAGCCGAAGCTTACAATAAAGGTTTTTCGGATGGTAAGGAGTCTGGAAAGAGCGAATTTCTTAACCTTATTGTTTCTAATGAAGTAGAGAAATTTACGCAAAAGGCAAATCAGATCTATATCCTATCCAAGAATGTGATTTCTTATCTGGAAGAAAAGGATTATAAAGTATCCGGATTGTATATAAATTTATCACCTGGTCGTCCATGTGTTATAATCTCAGTGTCCAATGAGTTTTTGAATGATGATTCTTTCGTTGAAACTGCTTATTCTAAAATTTATGAGAATAAAGGCATATTTACGAAGTTATTTAACGAGCCTTTGGATATTGGCTTTTTGTCAAGTGACAATTTGGACGAAGCCCTGCTAAGGGAAGATGGTTTTGGTTATATCGAAAAGTATTAATTATCAGTGAGCAAAAAGAAAGCACACGGGGAAAGAAACAAAACGCTTTCTCACGAACTTCTTGAAGGGAAAAAATATTACGATTGGGTAATTACAACAGCCTTTTATTCCGCAATTCATTTTGTTGAAGATAAGATTCTTCCTTGTGAAATATCATCCAGGATTTGTAATAATATCAGTGAAGTAAAGGCAGCATATAAGATGAATGGACGACACTCATCCCGAGAAAGACTTGTTTTTGATCATTTTCCGATCGGAATTGCTGTAAAATATAAATGGTTGGACGACAAGTCGCGTTATTCCAGATATACTACGTTTAAAGTTACACCTACCGAAGCTGACAAGGCTCAACAATATTTACTGGAGATACATGAAGCTTGTTACGACAAATAATAATTAGTCTTTCAATTATTCTTCTGGCTGTGATTTAGCCGGTAAGCATTGTACCCCAAAATAAAATCGTCCATCTGATAGCTGAAATTATCCATGTTACAGGGCTAGGGATAGCTGCACATTTGCATTGTAATTTTTTATTAACAACTAAAAGAATAAAGCAATGCAAAGAATTCCAGCACTTAACCCCGAAACAACTACAGGAAAAACAAAAGAATTATTTAATGCAGTACAAGGCAAATTAGGTGTAGTACCTAACTTGATGCGTACATTGGGCAACTCACCTGCCGTGCTTAATGGCTACCTGTCATTTAGCGGAGCGTTGGGCGAAAGCTCTATAGGTAACAAACTTGCCGAGCAGATAGCCCTTACCGTAGCCAATGCCAACGGATGTGAGTATTGTAATGCCGCCCATAGCTATATTGGCGAGAAGCTTGTGAAACTGGATGCCGAAACCATAGCCGCAGCCCGTGAAGGAAGAGCCTCAGATGTAAAGTCAGAAGCAGCCCTGACTTTTGCCCGCGTGATACTCGAAAAGAAGGGTAAAGTGAGCGAAGAAGATGTGAATGAACTAAAAAATGCAGGATACAGCGATGCAGCTATAGCCGAGATCATCGCTCATACAGCACTCAACATCTTCACCAACTACTTCAACAATGCTACCCGCGTGGTGGTGGATTTTCCCGAAGTAGAATTGGTTGAAACTGCAGCAGTATAAGTTTTTTGATACAATTTTGTCACGAGAAGGGCCGCTCCAGAAGCGTGGAGTGGCGCCCTTTCTTAGTTTTATATGTCGGTAAAATGACTTTTTGGCTGAAACCATCACAATATGGAAGCCAAATTACCGGAGGGCCGTTTAAATACAGGTTAGCTTAAATATATACAATGATCACAAAATCAGTTCACACCTTAGTAAATCCGCAGAATGGGGAATTAGCCTTTAAAGTATTTTCTTTTGAAGATGCCACCCAATTTGATCACGTACAGCGGTTAAACTACCTTTCGATGATATTGATAACCGAAGGAGAAGCTACCCTAAAGGCCGATTTTACTGATTATCAGGTGGAAAAGAACACTTTGCTCTGCTTTGCACCTTACCAACCCTTTATGCTGGCAGAAGCTAAGGGAGTAAAAGGCGTTGTCATTAATTTTCATCCTGATTTTTTCTGTATCCACAAGCACCACAAGGAAGTGTCATGCAGCGGTATATTGTTTGGTAACATTTATGAGCCGCCCTATGTAACACTGAATAATGATGAATTAAATAGTTTGCTGGCATTGGTAGAACAAATGAAAACCGAAGTGCAGAATAGCGACCTGGCTCAGTATGACCTGCTTATCTCTTACCTGAAAATATTCCTGATCAATGCTACACGTATTAAAGTAGCCCAGCGCCCGGAGGTAATAAGCAATCCGGACGAGGGGAGTGAGCCTTACATCATCCAAAGCCTGAAAGACGCCATCGAGCAGCACTACCGTACGCGACATTCTGCCGGTGACTATGCCGACTTGCTCAACATCTCAGCCAATGCACTGGCCAAAGTGGTCAAATCATACTTCAACAAAACCCTGACCGGCCTGATCGCCGAACGGATCATCATAGAAGCCAAGAGAGAACTCTACCTTACATCCAAAGCCGTAAAACAAATAGCCTACGAGCTGGGTTTTAACGACGAATACTACTTTAGCCGCTTTTTCAAGAACAACGCCAATGTTTCTCCCCAGCTTTATCGAGACACTGTTGGGTTTGCAAAAGGTGAGGAGTATTAGGTGGTTCAGGCAGGATTTTAGGGGAGATTCTCAATATTTCCACTAAAGGTGGCCATGAAATAACTTTGAGCCAGAAAATTTGGGAATGACAAGGTTGGGATAGGGCAGTTGTGCAGTTTTATGTTTTAGAAAT
>NZ_SMLW01000649.1:0-6010 GCF_009711405.1 Fulvivirga kasyanovii | reverse complement strand
GCAACTGAGAAAATATTTGGAATCCCCAACTTAAGAGCGCTTAGCTGAACAAGACCGGCGTTAAGAACATTTTCGAACTAATTTTTAAAATAATGAGTATCTTAGAATATGGTGACAGATAAACATAGGGATAAATTAATTGAGAAGATCAAGTCAATTGATGACAGAAATATAATTGACGAAATTTATAGACTTCTTAAGGTTGACTTTGATGATACCATTTACGAAACTAATGATGAACAAAAGGCTCGAATAACAACAGGCATTCAGCAAATTGAAAACGGAGAAAGCGTTAGATCAGAAGAAGTTTTCAGAAAAATGCGTAAATGGCAAAACAAGTAATTTGGTCATCACAAGCCGAACAAGAATTTGCTGATATTTTAGAGTACTGGACTAACAAGAATAAATCAGCAACATTCAGTGCCGACTAGTTCATGAACATGGTAATCGTTGGCAAAACGCCCCGGATCAAGGAGATTCCCGATATTTTCATAAAAAGCAGCAATGAAATTATTTTGAGCCAAGAAAATTCGGGAATGACGAGGTTGGGATAGGGCAGTGGTGCTGTTTTATGTTTTAGAAACTGCTACCTCAAGAAAAATCCACGTCATTCCAAATTTTCGCAGTGCAACTGAGAAAATATATGGAATCCCCAACTTAAGAGTGCCGACCGGAGCTAACAGGCGCGCAGGCTTTTTCTGGGACACGGCCGTTATAATCGTCAAAATTGTTGGAAGCTGTCAATCCCGACAGCTCCATACTAAACTTAGCGCCTGCTTAATTCCTCAAGTCCCTCCCATAAAATCTTAAGATTTAGAAGGGCCATCTTTTCCGTAGTTCCAAGGCTTAAGTCTGAGTGATACGCCGCAAAGTCATGAATCATTTTTAAAGAATCAATCAACTCCTCAATTCCCTGAAATTTGATTTTGTCTATAAATTCAATTTCCGAGGAGTTTAGAGGCTCTAAACTTACTACGTGGTTAGTGAGGTTTTCACCTCTAAAATAGGCTGCCGGACCATTTGAAGTTCGCATAATATAATGGTTTTAGTGAATGAAAATAGGAGAGGTCACTGCGAACTTCATCAAAGCGGTGCTTTGAGTAGGTCTCGGGACTTCCACCCGTATGCCTCTCCAGGATTTTTGGTTTAAACCGTGCTTGTGGTATTTGCACCATGTTATTATTTGATAAAGTTCGCACTGTAAATATACGGAAATGAATCAAAAGCAATACGTTTATTTCGGATTGTGGGCAATGTACAGCCAGTGCCCTGGATCAAGGAGATTCCCGATATTTTCATTAAAGGCGGCAATGAAATTACTTTTAGAGTAAGAAAATTCGGGAATGACGAGGTTGGGTTCCGGCAGTTGTGCCGCTTTAGAAACTGCTACCCCAAGAAAAACCCCGTCATTCCAAATTTTCGTAGTGCAACGGAGAAAATATTTGGAATCCCCAACTTAGAAGCACTACCCGAGCTTATACTACGGAACCTCTACGATACCGCCTTCCTCGGAATAGCCGCGGGCAACCTGCTCAACATCTCATTATTCAGCAATTGAGTGGTATCGGTAAATGAACTCACATTGATTACATTATTCTTTTGTCTGCCAACCAGCACTACCTCATCACCGATTTTCACATCGGGAATGTGGGATATGTTGACCATAAACAGGTTCATGTTGATCAGGCCTACGATGGGGGCTTTTTTGCCTTTGATCAGTACCTGGCCGCGGTTGGATAGAGCCCGGGGGTAGCCATTGGAGTAGCCTAGTGGGAGTACGGCTATTTTGGTGTCCTGAACGGCCTGGAAAGCAGTGCCGTAGCCTACAAACTCTCCTGCCTTTACTTTGCGGAGATCCATAACATCCGTCTTCCAGGTAAATATTCTTCTTAAGCCATTTTCGGTTGGTTTTTCGGTCTGTTGCATGTGCAGGTACCGGATGTCGGGGCTGGGCCAGAAGCCGTACTGGGCCACACCGATCCTTACCATGTCGAAGCGGGTTTCTTCAAAGGCCAGTGCTGCCGCCGAGCTGGCAATATGCCGCAGGTGAGGCATGAAATCCAGTGCCTTACACTCATCAAGAAACGCCTGGTAGCGCTCTACCTGAGTATCAATTTTAAATTTGTTGGCCAATGTTTCAGCTCCGCCCAGGTGAGTGCAAAGTCCCTCAAATTGTATGTAGTCCTGATTGTCCTTTAAAAACTTCAGGGCTTTCGAAAAGTCTTCTGCATTAAGCCCTGTACGGTTGGCCCCTGTTTCCACTTCAAGGTGTACTATAGCCTTTTTATTGAGCTTTTGTGCAGTCTCTTTGACGATTTCCAGTCGGTCATAATTAAAAACATAAAATTCTATACCATGCTCCACCGCCCAGGGGATGTCCTCTTTGTAGAGGATACCCATGATCATAATGTGTGTATTTTTGGAGCAGACTTCCAGCACCTCTTCCGCTTCAAACGAGGAAGCCACTGAAAAATGATTAATGCCACACTTCTCCGCCATAGGTACAAACTCATGAATGCCGTGCCCATAAGCATTGGCTTTCACTACCGAGGAGATGATAACATTTTTGCCTACCTTCTTTCTGATGAAATTGAAATTGGTCTGTAAAGCCGACTGGCTAAGGTTAATACGAGATGAATGTCTTACCATTGTTTTTTAAGTTCGCTCCATACATAAGATTTCCCCCAGCTTTCCCGCGCAAGTTTTTCCACTTTTTCTATCTCTTCGTCCGGCACACTGTCCAGGTGAGCCTTGGTTTCGAGGCTGTTGAAGTGGAAAGCATATACCCGGGCTGCAAACTGGTGGAAGGGTAGTGACGATACCCCATGCTTTTCGCCATGTCCGTAAACTGATGGCCTGATACCCTGGCCCCAGTCTTGCCGGCCTTCGTTGTTCGGGTTCAGGAAATATGCTCGCATAACGCCATCATCATCCTTGCCAACATGCAGGAGAGAAACAGCATGAAAGCCGATCATGGCCCCGGCCCTTGAGGTAACAAATATGCCCAGCGGGTTAGGGTACACCACCTCCCGGCCGCCGTTATACTCGGGATGAAGGGCAGCATAAAAAAGCCTCACAAATCCCTTGAAATCCTGGATGGCATTGGTCAGATAGCTATACGCTGAAGCGAAACCAATATGTATCCAATGCCCGTACAAGGCAGGGTTTACCCATTTGTGTGGGTCTTCGCCTCTGCCAGATGCTATCCGCATCATTTCATTGTAGATTTTGTCCAGGTGGGGCACCAGCACTGCTGATACCGCATCCAGGTTATAATCCAGCTTGTCTACCAGCCCTTTGGTCAGTTTGTTGGACTCAAGGTCTACATTTTCAAACCGCAGTATGAGGTTGTTTTGGGCTGCCACGGTAATGATCATATTGATCAGTTTGGCAGGTGAGTGCTGGCTCCACATACTTATACCTCTTGCTGACTGGCAGGTAGAGTTATTGCCCTGCCCGATACCCAGAGGCTGGCCTAAAACCCGCAAGGTAGCTGCTAGCAGGTATTGCTTAGCCGTTACCGTTTTGCGCGGTTTTGTCTGGCATTTTAAGATCCGTTTTTCTACCTGCGGATTGATGCTGATCATGCGCAGGTTGTTCAGGCTGGCTTTTACGGCATTTCTGGAGAGCAGGCTCTTTTCCAAAACCCGCGCCAGTCCGTAAATGCATTGAAAACTATCGATACTGACCACTTCACCGATCAGCTTGATGATCAGGTCCTCATGCTTGCTCCACTCGGCCTGCCCTCTTTTATTGAGTAAAAGGGCCTTGGGGATCAAATCAGGCTCCACTGCTGCCAGGTGTAGCAGCATAGAAGCTATAAATGGAGTGGCCAGACCAGTGGCCCGCATAGGCGCGGCCAGCTTTTCGGCCTCTTCCAGTAGCTCCCGGCTGTCCAGTTTCTTTATAGCTTCCGCATACGCCTCAGGGTCAGAATTTTGCTTAGCCAGCTCGGTAGGTGAGTTTACAGCATGTACATAATAGAGCAGTCGCTTATCAGCCTCGTTTTCGGGGTCAAGCGTCATTTTGCTGCTCACCATGTGTATAATCTCACGCGCCTTTCGTGTTACTACCGGCCGTTGTTCACATATAAGCTGTATTTCCTCAGCCAGCTTGTCTTTAATGCCATGCAAGCCGGTTTCTGCCACCAAAAAACTGAACAGGTTAAAGGCCCGCTTTACCTCCTGCGGGTTCATAACCGTCCGGGTTTCTTCGGTCAGGTCCTGAAAGGCAAACTCCAGGTTATGAACGAGCACCTCTTCAAGGTAAGCCTCTGCATCCTTTCGGGATATTTTAGTGCCATTATGCACATCAGCTTTGCTATGTGCCAGCATGCGCAGTTCGCTTATGATCTCATAGCTGGCACCTGGGCTTCCTGCCGTCAGGGTTCCTTTAACCAGTGCAGGGGCGAGCTTTTCAGGGTCGTTCCATGCGGTATCTGCAAAGAATCCTTGGGCTTCCATTTCCAGGCTCTTGTTGTACAGGTATTTCAGCCCTTCCCTGGTCTTGCTCAATATATCTACCTGGCTGATTAGCTTTTGTGCTTTCTCCTTTTTAGTAAGCTCACTGGCTGATTTAAACTCTTCAAAACTTTCATCAAAATTATCGTATCCTCTTTCCAGTGTTGTGGTCATATGGTTATTAAATGCCTCCCTTTAAACGTAAAAGTCTACGTTTTCATAGTGTTGTAATAATTCAGTCATCCTGTCCGGGTCTTCACCTTTAAAGTTAACCGCTCCAAAATGGTTTCCAAAACCTTCTCTCGAATCGATCTTTTGTGTTGACAAAGGCGGCACCAGGGTATGATCCAGGAAGTAAGGCTCTTCGTTTAGCTCATCCGGGATCTCCAGTTTTTCGATCACATTTTTGTGAGGGTAGATCATAACATTACCGAAATGGTTTTTGGGCTCAAACTCCTGTGGCGGAAAGAGTGCATCCACCTCTTCATCAGTCAAAGAAGGGTCGTGGCACATAACAAAGGCGGCCAGGGCATCGAATTCATAGGCTTTAGAGGCCAGTTCGAGAATATGCCCGCCTGGTATTCTGCAGGCCACTTCGCCGAAGCCCAACTCGTCATTTTCTGTTAAGAACCACTCCGGGTGGATCATGCCGTATTCAATGCCGAAAATATCTACAAGCTGCTGTACTTTTTCATGGATTAGCGGACGCTTTGAAGCGAGATAATGACCCTCAGGAACAAAGTTGGAATAGCCAAGCTTCACATATTCCGTGATGTTGAGAAATTTCACTTTTCCGCGGTGTACAAATGCTTCGCAGGAAAACTCACGGCCTGCAAGATGACTTTCTGCCAGGCAGGGGAAGTCACTGTCCTCCACTTTTTCGTCTATATCTTTGAACGAGCGTAGAAGGCGGTGTCCAACCGTACCGGCTGAGGCGAAAGGCTTGATATGCACCCAGCTATCCTCTTCGTTGCCCACTTGCAGGTTGGCTTCATTGAGCCGCTTCATAAACTGTTTTACCTGCTCACGGTTATGTACTTCTTCAAATAGCCCTACGCGAAGGCCACCAATAAGCGCTTTGCGCTTCATCATAGCTTTATTTCTGAACAAGAAAGCACGGTTAAGTACACGAGGGTCACCTCTGTAAATAGAGTTTAAGGCTCCGGCCCATTCTACAGTTTCTTCAAATAGAGGAACTGCCACATCGACATTGTAGGGTTTGAGCTTTTCAGCGAGGTCAAGTGAGTTGGAAGTGTCACTCCATTCATCGAACTTATAAGCCACAAAGGGAATGTTATTTTCCTTTGCATAAGGCTCAAAATCGCTGAATGATACGACTACAAACGGCTTGTTGAGTTTTTGCATGCTTTCGATGACGGGTAAACTCCAACCCATAAGAGCAAAACATTGCGCCATGATTATTCGGGGTTTATGTTATAAATATTGAGCACCGCAACGAGGCGATGTATTAGACTTCTATTCTGACGAGGGCCGGATATTGTGGCTCCTCCATTGGACATGACATATGTCGACTGTACAGTAGTAACATT
>NZ_SMLW01000579.1:19667-22845 GCF_009711405.1 Fulvivirga kasyanovii | reverse complement strand
AGTAAATGAAACATAGCGATATACTAAATTCAGATAAAGCACCAGAGCCTGTAGGTTTGTATCCGCATGCAAGAAAAGTGGGGAACCTGCTGTTTTTATCCGGAGTAGGGCCGAGAAGGAAAGGCACCAAGGAAATTCCTGGTGTGACGCTGGATGAGAAAGGTAACATAACCTCTTACGATATAGAAGCACAGTGTCATTCTGTTTTTGAGAACGTAAGGCACGTTTTGGAAGCCTCAGGTTCAGGTTGGGATAAGCTGATAGATGTCACTGTCTTTTTAACCAATATGAAGGACGATTTTAAAAAATATAATGAAATATATGCGCAGTACTTCAAGGATAACCAGCCTTGCAGAACTACTGTCGAAGTCAATGCTTTGCCTACGCCTATCGCTATAGAGCTTAAGTGTATAGCCCTGGTTGAATAAGATATGAAGTGATTTGAAATGTCGTTCAATCTAAAAGTTACGGTTTTAATATTATTTTGTCTCTTCGCTTTTGATATACCTCAGGTAAGCGGGCAAAGGCAGCTTGACTCTCTGCTGAACACCTGGATGGAAAAAAAGGCTGACCAGAATTTCAGTCAGGATACCAATGCAGTTAACTTATTGAATGACATTTCCCGGATCTATTTATATGATAACTCTGACAGTGCTCAATACTATGCCAGATCAGCCTATACGCTAGCCATAAACCAGGAATTTAAATCAGGAAAGGCTTGGGCTCTTAATAACCTGGGATCAGCGTATTATGTGAATGGCGCATATGATAATGCACTGGAAGCATACCTTAGGTCTTTAAGGATTTTTGAAGAATTAGGTAATCAAAACAGGGTTTTATGGGCATACAATAATCTCGGGCTTATTTATATAGCCCAGGGTAAATACAATGCCGCAGTAGAAGAATATCAAAAAATAATAAGTAATAAGGCGGTAAAGCATGATAGCCTATTGCTGGCGACAGGCTATTTCAACCTGGGACTGTCTTATGATCATACCAATGAATCCGAACTGGGGATCGATTACCTGCAAAGGTGTATTGAAATAAGTGAAAGGCACGGTTTTGAGCGAATGGATGTAATGGCTACTAACCTCCTGGGAGAGATATACCTACATGCCGGAAAGTATGATAAAGCCCTGGAATACTACAAGCAGGCACTCAACGCCAGTTACAAGGATAATTGGGAGAAAAGTTTTGCGCATGCAGGCCTGGCCAGTGTTAATTATGAGCTGGGACTTTATGATAAAGCCGTAGGTCATGGCCTGAAAAGCCTGGAATATGCAGAGAAAATAAAAGCCAGGTGGGATGCCCAAAAGGTACTTAAAATCCTTGCCGATACTTATGCGGCAAAAAAAGATTATCAGCAGGCCTATAAATACCATGTGATCTATAAGCAGTATAGCGATAGCCTGAACTCTGTTGCTATGGATAAAAGGATCCATGAACTCTACCTGCAGCAAAAGGAAGATGAAAACCTGCAACTGCAGAAGGAGAATAAAGTGACTAAACAAGCGGTAAAGATCAACAGGCTACTCAGTTTTTTTGTAGGTTTTATAGCACTGTTTATGATTGTTTTGGCATATATAATTTACAGGAGCAACCGCTTAAAAACAAAACTCAATGATGAACTGCGTGAAAAGAATGCTGACATAGAACTGCACAGGCGGCAGATAACAGATCAAAATGAGATCCTTGAAAGGCTTAATTCAGCTAAGGATAAGTTGCTTTCTGTAATAGGGCATGACCTTAGAAGCCCGCTGGCCTCCATTATGAGCACTTTGGAGGTAATAAGAATGGGAGTGCTCACACAGGAACAACAGGAGGAAGTTTTTAAGGGACTTCATAATAAGGTAATTATGGTCTCGCACATGCTGGATAACCTGCTAAGCTGGGCCATCAGCCAGCAAATGGGAGTGGCTGTTGAATTTGACCGGGTAGATGTTCCTGCTACCGTTAATCAGGTATTGGCAGTAGCTAATTTTTTGGCCAAGGATAAAGGGGTGGTCATTGAGCATAAAAAGGATGAAGTATATGCCTACGCCGATATTAACCACGTGCGGATTATTGTACAGAATATTATTGGCAACGCTATTAAATTCACATATAAAGGAGGTAAGGTCAGGATCTTTTATACCGAAAGCGGAGATTGCGTGGTGATCCACGTGAAGGATTCAGGCCTGGGAATGAATGAAGAAAAACTTAGCAAGCTTTTTAATCAGGTGGGTAAGGGAATCTCAGGTATGGGCACCAACAATGAAAAAGGGACAGGTATGGGGTTGATGCTCGTTGGTCAGTTTATCAGGGAAAACCATGGGCAGATAGAGATCGACAGTGAGGAGGGAAAAGGTACGGAATTTAAAGTATACCTAAAGAAGTATACCGAAGCGAAGGAGAAAGGGGTGAAAAATAGAAAAGCCTCACGGTAATCCCCGGAGGCTTCCTGATATTTTTTATGAAGTTACTACACCGAGAAACTTTCCCCGCATCCGCAGGTTCGGGTAGCATTAGGGTTGATAAACTGGAACCCTTTGCCATTAAGCCCGTCGGAGAAATCCAATGTGGTTCCCAATAGATATAAAAGACTCTTTTTATCAACGAGGATTTTTATACCCTTGTCTTCAAATACTTCATCTGCAGACTCTATCTGGGCATCGAACTTCAGGTCGTACATCAAGCCCGAACAACCACCGCCCTGTACGAGCACCCTGATGTTATGGTCGTTCGACTTACCTTCTTTTTCGCGAAGTTCTATAATTCTATCTTTCGCCTTATCAGTTACATTAATCATACTTGCCAAATTTTAAGCTACAGGATTCAATACAACACTAAAAACAGTTATAGTGTTTGAGTCGCGCCCATAGTATAGTTTATCTAAAGCATCATATACACTGCTCGCTCTAAAATACGAAGTGTTAAGCTCTTTGTTGCCTTTTGCTATCCATTGAATAGTGTAGGAATTCTCTTTCTCCTTATAATTTTCAACGTAATCGAGCATTTTGTTCAGGGCATCAACTTTATCAAAGCCCATCACAGAGTGAAAAAGAAAGGACTGATTGTGCCTTGGGTTAATGGTAATAAGATCCAGTTTTATTTTGCCGTCTGTATTACCATATTCAAACATCAGGTCGCTACTTCTGAGCCCAAGATGGCTCTTTATTTCTTCCTGTATCCTCGCTGC
>NZ_SMLW01000579.1:0-19472 GCF_009711405.1 Fulvivirga kasyanovii | reverse complement strand
TGAATATCGCTCGAAGTATCCATTATATGGGGTTAAATTCTGTTACTTTAGAATAAATTTAAATTAAAACTTTCCTAAAAGTCAAAAAGTTTCAAGTTTTGGGCAAAGTTAGTCAAATGACGGACAAAAACTAAATTATAAGATATGCTGAAAGTAGAACATATAGGAATAGCTGTAAAAGACCTTGAATCTTCAAATATGCTGTTTCAAACGCTGTTTAACAGTGCGCACTACAAAATAGAAAGCGTGGCATCAGAGCATGTAAATACCTCGTTTTTTAAAGTAGGTGAAACCAAGATAGAATTGCTGGAGGCTACAGATCCAAATTCTGCAATTGCCAAATTCATCGAAAAGCGTGGTGAGGGGATCCATCACATAGCTTATGAAGTAGCCGATATACATGCTGAAATGGAACGATTGTCCAGGGAAGGGTTTACTTTGCTGAACGACAAACCCAAAAAGGGTGCAGATAACAAACTCGTTTGCTTTCTACACCCCAAGAGTACTAATGGAGTTCTTATTGAATTATGTCAGGAAATTACTTCTGACGTTTAAAGCTTTTAAAGGTTTTAGGCTCTGTTTTTCCGTACTGAATGGAATTATAGTGCTTTAATTTCTTCTTACCCACCCTGGTCTTGTACTGGGGCTTGGGTCCGCATGCGGATAAAAGTATTACACCAACTACTAAAAAACTCACAAATTTCATTATAGCTTTCATACCCATGTTTAATAGCATCTTTTTAGTTATTCATTGATACAAGAGCGTACACAGTTTGTAACCGGTGCTATTAGTTATAAAAGATATACGTGTACCTTTGCGCGACGAAGTGCATATAGTGCCGATGAATTTAGCATAACAAGTATTTATGGAAAATAAAAGAACTGAAATAAGCGATTTGGGGGAATTTGGCCTGATAGACAGGATCAGCCAAAATTTTACCTCCGTAAATAACGAAACCGAACTGGGTATAGGTGATGATGCTGCAGTGCTCAACAGCTTGGGCAGCCGTATCATAGTTACTTCTGATATGCTGCTGGAAGGAGTGCATTTTGATCTCTCCTTTACCCCCTTGCAGCACCTTGGTTATAAAGCTGTCGCGGTCAATGTGTCTGATGTGGCCGCTATGAATGCCATACCCAAACAAATTACGGTTAATCTCGGGTTGAGCAACAGGTTTTCAGTGGAGGCTGTCGATGAGTTTTATAAAGGAGTAAAGGCTGCTTGCGACAACTATAAAGTAGACCTTATTGGAGGGGATACCACTTCTTCAATGAGCGGGTTGGTGATTTCTGTTACGGCCATTGGTATGGTTGGGCAGGATAAAATTACCAAACGGTCAGGAGCGAAGGAAAAGGATGTGATATGTGTTACCGGTGATCTTGGGGCGGCTTTTATTGGTTTGCAGATACTGGAAAGGGAGAAGCAGGTGTTTATGGCCAATCCGGATATGCAACCTCAATTGGATAAGTATGATTATATTGTACAGCGTCAGTTAAAACCAGAGGCAAGAATGGGTGTTGTCCATGAATTGGCCGAGCTTGATATAGTGCCCTCTTCAATGATTGATATATCCGACGGATTAGCTTCCGAGCTGCTTCACCTTAGCAGGCAATCCGGTATGGGTATGAAAATATATGAAGATAAACTGCCCATAGATAAACAAACCTACGACACCGCCGTTGAGCTGGGTATTGACCCTACGACAGCGGCGCTGAATGGAGGCGAGGATTACGAACTGCTCTTTACCGTATCCATGGATGATATGGAAAAACTTAAAAAACATGCCGATATTCATTTTATTGGCTATGTGCAGAGCAGTGATAAAGGAAATATCATGGCCACCAAAGGTGGTAATGAAGTTGAGGTAACAGCTCAGGGCTGGAGTCACTTCAAAAAGCCGTAAAATAATAAAAGATAGATGTCAGTTGAGCCTTTAACGAGGCTCAACTTATTTCAGGGCTTGATCAATCTTCAGGGTAGGGGATAAACAGGAAGTTAGTGAAGTCATTGTCCACTACAAACAAACAACAGAATTCATCCGGGTCTTTGTACGCTTTCTTAAAAGCTTCGATGCCGTCTTCTCCCACTATTTCCCGCTGTACAAACTCATCCAGGTACGAGGCATTATAATTCCAGTTTATCGCCAGCTCTTCTTTGCCAATCAGCAATTGGCCTATGGGCAGATCTATTTTTGAAATAGGAAATATTGGATAATCAGAAAACTTTCTTTTCCTGATTTGGTAAGATGCTTCCTTGAGTGTATCCGCCACTACTACAAAGTCTTCGGAGATCTGTCCCAAATATTTACCGTTCAATTCAGGATCGTTATCCATAACGAAGTTATTTTTTTAGATTTAACAATATGTAATGTTACAAACTTTTTTCTGTACAGGCTAAACCTTAGCTACAGTGAAATGATTTATTAACCCTTAGTCAAACCAAATTCTTGAGATGAATAAATTTAAAGTTTTTTTATCTGTTCTTATTTTACCCTTTACCCTATTTGCCCAGGACCCTTCAAAGGAAATAGCAGATTCCCATACTCGCCGGAAGGCCTTGGCGGAAAAATCTTTGCTAAAGGGCTATGAGGCCAGGAATATCGGTCCTGTAGTCCAGGGAGGACGGATTGTAGACATAGCCGTAAATGAAACCAACTCCAAAGAATACTACGTGGCATATGCTTCGGGAGGGATATTTAAAACCACCAATCGGGGGATAACCTTTTCACCTGTTTTTGATGATCAGGATGCCCTCGGTATTGGAGACATGGCGCTTGCCCCTTCGGATAGCAAAATACTCTATGTCGGTACCGGGGAAAACAACAGTAGCCGGTCGAGCTATGCAGGTTCAGGTGTCTATAAAACAGCCGATGGAGGCAAAACGTGGCAGCACCTGGGGCTAAGCAATACCCAACACATTGGGAAAGTTATAGTCCATCCTCAGAACCCGGACATTGTGTGGGTTGCTTCCGTGGGAGCCCTCTACACGCACAATGAAGACCGTGGTGTTTATAGAAGTACCGATGGAGGGAAAACCTGGAACAAAACCTTGTTTGTAAATGATAGCACCGGGATCATTGACCTTGTGATCAACCCGGCAAATCCGGACCAGCTTTGGGCGAGTGCATGGGAAAGAACCCGGAAAGCCTGGGATTTTAAAGGCAGCGGCCCCGGTTCGGGGATATACCGCTCTGATGATGGAGGACAAACCTGGTCAAAAACTATGGATGGTTTTCCCGAAGGGGAGATAGTAGGGCGCATTGGTTTAAATGTCAGCGCATCAAGTCCTAATATTATCTATGCTTTTCTTGATAATCAGGCTACAGTGAAGAAGGAGAAAAAGAAGAAAGAAGACAAGAAATTGAAGCTAACCGATTTCAGGGACATGACAGCGCAGCACCTCCTTGACCTGAGTGATGACCAGCTCAATGAATTTCTAAAGGATAATGGTTTTCCTAAAAAATACAATGCTGAGCGTATTAAAAAGGAAATCAGGCAAGGGAAATATCAGCCTGTAGCTATAGCCGAATATTTTGGTGATGCCAACGATGCTTTGTTCAACACCTCAACCGTAGGAGCAGAACTATATCGCTCCGACGACTATGGTGATACCTGGAAGAAAATGAATAGCTATGATCTGGAGGGGGTTTATTTTACCTATGGTTACTACTTTGGAGAGGTGCGTGTAGCGCCTGATAATCCTGATCTGGTTTATATTTTTGGAGTACCACTTTTGAAGTCTACTGATGGAGGTGTCACCTATTCAAGGCTCGATACCATAGGCGACGTCCACGTAGATCATCAGGCACTTTGGATCAACCCCAAAGATTCTCAGCACTTGTTGCTGGGTAATGATGGAGGACTATATGAGAGCTATGATGAAGGAGCAAACTGGAGACACATCAATAACATGCCTGTAGGCCAGTTTTACACGGTTAATGTAGATATGGACAAGCCATACAATGTATATGGCGGGCTCCAGGACAATGGTACCCTGGTTGGATCTTCCAAATCAGTGCCGAACAGAACAAAACACTGGGAGCAGCTTTTCGGTGGTGATGGCATGTTTGTTTCTCCTGATCCACGAGATAACAATATCGTCTATACCGGATTTCAGTTTGGAAACTATTATAGAGTCAATAGAAAAGAAAATGACTTTACCAAAGTAACACCCCAACACGATATTGGTGAAGATGTACTTCGCTTCAATTGGAGAACGCCATTGATCTTGAGCGATCATAACCCTGATATAGTCTATATCGCGTCTCAAAGACTTTACAGAAGTTTGGACAGAGGTGATAGCTGGGAGGCGATCAGCCCTGACCTTACTAAAAACAAGCCTCAGGGAAATGTCCCATTCTCGACAATTTCAACGGTTTCCGAATCTCCGCTTAAGTTTGGGCTGATATATGTAGGAACTGATGATGGTAATGTTCACGTAAGCAAAAGCTCCGGAGGTGAGTGGATGGACATATCCGAAGGCTTGCCCAAAGACAAATGGATAGCCAGCATATTTGCTTCCCCCCATCATGAAGGTGAAGTATATGTAAGCCTTAATGGCTACAGGGAAGATGACTTTAGTACTTACATCTTCATGAGTACGGACTACGGTAAAAGTTGGAAATCCCTAAAGTCGAATTTACCCGAAGTAGTGGTTAATGACCTGATCCAGGATCCCGTTAATCCCGATTTGCTGTACTTAGGCACTGATCATGGTACATATACCAGCTTTGATAAGGGCAATACATGGATGATGGTAAACCAGGTGCCCAATGTAGCCGCTTACGACCTGATGGTTCACCCCAGAGAGAACGAACTTGTCGTTGGCACTCACGGCCGAAGCATTTATATTATTGATGTTAAGCCTTTTCAACAAGTGGCAGGAAATACTGATGTAGCTGTTAAAATATTTGGAGTAGAAAATATACGCCACTCTGAAAAATGGGGAGAAAAGCAGTATCCTTATCTAAAATCTTTTGATCCGGAAATGGATATCCGATATTATGTAGGAAAACCCACCCAAAGTGTTTCGATAGAAATATATAACGAAAACAACGGTTTGGTGCGGAAAATAGAAGGTAATGGGGCTGCCGGATTCCATAAAACAAAATGGGATGTTAAGACCACTTCATATGGAAAGAAGAAAAAGAAAGACGATCAGGAGTGGGGGTATGCAGGCAAAGGGAAGTATACCATAAAAGTGGTTAATGGCTCAGTAAGCGATAAGGCGAGTTTTGAAATAAAATAAAATCAGGCAGGCACCGGATGTTTGAATTTTCCGGTGCCTTATTTCTTAATTATGTTTCAACCATTCCTGGACAAAAGCTTGTAGGTCAGGAAAAAACCTTTTAAAATCGTTTTCAAAGTCATTATAATAAAGGTCTAAATCGTGTACAGCTTCCTCCATTTTTGAATTAAAAGAGGTCCTTCTGGCCATACCTGTAAGCGCATTATTGATCCCATTTTTCTTCGCATAACTTAGCAGCCAGTTATGCTCAATCATGTAAGGCAGCATATATCTTACACCTTTTGGAAGACGGTCTTCATAAGATTGTATAAGCTTGTAAACATGTTGAGCGAAATCAGCCAAGGACATTTTGTGAAATTCCGCCCAGTGCGTTGCCAGGAAATGATCATAAAACATGTCGACTATTACCCCGGCATAATGTCGGTATTTACCCCAGAGCCTTTTCTTGCTCTCCGTTACTATGGGGTGATGGTCAGTGTACTCATCTATATTGCGGTGGAGTAAAATACCTCGCCGAATATTTTCGCTATAGGCTTCATAGGCCTTTCCTTTTACAAAATCACCAATAAAATTTCCTACCATTATTTCTTCGTCATTACCGGATAAATATAAATGGGCAAGAAAATTCATAAGGTTATTTGTTTAGGAATGTTGATTGTTAGGACAACTTGACCAAAATTTAGCCAAATTAAAAAATAGTGAGCAGTAAATTTATAAGCGGGCACCACTGGCCTTTCTGGTGCATTATACGTAATTTATAATAAAACCGGTCACTCCAAGGTTGAGTTTGCGTAAAATCAAATATATTTAATGTCTCATTTTAAAAATCTATAAAAATGGAGGATAATCCACACTTAAACATCCTGGTACAACTGGCCAAGATTGACGGGGATACCGATGATGCAGAGCTTGAGCTTATACGTCAGATTGGAATATCCAGCAACGTTGATCCTGACGATATTGATGCTATTATAGCTAAAACAGCCGCTGAAGACACCATTCCATCTTTGGAACACCTTACTAAAGAGGAAAAGATAGAATTAATGGCAAACCTTGTTTTGGTGATGAAAATAGACGGAAGGATACACAAGGAAGAAATGAAGTTTTGCCTGAAAGTTCTTAAGAAATTGGGTTATGAAGAAGATGCTCTTTTTGACCTGGTTTCGACCACATTGGTAGACCCTGAAATGGAAATAACCAAAGAGGATATACAACGAAGAGCAGAACTGTACTTAAAGTTAAAATAACACACCGAATTGACATATACCGATGTTTATGGACAAGCCCTGTCCGACTACTTTAACAATGGCATTGCATCGCCATTGTTACTGCACAATAACTATGGGGAACCTGAGGAAATGCCCATAGAGTTTTTTTTTAGAAATGAGGATGATCTTACCGACCTTGAACAATATGCATTGCACCTATGCCAGGGCAAAACGCTGGACATTGGTGCTGGAGTTGGTGTGCATAGTCTGATTTTGCAGCAGGAGCTGGATGTTACCGCTTTAGAAACATCAGGTAAAGCCTGTGAAATAATGCGTAAAAGGGGAGTGACTAAAGTGTGTCACCAGGATATTTTTCAATGGCACACCGATAATAGGTATGATACACTACTGCTGTTAATGAATGGCACAGGCATTTCAGGAACCAGAAGTAACTTCACTGATTTTTTGCACAAGCTAAAGTCATTTTTGTCGGATGGCGGCCAAATCGTTATAGATTCGAGTGATATTTCGTATCTCTATGAGGGAGATTTACCAACTGACAGATATTTTGGAGAAATAAAATATCAATACGAGTATAAAAATGTGCAAGGAGAATGGTTCCCATGGCTATACCTCGATCAAAATACTTTGGTTGCAATAGCTGCAACATGTGGATTTGAAACTCAGATAGTATATCAGGGCGATGAAGATGAGTACCTTGCTATATTAAAGGTTTTTTCATAATAGACTTATTCTTATATTGGTAGGCTCAACACGCAACCTACAAAACATATGCAAAAGATATTTCTGATCTCATGTTTGCTGTTCTTTACAGGGATAGCCATAAACCTTCATGCGCAAAAAACATTCATACATTGCGGCCAACTGATAGATGGGAAAAATGATAAAGTCATGAAAGAAATGACTATTGTCGTTGAAGGCGACAAAATTGTAAAGGTTGAAAAAGGATATACGCAAGCTGCTGAAAATGAAAAAGTAATTGATCTGAAAAGTAAGACTGTACTTCCCGGATTGATGGATATGCACGTCCATATTGAAGGGGAAACCAGTCGCGACAACTACATTAAAAGATTTACCTTGAACGAGGCCGATATTGCTTTTAACTCAACCGTATATGCCAACCGAACTTTGATGGCAGGTTTTACTACCGTTCGTGACCTTGGAGGAAGCGGTGTCAATACAGCTTTAAGAAACGCAATCAATGCGGGTAAGGTGATAGGGCCCAGAATATTTTCCGCCGGTAAGTCTATTGCCACGACCGGAGGACATGCTGACCCCACCAATGGCTACAGGCATGATCTGATGGGAGATCCGGGACCAAAAGAAGGAGTGATCAATGGTGAAGATGAGGCCAGAAAAGCTGTAAGGCAGCGATATAAAAATGGAGCAGATGTGATTAAAATAACAGCCACGGGTGGTGTGTTAAGTGTAGCCAAAGATGGTTCAGGGCCTCAATTTAAAATGGATGAGCTTAAAGCAATTGTTGAGACTGCAAAGGAATATGGTATGATTACCGCTGCCCATGCACATGGGGCAGAAGGCATGAAAAGGGCAGTGGAAGCCGGCATAACTTCCATTGAACACGGAACCATGATGACCCCTGAGGTAATGGATCTGATGAAGCAAAAAGGGACCTACTATGTGCCTACCATTTCAGCAGGAAAATTTGTTGCGGAGCAGGCAAAAATCGAAGGGTACTACCCTGCAGTGGTTGTACCTAAAGCCCTGGCTATCGGCCCACAAATACAGAAAACTTTCGCAGAAGCATATAAACGAGGCGTGAAGATAGCTTTTGGAACTGATGCCGGAGTCTTCCCTCATGGGGAAAATGGAAAAGAATTTGGTTATATGGTTGAAGCAGGCATGTCTCCCATGGAAGCTATAAAATCAGCCACCAGTGTAGCTGCCAAAATGCTTAATGCCGAAGACCTTGGGACTATAGAAGAAGGCAAAAAAGCAGATATAGTGGCTGTTAATGATAATCCCCTCGAAAATATCCATACTATGGAAAATGTAACATTCGTTATGAAAGGAGGGGAGGTTTATAAATCAGAGTAAACAGTACAGATGAGGGCTGCAAGAGGCTGCAAAGGAATTAATTGTCATTCAGGAAATTCTTTTGCTTGTATTTATAGGTCAGGTACGACAGTACATCTCCAAAGGTGTTGATACCTGCCATAACCTCTTCTGGTACCTGGCGGCCGTTCAATCGAGCTAGCAGAAGCCCATAAATACCATTCAGGCAGGCTTGTACTTCTTCTTTGATAAACCCGTTGGAAAAACTGATACTTTCATCAATATGAGGTTTGGCGGCAGAGTATATCTTTTGAAAACTCTTGTCAGACTCCTTGAGCTCATTCATTATTTGGGATAACTGGGTAACATAATCCTGAACCTCATCAAGATGTCCCTTTTCTTCAATGCCCTCAGTTTTCATTTTTTCCATTATATCCGCATACCATTTACTGATCTCTTCTTTTTCCCCTTCTTCGGCCGGAATATGCTTTATCACATACTTTTTTATCTGCTCCATGTCAAAGTCATAGACCCTGATCAGGTCTTCCGTTTGATACATGTGAATAATGTATTCGGATATGTTGTTTCTTTTTTTATTTTCAGCAATATTCATGGATAGTAGAGTATAAATAATTAGTATTCTGCAATGTTAATTAAGTAGTAATAATTATCTAATTTTGCACTTTAAAATCAGGTGCTAAAATCTCCATACGTAATATAACGAGCTGTTTTCTTTTGAGCAATTCGTAAGAAGTATCGTCCTGATTGCTAGGTAAATATTTTTTGGTAATATTCCGACGTAGCACAGTTTGAGGTTTGAAGCATTAGAGAGGAATCTTTTAGGAGAGGATAAACAAGATGGATAACATAAGGAATTTTTGCATTATAGCTCATATTGATCATGGTAAGAGTACACTGGCTGACAGACTGTTGCAGTCTACCGGTACGGTTGCAGATCGCGATATGCAGGATCAACTGTTGGATAACATGGATCTGGAGCGTGAACGTGGCATCACTATTAAAAGTCATGCCATACAAATGGATTATAACTTTGAGGGGAAAGACTACATTCTTAACCTCATTGACACTCCGGGACACGTGGACTTTTCCTATGAAGTATCCCGCTCCATTGCAGCTTGTGAGGGAGCTTTATTGATAGTTGATGCAGCACAAGGCATAGAAGCCCAGACTATTTCAAACCTCTACCTTGCCCTTGAGCATGATCTGGAAATTATACCGGTTCTGAACAAAATAGACCTCCCAAGTGCTATGCCTGAAGAGGTTACGGACGAGATCGTGAATTTGATAGGATGTGATCCCTCAGATGTGATCAGGGCAAGTGCCAAAGAAGGTATCGGCATCAGCGAAATACTTGAGGCGGTGGTGAAAAGGATCCCGGCGCCCAAAGGAGATGTCAACAAGCCATTGAAAGCGATGATTTTTGACTCGGTATTCAACCCTTTCCGGGGAATCGAAGTTTATTTCAGGGTTTTTGATGGTACAATCAATAAAGGGGACAAAGTTAAATTCGTCCACACAGGGAAAACCTATGAAGCCGACGAGATCGGGGTGCTAAAACTTAAGCAACAGCCTAAACAATCAATTAGTGCAGGTAATGTAGGTTATATTATTTCCGGTATCAAAGTAGCTAAAGAAGTTAAAGTAGGGGATACCATTACCCACGTAGATAAGCCTTGTGAAGCGGTTAAAGGTTTCGAAAACGTTAAACCTATGGTTTTTGCTGGTATTTACCCTGTTGAAACCAGTGAGTTTGAAGAGTTAAGAGCTGCCATGGAGAAGCTACAGTTAAATGATGCGTCCCTGGTTTGGGAGCCTGAGACATCTGCAGCTCTTGGGTTCGGTTTCAGGTGCGGTTTCCTTGGAATGCTCCATATGGAGATCGTGCAGGAGCGTTTGGAACGTGAGTTTGATATGACAGTGATCACTACTGTTCCTTCCGTGCAGTTTCATGCAGTAAAAACAGATGGCTCTATCCGGAAAATAAATGCACCTTCCGAGATGCCGGAGCCTAACACCATTTCTCACATTGAAGAACCATTCATACGGGCCCAGATCATTACAAAGTCTGAGTTTATCGGAAACATTATTGGTCTTTGCATGGAGAAAAGAGGTATTATCAAAAACCAGGTTTACCTCACGGCAGAACGGGTAGAACTTACCTTTGAACTACCTCTGTCAGAAATTGTATTTGATTTCTTTGATAAGCTTAAAACCCTTTCCAAGGGCTACGCTTCGCTGGACTATGAGCTTATTGGTTTCAGGCAATCGACCATGGTTAAGCTTGATATTATGCTTAATGGTGAAAAAGTAGATGCTTTATCAGCCATTGTACATAGAGATAAAGCATACGAATGGGGGAAGAGATTGTGTGAAAAGCTCAAGGAACTAATCCCGAGACAAATGTTCGAAATTGCTGTCCAAGCCTCTATTGGTACAAAAATTATTGCCAGGGAAACCGTAAAAGCAATGCGTAAGAACGTGTTGGCCAAGTGTTACGGAGGTGATATCTCCAGAAAGAGAAAGCTTTTGGAAAAGCAGAAAAAAGGTAAAAAACGTATGCGTCAGGTAGGTAATGTCGAAATACCACAAGAGGCATTTATGGCAGTACTTAAATTAGATTAATAGCAAATGGCAGATTCTTACACTATCCTTGATGGGAAAAAAATAGCTAATGAAATTAAAGACGAAATAGCCTCCGAAGTCAAGTCCATAGTGTCTGTAGGAGGGAAAATGCCACACCTTGCAGCCATACTTGTAGGCGATGACGGTGCCAGCCAGACATATGTAAACAATAA
Organism: Fulvivirga kasyanovii; assembly: GCF_009711405.1. Classification (GTDB taxonomy): domain Bacteria; phylum Bacteroidota; class Bacteroidia; order Cytophagales; family Cyclobacteriaceae; genus Fulvivirga; species Fulvivirga kasyanovii. The sequence continues at coordinate 8,163 of NZ_SMLW01000579.1, read as the reverse complement.
GATCAAAGCCTGCACCAGGGTAGGCTTTGAGTATACTCTCCTGAATTTTCCTGCTACCATTAGCGAAGCCAAGCTAATTTCCGAAATAGAGCGCATTAATAATGATGATGATATTGATGGCTTAATAGTACAGCTTCCGCTTCCTGCCCATATTTCATCAGCCAAGGTGACAGAGTGTATCCGCCCTGAGAAAGATGTAGATGGTTTTACAAACCTTAACTATGGTAGGATCACTTCCAAAAATCCAGGTCTTATGCCAGCCACTCCATATGGTATACTCGAACTTTTGAAAAGATACAACATAGAAATTAAAGGCCGTCATTGCGTAATGGTTGGGAACAGCAGGACTGTGGGAGCCCCTATGAGTATTATCATGTCTTATCACGAGTATGCCACGGTTACAGTTTGCCATATACACACGCAAAAGCTGGAGGAATTTACAAAACAAGCTGATATCCTCATCGTAGCCACTGGGAAGCCAGGTCTGATTAAAGGAGATATGGTGAAAGATGGAGTGGTAGTGGTGGACGTCGGTATCACACGGATTGATACAGACGAGAACGAACGTGGTTACTACCTAAAGGGAGATGTGGAGTTTGACGAAGTTGCTCCTAAAGCAAGCTACATCACACCTGTTCCCGGGGGAGTAGGGCCTATGACCATAGCCTCATTATTGTTGAATACCTTAAAGGCATCAAAAAAGAGAGCAGCACATTCAGCGTAGACTGAAATTTCTTATTGGTATTTCTCGTTACAGATTCATATGTTTAAGGAATCTTAATGCCGATATGAGAATACTTGTTGTTGTACTGCTGTCTATAGTCCCTTTTCTAACATTTGCTCAAGCTAACTTAAGCACCAAATCAAAAAAAGCTGCCGAATATTACTATCAGGCAGACAACTACCGGGTACGAGGTCAGTACACTATGGCCATTCAGCTATTGGAGCAGGCCATAGACAAGGATGATAAATTTCATGAAGCTTATTTTAGATTAGGTATCATCTATAAAGCCAAAGGAGAGCTGGATAAGGCAGAGCAACTATTGCTTAAAGCAGATAATTTGAGTGAAAAAACAGGGCCAGGCAATGCCTTTGAGCTGGGAGAATTATATCTTCTGAAGGCCGAGTATCAAAAGGCAATAGAGTATATAGACAGGTACCTGAGCGCCAATCCTCGAAATAGTCGAAGACTTGCCGATGCCAATAAAATTAAAAACGATGCTCAATTTGCTCTCGACAATATGGAGCTTGCTTCGGAATTTAATCCACGCCCGCTCAGTGATACTGTAAATGCCTTCCCTATGCAGTATTTTCCTATCGTTACGGTTGATCAGCAAGCAGTAATATTTACCCGTCGTCTGGGAACTACCATGAACCATGATGAGGATCTGGTGATAAGCCGTAAAAATGCAGATGGCCGGTGGATGCACCCAGAGTCTTTGTCAGAAAACATTAACTCTGAATGGAACGAAGGCACCTGCACCTTATCTGCTGACGGCAGAGTACTTATTTTTACATCCTGCTATGGTAGAAAAGGCTATGGGAGCTGCGATTTGTACATCAGCAAAAAGACCGGTGAAGAATGGTCTGAACCAGTAAACCTTGGGAGTAAAGTCAATTCATCCGCCTGGGAGTCCCAGCCGTCTTTATCTTCTGACGGCCGTACCTTATATTTTATTTCTAATCGTGGAGGAGGAGTAGGTGGCAGAGACATTTGGGTGTCTTATTTGGATGATAAGGAACAATGGTCAAACCCCTCTAATTTGGGGAGGTCAATTAATACACCCCATGATGAGGTTTCTCCTTTTATTCATCCTAACAATGTGACGTTATATTTCGCCTCCAATGGACTCACCGGGTTTGGTGGCTTTGATATATTTTATACCGAGCGAGATGATAAAAACTGGTCAGAACCCAAAAACATAGGATATCCCATAAATACAAGCGCTGATCAGGTCTCTTTATTTATAACGTCAGATGGCGAAAAGGGATATTATTCTCATGAGGTGACCAATGATCCCAATCAGAAAGGTAAGCTTTATGAGTTCAATGTACCTGCAAATGCAAAAGTTAAATACCGCACTTCATATGTTACCGGCCATGTTTTTGATGCAGTGACAAAAAAGCCACTTAAAGCAGGAATAGAGCTATATGACCTTAAAAATGAAGCCAGAGAAGGGTTTGTTTATTCAGATTCAGTTTCCGGAGAATATTTAATGGTGCTAACCGAAGGTTCTGACTATGCTCTCTATGTAAATAAGCCGGGTTACCTGTTTGAAAGCCTGTCTTTCGAGTATCAGTTAAATGAAGATCTGCAACCCGTTAAACTTGATATTTATTTGAAGCCCATCTCTGAGGGAGCAAAAGCAGTTCTCAACAATATCTTTTTTGATGTGGACAGCTATGCTTTGAAAGATAAATCCAAGACAGAGTTAAATAAACTAATAAGTTTTTTAAATGCTAACCCCAATGCCCGAATTGAAATCGGAGGCCATACAGATAATACAGGGAGCGGTGAATATAATCTTGACCTTTCATTAAGGAGGGCAAAATCTGTTTACGATTTTCTAATTGAAAAGGGCATCAATAAAGCACGTCTCAAATACAAAGGGTATGGTCAAAACATGCCCGCCTTTCCCAATGACTCAGACCTTCACAGACAGATGAACAGAAGGATTGAGTTTCAGATCATTAGGTAATCATCCCCCATTTTGGGGTATATAATTTTTTTAATCCGAATAATCTGTCGTGTCTACTCCAAATTGCAGTAAAATATTGATAAAATATTTTACCCTCACCAAATTTTATATTATGTTTGGACGTGATATATTTTAAATTTTAACCTAAACAAAACAATATGAAGAAGTTTTTACTACTTGGTTTCATGTTGACGCTCGCATTCACATTTAGTGAATCGTGGGCTCAAGAACGTACCGTATCCGGTAAGGTTACGTCCATCGACGATGGGACGGCCCTACCCGGAGTTAACGTTGTGCTGAAAGGTACAACCACGGGTACCGTCACCGATATCGACGGTAATTTTACACTTACTCTTCCTACAGGAGAGGGAACACTTGTGTTTTCTTTTATCGGTCTCGCAACAGAAGAGATATCTGTTGGAAGCAGATCCGTAATTGATGTTCAGATGTCCCAGGATGTGCAGCAGCTTTCAGAAGTTGTTGTGACAGCAGCAGGTATAGAGCGTGAGGAAAGAGCTCTTGGGTATGCAGTATCGACTGTAGACTCAGAAGAAGTACTAAAGGCCAGGGAGGCTAATATCGCAAATTCACTTTCTGGTAAAGTAGCTGGAGTTGATGTAACTGCATCTTCAGGTACTGTGGGAGCATCATCTAGAGTAGTAATTAGAGGAGCTGCTTCAATAGGAGGAAATAACCAACCTTTATATGTTGTGGATGGGGTTCCTATCAGTAACTCTAATATTGCGTCTGTAGATCGCTTTTCTGGCGTAGATTATGGTAATAGAGCCGGAGATATAAACCCAGATGACATTGAGTCATTAACTGTGCTTAAAGGTGCTGCTGCTGCTGCGCTTTATGGTCAGCGAGCTGCGAATGGAGTTATTATTATAACGACTAAAAAAGGGAAAAAGAATGAAAAAATGTCGGTTACCGTAAATAGTTCTATTCGTTTTGACAACCCTTTTAGATTGCCTGATTATCAGAATACATATGGGCAAGGGTCTATTAATAAACTGGATAGTGCCGGTACAGTCAGTTGGGGACCTAGGATGGATGGAAGAAGTTTCATTGCCCCTGATGGGACTACAAAGCGTTATGAAGCATTCCCAGACAATGTGGAAGATTTTTATGAAACAGGTAAAACTATAATTAACAGTGTTTCATTGGCTGGTGGCGATGAAAAATCTACTTATAGATTTGGTGTAACGGCGTTTGACCAGGAAGGAATTGTGCCTAATACTGAATTGAGCAAATTATCATTTAATATGAACGGTTCAAGAGAATTTAGTAATAAGTTTTATTCTAGTTTTGGAATAAATTATATTAGATCGAGAAATGATGGACGTCCAGAAACGGGATTTAATAATCCGAATGCCGTGGCTTCTATTGTAACTGATATACCTCGCAATATTGATGTTGAAGGATTACGAGATTATATGAATGAAGATGGCACACCTAAATTATTTTTAGGATTGACACAGAACCCTTATTTTTCGTTAAATGAGAATGTTTTTACTCAGAATGTAGACCGAATGTTTGGTTTCGGCCAAGTTGGTGTAAAGCCGTTGGATTGGATTAATATCTCTTGGAAATTAGGAGCAGACATTATTAGGGATAAAAGAAAGCAAATTTATGTTCCCAACTCTGTTGGTGCTGCAAATGGACAGTTTTGGACGGATCGAATTTTTGAATCGCAGATTAATTCTGACCTAATTGTAACAATTAATAGGAACCTTACAGATGGTCTGAATGCTAATTTGATTTTAGGTCATAATGTTAATGAAATTTATGTAGAAAGTTCATTTAATAGAGGTCAGGACTTGGTTGATCCTCAGTTGTTTATTCCTGATAATGCCACTGTCAATACTCCTTCAGAAACAGTTTTGGATAGGAGAAGGTTGTATGGGGTTTTCTTCGATTTAGGTTTTTCGTATAATGACTATCTATTCTTAAATATTACGGGGAGAAATGACTGGAATTCCACTCTTCCTAAGGATAATCAATCTTATTTCTACCCTGGAGTGAGTGCTAGTGCGGTGTTAACGGATGCATTTGATTTGAAATCTAATATTCTTTCTTACGCAAAATTAAGAGCTGGATGGGCTCAAGTAGGGGGATATTCGGATCCATTTACTTTGCAGTTTACATTTATACCTCAAACCGATATATTTCAGTTGTTTGGAGTGGATAATTCATACCCTTTCAATGGTATTCCTGGGTTTGCTGGAACTAACCAGATTCCTAATTCTGAACTTGAGCCAGAGATCACTAGTACATTTGAAGTAGGTACGGAGCTTCAGTTTTTTAATAGCCGTTTGATATTAGACGCGACTTATTATCATTCAACAACCGATAATCAAATTATTGGTGTGAGTGTAGCCCCTAGTACAGGCTTCTCCACTCAGTTGCTAAATGCTGGAAGCATCGTTAACAAAGGAATAGAATTAAGGTTAGAAGGTACGGCATTGCAAATCGGTGATTTTAAATGGGTGGCAACTGTTAATTTTGCTAAAAACGAAAATGAGTTAGTTGAATTACTTGATGGTTTTGATAATACTGATGTTCCGGGTACAAGAACAAACCCTAGCCTTAAGGCATTTGTAGGGGAGCCTCTTGGTACTATTTTTGGTTCAGGGTGGAGACGCGACCAGAATGGCAATTATTTAATAAATCCAGATAACGGTCTTAGGTTAGATGAAGAAGGAGTTAAGCTCGGTAACATTACTCCAGATTTTCGTCTCGGATTTCAAAACGAATTCAGATTTAAGGGGCTTTCTGTAAGTGCTCTGATTGATTGGAAACAAGGAGGTGAATTGCATTCGCAGACTATACAGAATGTAAGAGCATCTGGAGTTGTTACAGAAACAGAAGCAGGTAGAGATATAGCATATATTGATAATGGGGTTATTTTGCTTGAAGAAGATGAAGAAGGTAATGCTGTCTCAACTAAACCTAATGATATAGCAATTACAGCACAACAATTCTGGCAACAGCAAGATGACGTTGATGAAGATGGAATATTTGATGCAACTTATGTTAAGTTGCGAGAAGTAAGAGTCGGGTATTCTCTACCCAAATCTTTGATTGAAAATACTCCTTTTGGTAGAATTGAAGTTGGTTTTGAAGCAAGAAACTTGGCTCTTTTATATTCTAAAATACCTCATATTGATCCGGAAGTGAGCTTCTACGGTCCTGGGAATGCTCAAGGAATAGAAGCATTTAACTTGCCTACTACTAGGTCATATGGTTTCAACGTTAGGCTAACATTCTAACATTAAAACAAGAATTAATTATGAAAAAAAATATAATATTACTTTTTGTTGGGTTGTTTCTCTTGAGTTCTTGTGAAAAGGATTTCTTAGATGTTAATACAAACCCAAATAGATCTACGGATGTGCCACCTGGTACACTTATGATGAATGCTGCAATTTCTCTTTCCCAAGTAAGGCTTACAACCTTAGGGCCTGACGGAGCAGCATATATTCAGCATTGGAAACCAATTGTAGTTCTTACGGCTCCAGATACTTACGGCTTTAGTGAGATTGGAAATAATAACTTTTGGGAGTTTACCTTTTATCAGGACATTATCAAAGATTTGAATCTAGCTATTGGTTTGGCTGAGGAAGAAGGAAATCAAAACGTTATTGCTCAGCTTAAAATTCTACAAGCATTTGCATGGATACACGGAGTTGATAGGTGGGGAGAAATGCCTTTCTTTGAATCTAATAATCCGGAAATTCAGTTTCCTAAATATGACGATGGGGCATCAATTTACCAGGGAATACTTGACTTAATAAATGATGGTCTCAGCAGAATAGACTTGAATAACCAAAGTGAGCCTTTTACAATTGTAAACTTTGATCATATTTATGGTGGAAATATGAATAATTGGGAAGCCTTCGGTAATACCTTAAAACTTAGGGCCTTAATGAGGCTGTCTTATGTGCAAGACCGATCTGCTGAGGTATCTGCTCTATTGAGTTCCGGTGCAAACTTTATAGATGATATGGACGGGGCTGAAGATGCGAAGTTTAGGTATTTTCCAACACGAACTAATCAAAATTTTGATTATGCTACATTTGATAACTTTACCCAGTTTAACTCATTTCTGCCTAGTGCTTCGGATAGACAGCATCAGGCGTGGAGGTTAGCTTCTAAGAATTTAGTTGATATGCTTACAGATGAAAACGATCCTCGTTTGAATGCATTCTTTGTTCCAAACTATCAGAATGCCGGAGGCGTTTTTGAAGGGGCTGTTAATGGTGCTGCACCTTTACCTGCTGCAGTAGATAGAGGTTATGTCTCTCCGTTTTATATTAGCCAGGATAAATCTGATGATTGGCTGTTAGCATCTGAGTATTATTTGCTTGCAGCTGAAGCATATGAGAGAGGTCTAGCTACAGGGAATGCTCAGCAAGCATTGGAGAACGGTGTAAGAGCTCATATGAATATATTTGATGGTAGTGCTCAGGAGATAGATGAAGTAGATAAAGATGCATACATTGCTTCGTTGGATGTAACAGCAGGCGGTGAAGCTCTTGTTCAAAGAGAACTATACAAAGCATTATTCTGGAATGGTGTTGAGGCATGGTCTCACTGGAGAAGAACAAAACAGCCAGCCCTTACACCGGCTGCTGGGGGGCCAATATCTACCGTTATTAGTAGAATTCCATTACCACAGTCTACACTGACCAATAACCCTAATGCTCCTGAGGTTTCTCCTCTGAGAGATAAGCCGGTATTTTTTGAAAAACAATAAATGTATATTAAGATGAAAAATATTTATTTATATATATCATGTTTGTTGGTGATTGTTTCATTAGCATCGTGTGAAGAGGACTATGATAATCCGATTGATGGCTTGGAGCAAACTAATTTGTTTGTTCAATTTGCTGCTAATACTCCTGAAGAAGTGGAAACAGTTGAGGGTGGCGAAGAAGAGGAGTTTACTGTTCAGGTTCCTATTTCAATGGAGGCAGATTTGATAGCTGAGCTTTCTTTTAGCGGTGACGCCGAATATGGTGTGGATTTTGATATAGCTGCTGACAGTTTAGTGTCAGCGTCTGAAACCGGTGCGAAGCTATTCATTGAATACACTAAAACAGACAATAGTGATGTAGTTGTTGATCAAACAAATTTTACTATTAAGTTTTTGGATGATGCTATAGCCGATGGCGATAAAACCTTGATTGTTACATTAACAGGAGCAGTGGGTGCGACAGACAACTCTATTAAATTAGATGGTGGTAGGGGGGCTATTAGGAAAGAAATTAATTTTAATATTGCGGATAATGAGTAATGAAGGTTTAATGCTAACTTAAAATTTGGATATTTAGAGGCTGTTTCAATAGGCTCAATAAATTGGGTCGGCGAGGTTTATCGCTGGCCCTTTTATTTTTAACACAGGGTGTTATAGCTTAACCTGCTTATCTCGGGGCTTCCTTGAAAATTAGTTGAGAAACAA
>NZ_SMLW01000249.1 GCF_009711405.1 Fulvivirga kasyanovii | reverse complement strand
GCAAGATGGTGGCGTTACTGAGAAGGAAAGGCAGTTTGTTATCAGTTTCTTTAAGCAGGAATTAGATCAGGATTCGGTAAAAGAATACCTGGAACTCTACGATAAATTTTCCGGGTACAACCAGGAAAGTAAAGACGACGATTCCGGAGAAGAAAACACAACTAAGAAACGTAAGCTTACATCGGTAAGGGATTCGGTAAAAACCCTTGGCCTTTGCAAGAAGATCAATAAAACCCTTACTCAAAAGCAAAAGGTTGTTGTACTCATCAAAATTCTTGAGTTGGTAGGTTCTGACCAGAACTTCACCCCTCAGAGAATGGAGATCATTGATACAATCAGTACCGTATTTAACATTGTTAAAGATGAATACAAGCTAATAGAAAGCTTTGTTATTCAGCAAGATATAAAAGAGCTTAACTTCAACGACCTCCTGCTCATTAATAGTAATGAGAACAATGACGGAGAAGGTGAAGCCAAGCATCTACAATCAGAAATACATGGCAACCTCATCTTCTTAAGAGTGAAGAGTGTTGACATGTATTTCACCAAATACCTGGGCAAAGATGAGATCGTTCTAAACGGTTTTATCATGCTGAAAAACCGGGTGTATTTGTTCTCGCATGGTAGTACAATAAAAACCCCGCAAGGAGCCGCCTTGTACTATAGCGACCTCATTTCCCTCTTTAATGAAGAATTCAACACCACAAAGCTTTCATTCAATGCCGAGATCGAAGAGTTTCGTTTTCCTAACGGAGCACTTGGGCTAAGGGATGTCCGGATAGCGGAAGGCCCTGGCAAGCTCATTGGTATTATGGGCGCCAGTGGAGCCGGAAAGACCACACTTCTCAACGTACTTGCAGGAATTGAAAAACCTACAAAGGGAAGCATCAGGATCAACGGCTTTGATATTCATGAAGATGAGGACCGTATACACGGAGTTATCGGGTATGTATCGCAGGACGACCTGCTCATAGAAGAACTAACCGTATACGAAAACCTTTATTACAACGCCAAACTTTGTTTTGCTACTTACTCCGAAGAGGAGTTGAATAAAAGGGTGCTTGATGTTCTGGAAAGTCTTGGCCTCGACCAACGCAAAGACCTCAAAGTAGGTAGCGTTCTGGACAAAACCATTAGTGGTGGACAGCGTAAAAGGCTTAACATCGCTCTGGAGTTAATTCGGGAACCTGCTATACTTTTTGTTGACGAACCCACATCAGGCCTTTCATCACGGGATTCAGAAAATGTAATTGACCTCTTAAAAGAACTTTCCCTCAAAGGGAAGCTTATCTTTGTGGTTATACACCAGCCATCGTCAGACATTTATAAAATGTTTGATAAAATGTACATGATGGATACCGGCGGGTATCCTGTATTTTATGGCAACCCTGTTGAAGCGGTTACCTATTTCAAAAAAGCCACCAACCAGGTTGACAGCCAGAGGGGACAGTGTGAAACCTGTGGTAACGTAAACCCGGAGCAGATCTTCAATATTATTGAAGCCAAAGTGGTTGATGAATACGGGCAGCTTACCAACAAGAGAAAAATAAATCCTCAGCAGTGGAATGAAAGTTTCAAGGAAAACTTCAGTATCGAAAAAGTTGAAGATGTAACTGAGGAGCCACCACATTCACTGGATATACCGAATAAGTTTAAGCAGACGGTGATATTCACTACACGTGATATGCTGAGCAAGATTAGCAATAAGCAGTACCTGCTCATTAACTTACTGGAAGCTCCCCTATTGGCACTGATCCTGGCTTTTATCATCAGGTACAAGAGTTCACCTTACGGCAATGAGTATCTTTTCAGGTTCAATGAAAATATACCGGCTTTCATGCTCATGAGTATAATTGTGGCCTTGTTTATGGGCCTAACAGTAAGTGCCGAAGAAATAATCCGGGACCGGAAGATACTTAAAAGAGAGTCGTTCCTTAACCTTAGCTGGAACAGTTATCTGATGTCCAAGCTATTTATTCTTTTCCTGCTATCAGCCATACAAACCTTCACTTTTGTGTTGATTGGCAATCTGATACTTGAAATCAGAGAGATGACGTTCGCCTTCTGGTTTGTCCTGTTTACGACTTCATGCATGGCCAATGTGCTGGGGCTTAATATTTCCAGTGCATTCAATTCGGCTGTAACAGTCTATGTACTCATACCTCTGCTACTCATCCCTCAGATGATCCTCAGTGGTCTTTTGTTTAGCTTTGATAAACTGAACAATATCATAAGCACCAAAGGCAAAGTACCCGTTGTGGCTGATCTTATGGCCTCACGTTGGGCTTACGAAGCCCTGGCAGTTGCCCAGTTTAAGAACAACCCCTATGAAGATCCATATTATGAGCTGGAAAAGATAGAGGCCGAGGCTGATTTTAAATCTTCCTACATTGTAGAAGATCTGAAAAAGAGGCTAAGCTATGTGGCTGATCACTTTGAAGACAAGAATGATTCAATAAAGACCATAGTTACCAGAGATCTTTCCATTATTAGACAAGAGTTGTCTGATGAGCCGTTTAGAGAAGGACTGGAAGGTGTTGATGTTAACAAAGATCTAACTATTGATAACTTTAGTAAAGAAAAAGCGGAGCAGTTAGAGCAATACTTCAATGCTTTTAAAACCCATTACCAGGACGTCTACAATAAGACGGTAGCCAAAAGGGATAATATGGTCTACTTCTTCGAAAACAGCGAAGAGTATGATTACAACCTAAATGAGTATAAAAACAAATATTACAATGAAAGCCTGGCTGACCTGGTTATGAATATCAATGAAAAAGACAGGATCATAGAATATCAGGGTGAATTGATCCAACAGATCAACCCTATATATAATGACCCTGATCAGCCGGAACATTTGCTGGATTACCGGACACATTTTTTCGCGCCAAAGAAGTACTTATTAGGAAGTTATGTAGATACATATTATTTTAATATGATAGTAATTTGGATAATGACATTAATTCTCTATTTTACGCTTTACTTTGAGTTGCTAAAGAAAGGTATTGAAGCTTTTGGCAAAATTAAATTTGGGCGTAAGGGAGAAGAATAACTTATCCTAAAAACAAGTTATGATTTGTAATAGATAAAGGAATTTATAATTTTGTTATCACTTTTTAATGTTTTACCTATGAGGAT
>NZ_SMLW01000136.1 GCF_009711405.1 Fulvivirga kasyanovii | reverse complement strand
TTTAGTTGAATATTTTTAAATCCACGCCTCGGGCAGTGAAATTTTTAGCTCCTTAAGCTGTTCCTCCATTTTACATATCGTGTCTGGTTGCAAGACGCGAAATTGGTAGCGGTTGGGGAGCGGTAAAATAGAAAGCATCTTTTCGTATTGTTTCAGCACCTTTTCATACTGCTTTGTACCTGATTTTAGTTCTGGAATCGAGTAGTACAAAAACATTAGCTGAAACCTCAAGCCGGCATCTCTTTGTATGAGTTTCTCTTTCGTATTGAATAAAACTATCGTAGAACCTTCCCTGATTAGATAGGAATCTTTGCAATGGGTTGTGTAGTCATAAATTTTAACCATAATTGTGCTAATTATATGGGTAGTTAACTGGGTCTTTAATAGTGAGCAGATTTACATTTTCTCGATAGGTTTTTAACCTTTCGGTATAACCTAGGAGACTATAGTATAACAGGCGAAATTCCCGCTCATATTCTTTCAGGCTCCCGGCCTTCTCCATGATCCTGGCAAGATCATTCTCATAGATAGATTGGCCGAACTCCATATTAACACCTTCAAATGATTTTACCAGGCCTTCCGTATTATCAATCAAACGTTCCATTTCCTGTAGCAATAGCTTATATTGCTCCTGAGAGTTTTCCCATGTTGTTTTCATAAGCATTTCATTTTAGGGGTCATCGAAGGGAGGTAGCACACCTCCCTTGACGACCCTCAACCTAAACCCACTTTAAGGGGTATCTTCATAAATAAAGCTTCCTTTTATCTTATCGAATACTATTGTCTTCCCTGTACCTCTTAGAACCTTTAGATAGTTGTAAACATGCCTCTTAGAAATACCTAGTTGAGTGGCTAATTCCCTGGCTGTCCCCGTTGATTCTTGTCTTATCAACTCATCCATGTAAAGGATTTTTTTAATTGCATCGTCTAAAGCCAATTTCTTTAAGCATTAAAATGAGCATTCTTCATAAGGAAGTGCGCGGTTACTTGCAATATGTTGGGTGGTGTTTAAATTCTTATCGAAATGAATTTTTGCCAGTGCAATACCCCGACTTCTGTGGATGAAATCCATACTTGTTCTATTCTTAATGCAATCAATTCCCATAGCTGAAAAGATGTCTCCATACCTATGTTCCAACTCTTCATGTGCCA
>NZ_SMLW01000162.1 GCF_009711405.1 Fulvivirga kasyanovii | reverse complement strand
ATGATATGAAGGTGGTGTTGACGGAGAGTAGTGTGGTGCAGAAGGATAATTACTATCCTTTCGGTTTGCAATTTAATTCCTATCAGAGAATCACAGCGAAAGAGAATAAGTTTTTAAATACTGGTAAGGAAAGAATAGACGATCTTGATTTGGGGTGGGATGATTTTGGAGCTAGAATGTATATGCCTGATATTGGTAGATGGACTGTTGTTGATCCGATGGCTGAAAAATATACAGCGCTTACACCATATAATTATACATTTAACAACCCTGTTAATATATTAGATGTTAATGGTGAATGTCCTACTTGCCCTGATGATGCTAAGGAAGGAGATACATATACCTATAATGGTATAGAATATACATTTGGCGAAAATGGTACTTGGGCCAATGGTTTGGGAATGACTCATGACGAAACTTTGGCGGTTTTGTCAGATTTGGGAGAGAAAATTTACGTAGCTGATGACAAAGAAAAGGCCAGTTCATTTAGTATAACAATACCAATTGTTAACGCGGCAAAAGGGAAGCTCGAAGGAAGCGCAAGTACGGATGGAAGTGTATCTTTATATGCGAATGCCGGAAAAAGTGCAAAAATGTGGGGAGTACTGACATTAGTTGGCTTCTCCCAAAAAGTGGGCATAACCTATAAAGATGGTGAATTAAAAGGGTTTTCAACTTCGGAGGGTGATTTTTTGGGGCTAAACTATCGAATGACAGTGGACCCAATTTCTGGTGAGCGAACAGATCAGCTAGGAATAGCCATTAAGCTTTCGAAAGGTAAAATAAGTATAACTTATAGGATGAAGGTGGAGAACGCTTATGTCCCACCTTACGAAAAAGGGCCAGCAGGTTTAATGAGTTCAGGTCTTATAAATGGAAGAGCAACCGCAGCTAGAGTTCAACAAGCAAGTAAAAGGACATATCAGGTTCAAGTAACGGAGATAAAAAGATCGAGACCATCAGCCCAGTTTATTTATAAGGTGTTAAAAAGCTCAGTTCATTTTGATCAACAACATCAATACGAACAAGATGCGACGCAAATGCAGATAAGAAGAAAAACGTATTAAAGGATATGAGAATTAATATTATAAGCCCATTATTTACAGTTGTTTTTTTAATTTCATGTAATATAGATATTACAAATAAAACCCCTAAGGAGGTTGACTATCAAGAGTTGAACTTTAAAGATGGAAAAGGATATTACGAGGATAATTTATATACTGGGATAGTAGTTACAAGACATGCGAATGGAGAGAAAAAATTTGAATCTGATTTTGTTAAAGGGTTAGATAATGGACAATTCAAGGAGTGGGATGAAGATGGACATTTGATTGAAAAATCAAATAGCAAGAAAGGGAAGCTACACGGGAAATATGTTCGTTACTACCCTAATGGCCAAAAGCATTTTGAAACAACTTACAAAGAGGG
>NZ_SMLW01000489.1:4544-13478 GCF_009711405.1 Fulvivirga kasyanovii | reverse complement strand
CTACTGAAGAAGTAGAAGAAGCTGCTGAAGAAATAGAAGAAGGTGCAGAAGAAGCTGCTGAAGAAGTAGAAGAGACTGTAGAAGAAGTTGATTCAGTTGAGAACGCTGAGTAATTTTCTTTGAAACTCATAAGAAAGGGCTTTGGGAAACCAAAGCCCTTTCTGTTTTTAGACCACACTCAAATGTTGGCACATTATGGCCCAGGCTGATCCTCAATACTCACATCTAAAATCTCACTGCTAATCTATTCTATCATCAGTCCTGAACGGTACGGCAGGCAGCCCTTCAGAGTTTACGAGGTTACACACCGGATTATCAGCCCAGGCATAGCGTACAGCTTTGGGTGACTTTACCTTATCAGAAGAAACCACCACTTCATCTCCGTCAATTTCAGCCTTTGCCCAATAGAATTGTTTGTCTTCCCCGGCAATTGCAAAGCCCGTCACCTCTTTGCCATCCATTGTGGCCAACCCCGATCCGGTATGCGCAAAGCTAATGCGAACCTTATTTCCCTCCACTTTAAAGCTTTTGTATTGAGGCCCGGAGGCTATAATGTTTTCTTCATACACCAGTTTATTTGCGATTAAAGCCAGACGGCGTCCTACTTCCTGTTTGTTCCGCGGGTGAATGTCATCAGCCTCACCAATGTCGATGATACAGGCCATACCGGTATTGGGCAGGGACAATGTCATCGTTTGGGCCTCCCTCAGTTCCGCCCAGTCGCTCTCAGATGGCTGCGGTTTCACTGCTTGGAAGTTGGCCAGTTGCACAAATAGAAAAGGAAGGTCTCCCTGCCCCCAACGCGCTCTCCAATCCTGTATCATCATTGGAAACAATGTCCGGTAGTCATAGGCAGCCTCCGCGTTGGCCTCCCCCTGATACCATATAAACCCTTTGATGCCATAGGGAATAAGCGGATTGATCATAGCATTAAATAGTACTTCCGGATAATAGTGATAGTTCTGTATTTCAGGCAATGCAGGCTCAAGGTCCTTTTTGTACAGCCACGTTCCTTCCAAAGAAACTCTGGAAACGCTGTCTGTAATATATAATTCATCCGCAGGAGGATTCAAACCTCCACCTCCCCACAATACCGCCATTCTTACAGAGATGGTGTTTTCTCCGTTCTTCACAAGCTTGGCAGGAATGGTATAATGATGTGTAGGGTTAGCATTCCAGACGTTCTTGCATATTTGCGTACCATTGAAATAAAGTGAATAATTCATTTCAGGATGTCCCAGGTTAATTGTCAGGTCTTTCCGGGTAAAAGATTCCGGTAGCATTACTTTTTTCCGAAGCCAGACCATCCCATTGTACCCAGCCATTCCGATATCCCTGAACACACCCGGCATTTCAATTCCATTCCAGTCGGAATCATCATATTCCGGCTCAGGAATCTTCTGATCTGTATTGTTCTGTGGCTGATATACGATTTCCCAATAACGAACTGAATTCAGGCTATCGGCAATAAAATGATCATAGGTCAGTGTATCGTTTCCTAGTGTGGCTGCTTTGGTAATGGGTGAAGTAAGCAGCTTTTCCCGGCTGGTCCACGACTCTACCGGCGTTCCGCCCCAGGTGCTTTGGATAATGCCTATCGGCACGTTTTGATCCTGATGTATTTTTCGTGAAAAATAATAGGCAACAGCCGATAGCTCTCTGACATTGGCAGTATCGCAGACCTTCCACTGCCCGGAAGAAATATCAGTTTGAGGAGTCAATTTTTTATCGTGCTCTACGAATAGAAAGTGTATGTTGGGATAATCCGCTTTGGCTATTTCATTTTCAGCATCCTTTGCCTGCTGCACCTGCCATTCCATATTTGATTGCCCTGAGGCCAGCCAGACATCTCCGATCAGGACATTGTTGAACTCAATAGCTTCTCCGGCTTTTCCCTTTTCATAAAATTTTAGCGTATAGGGTCCTCCGGCTTTGAATTTCGGAAAATCCACTTTCCATTTCCCCTCCTGACTGGCTTTTGTTGTCACCTGTTTACCCCCCAGCTCTGCGGTAATATGTGCACCCGGTGCTGAATTTCCCCAAACAGGAATTTTCATATCCCGCTGTAAAACCATATTGTCTCCAAAGACTTTGGATAAAGTGATCTGTGCATAGCACTGAGTCTTAAAAATGAAAAATAGCGTAAAGGATAAAGTGGCTGTTCGTAATAGTAATCTGTTTATTACCGACATGTTTTTAAAAAATTAAATGAGCCCTTAAAAACCAAAAAGTGAAATTTGGTTTATCATTGATCAGAAACAAAGGATGGCAGATTGTGTATCCCTGCCATCCTTTGGTCTATTGTTTACTTAACGATTAATTTTTTAGTCAGACTGGCTTTTTCAGCAGTAAGTTTTATAAGATAAACGCCTGCCTTAAGGCCTATATTTATATCTAATGTTCCGCTTCCCACGGCTACATTTTCATACACCTGCCTGCCCTTGTTATCAAAAACGTGAACAGTTGCATTTTCCATGGCTTTAGGAACAGTAATGGAAAAGTTTCCTTCCTGCGATGGGTTGGGATAAATAGTGACATCAACTATCTCTTCTGTATTTGACACACCAGATTCAACCTGGGCTGTTCTGGCTGATGAACTGCCAGCGGTAGCATAGCTTATGTGGCCATTGCAATGCAACCACTCGCTATTTGAACCTCCACAACTACTGTTTTGCCAAACACCGGTATTGGTAGACTGATTTTCTGATTGGTAAGTCGTTCCTCCGACGGTAACATAGTCTATCTGAACATCCCTACCTCCATTGTCATTGGTAAAATATACGGATACAGCTCCGCTGCCGGAGGCAGTATAGTTAGCGTATGATGTGGTCAGCGTCCAGGTAGCTACCGTTTGGCTGCCAACGCGCAATTCAACGGTTTCGTCCCCTTGCGTTCCACGAGCCCTTACCACAATGGAAGAAGCGCTGTAAGGTGACAGATAGCTTCCTGCGATTACCTGCCGGCTGATCCCCGGCCCTTGCCATGCTACAGCGACATTGTCTCCACCACTGCCTTCTTTATGTAACACTTCCACATAATACTTCTGACCAGCAGTCAAAGTGACACTCGCCGACTGCTGCGTGCTGTATTTAGTCCATTCTCTGGAGTTGGTCCACCCACTCAGATAAGCTATCCGTGATTTATTGCCAGGGTTATCATCTGTACTTAGGTATAGTTCTGTATTATCGTCTCCTGCTACCCAGAAAGTATAGCTACCTGTAGTTCCGGGATGGATATAGCCACGGATCCTGGTTCCATAGTTGCTTCCCCAATTGGTAGGGCCTTCCAGTGATGATAACTGCTCGCTTCCGGAGGGGTTATTAGGATAATTGCTGCTAGAAGTCAGGTTGCTGATCGAGGTACCACTAATCCCTGTCCAATACTCCCTTAAAATTGTTCCGGTACCTCCGCCTGCATTGCCATTGACAGTTACTTTAAAAGTGTGTGTACTGGTACAGCCTCCGGTATTGGTATAAGTAGCTACATAATCACCGGCCTGATTGGATTGTATATTAGAAACGGTCACTTCGCGCGTAGTGGCACTAAAAGAATTAGGACCGCTCCAGCTCCATGATCCTCCCTGGCTGGGTTGCGGACCAAATTTTACGCTGCCTCCTGCATCAAGAGTTGCGCTGGATGTTTGTGCCCATGATCCTCCGTTTACCTGAACATAGGGAGTAATCTGCGTTGGAGTGCAGCTAGTAGCGGCACCTTCCATAATTGCATTAAGGTTACCCTGATCAACAACTGCCCCGGTACTGCGGTTAAACAATGCAAATTCGGGCTGACCATGATCCCAATAGACAGGGATCATTCCATGGTCAATAGCGGACTGAACAATATATTTGTGATAGTACTCCCTTGAAGCGATATGAAGCGACTCTTCAGGAATCCCTGAACGTTTTTTGGCTGCAAACTCCCCCAAAATTACCGGTATCCCTTTGTCAGCAAACTTGCTCTTCATTAATCCGAAGGTTTCATCCACATAACTCTCTTCACCCCAGGTAGCATTACGAGAAGTGTTTGCCGTAGAATGATAACCATTCCCCCAATAGTAAAACATACTGCCCCAGCTTTCATCTTTATCCATTAAACAAAATTGATAAGGTGAATAATAGTGAACTTCAACCATCATGCGGTTTGCTATCTGATCAGTTGGTAAGGTATTCATCAGACTATTAGTCGTTTCTATGTCCGTTTTCGGCCCCTGCACAATCAATGTACGAGAACTGTTGTTTCCTCCTGTTGCACGCACCGCATCAACAAAAGTCTGATGATATGATAACAATACTGACATGCCGGTGGCATCCTCCACATGAGGCTCGTTGGCACTGGCAAAAAGCAAATGCTCGTCATAAGCTTTGAAGTAATTCGCAATCTGAGTCCAGTAAGCATTCTGCTTCGCATTTACAGCCTGCTGCTGTGCTGTAGTCACGTTCTCTTCCAGCCATCCGCCGTCCCAGTGAATGTTGAGGATCACGTACAAATCGTTACTGATACAGTAGTCAACGACTTCTTTCACCCTGGCCATCCAGGCAGCATCAATTTGATTGTTGCTCTGGTTTGCATACTGATCCCACGAAACGGGAAGACGTACGGTGTTGAACCCGGCAGCTTTAACACTATTTATAAGTTGCTGGTTTGTCATAGGGTTACCCCAGTTGGTCTCCCCTCCAATAGCTTCCAGGGTATTTCCCAGGTTCCAGCCTACTTTCATATTGGCAGCAACCTGCTGCGCGGTTGGTAATTGAGAGTAGACGGTAAGGGACATCATCAGTCCGCATAACAGAAGCATGAGATTTCGCCAGCCATTGGCAAGCACCTTCAACTTGGACTTAAAAGAGTTGGCGCTTCCGGCTCGCGGAAGCACGGATAATTCATAGGAGTTGATTCTAATCATTGGTTTATAGAGTTTATGTTGAACATTGAATTTCAGAAATCGTTTGCAGGTATGACTGATCCCATCTCTAAATCTGCAAGCTCAAATCAGCGAAAATATTGCAGGCAGTATGCAACTATCAGGGGGTAAGGCCCCTTTAATTTTTGGTGCAATAAACCTCTCAAATTTCCGTTAAAGACTCTCCGCCAAAGCATGCTGTAATTCAAAGATTTAAGCCGACCCGGACAGTGTCTTTATTATTCAGTCAATCCACCCTGCTAATTTATTCTTTATCCGGTCTGAGGAGGGTATGCTATGTTTCGAATGAGGGATGTGAATGTTATATTTTATGCCTCCTACGACTTTTATGTTATTGAGAGAAGGAAAGGCGCTAACATTTGTAGCAAATGACCGATTCAAACCGAAGCCATTCAGGTGTGGCCTATTTCAAAAAAACGATTATTTTTGAGGAGTTTTTTGCCTATGAGTGAAGCACGCTTTAAGTCCGCAGTTCAGAAGTTTTTACCGGAGCACTCCATTGACTATTGCTATAAGTTATGGACAGAGCATGGCTTTACTTTCAAGATCAAAAACAAACGTGCCTCCAAGCTTGGGGATTACAGGTATGACCCTAAACGCAAGCTGCATATCATCACCGTCAATAATGACCTCAACCCTTATTCTTTCCTGATCACCTATATCCATGAAGTGGCGCACCTTGTAACGTTCAACGAGCACAAAAGAAGCGTAAAGCCACATGGCACGGAATGGAAAAACAATTTTAAAAAGCTGATGCTCCCGATGATGAGCAATCAAATTTTTCCTGATCAGGTGTTACGGAAACTAGCACAATATTTGAAAAATCCGAAAGCCTCCTCCTGCAATGACCATCAACTGATGAGGGCACTGCAGGAGCATGATGAAAACAGGTCGGGTGTGAGCCTGAGTGAAATTTCAGCAGGCCAGCTTTTCAAGTTCAGGCAACGGGTATTCAGAAAGGAAACCCTCCGCAGAACACGGTACATCTGCTGCGAAATCAAGACCCAAAGGAAGTACCTCATTTCAAAAGTCGCCGAAGTAGAACCGGTTGTATAGAGGTGAGTATTGGGTATTGGGAAATTTGGAAGGGGTTTGGGGTTGAAGTCAGAAGACTGAAGTGTTTGCTAGGGTAAACGGTGAGCGGTGAAACGGTAATTGGTAAACAGTAATCGGTGATAGAGTGAACGGTGATCAGGCCGGAAGTTAGAAAAGCGGAGTCGGAAGTGGTCGTAGTGAGTTAGAAAATTGGAATTTTAAATATTCTACGGCACTAACTATCCCCTTGAGGGGATTACAATGCTAGTAAGTTAAGGCGGGTATTCATATATCGTATCGATTAAGTAATGCGCGAATTAAAAAACGCACATTCCTATCTCAAATGCATGCATGTGTGCCAAAATAGAGTTCTATTCTATGGCATGGCTTTCCTATGGCACATATTTGCTTTTCGTTTTTCTATAAATATTATGTCCTTACAGGACATTAGGCTGTCTTTGTCATTAATTACGAATCCCTTTTGCAGCGATAATCCCGTAGGGATACAATATTTGTAGGAATAGCCATTTAGCTCAGATTGTCCTGTAGGGACAAAATAAGCAGGCATTTGAAATGTGAGCTTAGCTTAATAGCATTGGAGGGGATTATAGGGGTGTTTGCAAACAGTCAAAGGTTCTGGCAGAGCCTTGATCCGGGGGATCCTGAATATTTTCCATAAGGTTGTCTTATATTTTGGAACACAGGATGGAAAATTTCAGGATGATGGTTAGGGTGGTTTTTATTGAATTTAATAATTTATGAGAAAGACACGAGTCGCACGTCATTCTGGAATTTTAATAGTGTAGTGGAGAAAAGTAAACGGTGAACCAAGAACTGTAAACCCCCTAACAACAATATCTTCACATATCCTTAATACCGCATATTAATTCCAGGTCAGAATAATTTTTTTATATTGTACTGATTTTCAACTTAAACCTAAAATCGGATGAAAAAATTTTACCAGACAGTGGCCTGTCTGTTCCTATCTTTTATTGCCTTTCACGCGGCAGATGCTCAGGTTACCAACGGTTCTTTTGAAAACTGGACAGGAAATACGCCTGACGGTTGGACCACCGTTGATAGCGGAATATCGCTGAGTGAAAACACCACAATTACGAAAGAAGGGGGCAGTTCGGCTAGAATTACCGTCAGTACCGGATCACAAAGTGATACTGACTTGCGACAAACCATTAACGTAACCTCAGGGCAAAATTATACCTTCTCAGTATGGGTGTACCACACCGAAGGAGGCATGAGGGCCAGGTTATATGTAGACGGATATCAGAATTATTCGGATCCGTCAATAGTAAACCAGTGGCAACAAATCTCTTTTTCTTATACGCCTTCATCTTCAAGCATAGAAGTAGGTTTGAGGTTTTATGATGTGTCAGGATTTGATGGTTCAGAAGTAGTTTATGCTGACTTTTTCGAACCTACAACAGCTTCCGGCGGTGGTGGTGGCGGCACCGGCGGTTGTACCGATGTAGTAGTCACTTTAAAAACTGACAGCTACGCCAGTGAAACAAGCTGGGCGATTAAAGATGGCAGCGGTACTACATTGCATACCGGTAATAATTACAGCAACAATACCACTTACACCGGTACATTTTGTCTCGAATCAGGAGATTACACTTTTACTATTTACGATTCTTACGGAGACGGCATCTGCTGCTCTTACGGCAATGGCTACTATACAGTAGAGTCGGAAGGGACTACATTGGGGTCAGGTGGATCTTTTGGATCATCTGAAACCGTATCCTTCACCATAGGCTCAACCGATCCCGGAGACGGCGGCGGTGGCGGTGATCCGGGAAATTACTACAATAGTGCTTCCGGCCTTACAGGATATACGCTGAAAACAGCACTTCACAACATTATCAAAGGGCACACTGCTCAGGGTTACAGTGCTTTATGGACATTCTATAATTCGAATGAACTGGATCAGTATTATGAAAATGACGGCACCATACTCGATATGTACTCTGAAAATCCAAATGGAAATGACTCCTATACTTTTACCAAATCAAATGATCAGTGCGGCACATATTCAGGAGAAGGCGATTGCTATAACAGAGAGCATTCCTTCCCGCGTAGCTGGTTTGGTGGTTCTGTAGAGCCTATGAACTCAGATGTACATCATATTTTTGCTACTGATGGGTACGTAAATGGAAAACGTAGCAGCTACCCTTATGGAGAGGTCGGTTCTGCAAGCTTTACATCCTCCAACGGAAGTAAGTTAGGTAGCTCAGCCGCAGGTTTAGGCTACAACGGAACGGTATTCGAACCCATTGATGAGTTCAAAGGGGATTTCGCCAGGGCTGCATTCTATATGGCTACACGCTATGAGAATGTTATAGGCTCCTGGGAAACCAATAGCTCCTATGGCGACGCTGTATTGGATGGATCGAGCAATAAGGTTTTTGAAGACTGGGCACTTAATATGCTCATTGCATGGCATAATGCCGACCCTGTAAGCGCAAAGGAAACTGCCAGAAATGAGGCTGCTTATACGCATCAGGGCAATAGGAACCCATTTGTTGATCACCCTGAATGGGTTGCCAGCATCTGGGGCGGAGGCTCTTCACTCGCACGCACGGGTGGAGTTGAGGTAACTTACGGGATAACCACCACATATTCAGGAAAGCACCTATTGGTAAAACACGGGCATGTCAATCCTGTCAACGTCACCATCTTTGATGCGTCAGGCCGTCAGGTAGTCGACTTCAAGTGCTCAGGAGATAAATCACCGGTTACTAACATTCCCGTTTCATTAATGTCTAATTCACTTTATATCATTAAGGTATTTACCGCAGATAAAGTGATGAGTCAAAAACTGATGATAGAAGACTAAAACAAGATAAGTCAAAAATAAGAAGGCCCGCTTCTGCAGAATAGATCCTGACTGAGCGGGCCTTCATATTAGTCGGCAGGATATCCTTGATAATTGTTTTAGAGAACAAAATCGCCTTTTTGACAAACTG
>NZ_SMLW01000489.1:0-4334 GCF_009711405.1 Fulvivirga kasyanovii | reverse complement strand
GGAGTGGAACGGTTAAAAAATCAATACTGTCTGATCCCGGCATAGTCGGGAGAGTTTATTGATTTTCAGTGCAACTCCTTGAATTTTAGCATTTTGATCACAGCCTTGAATTTTTTGCTTACTTTTTGTTTCAAGACAAAAAGTGAGAGCCTAAGCTATGAAAATCATACATAGCAATTCTCAAGGAACCCCTCGACAGAATAGAACAGACTGCCAAAAAGGTCAAAGGTTAGTGTTTTCCCGGAAATTCCGGCATATCCACAAAGAACCTAATCAACCTCTCCAAACCTTTTATCCCCACACATTCTTACAATCCTTGGAGTAAAAGTCCCCAGTACATCAACAAGTTCGGTTTGATAAGCCATTACCTGATGGATGTCCTTATAAACCATCGGTGCCTCATCCAGTCCCGAACCGATCAGTTCAATCCCGGCCTTTTTCAGGTGGTTATCCACCTCTTTTTGAGACAAAGTTTCCTTGGCTTTTCTCCTTGACATCACCCGTCCGGCCCCATGCGAGGCAGAGTTAAGAGAAGCTTCCATCCCTTTGCCTCTGACTATAAAGCCCGGCGAAGTCATAGAGCCTGGTATAATACCCAGCACACCTTTGCCCGCCGGTGTTGCACCCTTGCGGTGGACGATTACCTCATTGCCATCGGAGTCCAGCTCTTTCCAGGCGAAATTGTGGTGATTTTCAACCATCATCAGCGGTTTTTCACCCAATTTTGCAGAAAGGCGGTTATGGATCTGGTGGTGACATGCCGAAGCATAATCACCTGCCAGGTTCATAGCATTCCAGTACTCGACCCCATCTTCCGTATCCAGTCCCAGCCAGGCCAGGTGCTGAGCCTCTCGTGGAAGCCTGCACTTATCCATAGCCAACCGGGTATAATGCCGGGCTACATTTGCGCCCAGTCCACGTGATCCGGAGTGGGAGAGGACGGCCAGATATTTTCCTGGTGGCAGTTGCCACTCATTATCCATGTCGGTTATTTCACCTATACCAAACTCCACAAAATGGTTGCCGCCTCCTGAACTTCCGATCTGGCTGTAAGCCCTGTCCTTTAAAGATTTGAGAATATTGATCTCATTGAAGTCATTCCTTTCCAGCACTTCATGATCTGCGGGGCGCTTAAAAACTTCATTGCCAAACCTGGTGTTATCCACAAGCATCTTTTTAAGCTTTAAGCTGTTTTGCTCAATAAACTCAGGTTGGATATCATAAAGCGTCATGCACATCCTGCAGCCAATATCAACCCCCACGGCATAGGGGATAACGGCATTGTCTGTAGCCAGAACCCCACCGATAGGCAGTCCATATCCCTGATGAGCATCCGGCATCAAAGCACCGGCCTTGGTTACCGGAAGCTTCATTGCTATCTCCATCTGGTTGATGGCGCCCGGCTCAATGCCTTCTGCACCATAAATTTGATAGTCAAGCCTGTTTTTATTGAGCTCCACGTTTTCGTTATGCTCAGTTTTGATGATCAGACTTTTGGCAACAGGCGCCAGTGAATCGTGTTTAAGGTAAAACTCAGGGCTTTTTATAACCCTCTCCAACAGCTCCAGCTTGTGCTTTTTGCTCTTACCCTTGTATTTATCTTCCAACACTTTCATGGCAATGCCTATTACTTTGCCTTCAGGATAACCCAGTTGCCTCAGTTCTTTTCCTGATATTTTTGTAGTTGCCATTTTAATAGTTTTTTAATATTTCCGAGCGGCTACATCACGCCACATTCAGTGTAGTGATGTAGTCCAGTTGCTCTTTAATTTTTATTTTCCTGGCAATACGCTCTATTCCACCCTCGCAGCAACTGATCAGGTCTTCATCAAGTGTATTGATGATGGCCTCGCTATAAGTAGAAATGGCCTTTTTGTAGTCACGAAGCATTTCGTAAGCCTCAGCCTTGTTCCTTTGTATATAGGCTAGGTTTATCCCATCTACCTTTTCTGCTCTTTCTGCGAATTTTATCATCTCTTTATACCTTGAGGTCATTTTTAGCAGATAGATATAATCGCTGTAAGTAGTTGCATGATTCGGTTCGAATCGTATTGCCATCTTAAAGTGGACTTCCGCCATGTCATACTGGTTAAGCTGCGATGCATAGATCCAGCCCAGCAACTGGTGAGCGCGCCCATGGTCGGGCTGGTCCTCCAGAAGCTCCATCAAAAGCCTTTTGGCCTGAATGTAGTCCCAGCAATCTATGTGGTCCTTTGCTTTAAGAATATATTCCTCTGTATTTAGTAAAATATCGTCCATTACATTGTTTTTGTTCAGTTTTGTCCATAAAAGGACCATTTACTTAGTTTTTAAAGCCAGACACGTAAATGAGCCTGGCTTACCAAAAGAGCATCCATCGTTTTTTACGAGCCCTTTTGATGTTGGCACGAATACCTTCAATCTCCTTGGTATCCAATGCATGGCGTGCTGCAAGTTTGTAGTGGTTAATGGCTTTGCCATATTCACCTTGCACTTCATACAGCCTTCCCATGTCATTGTAAATGAATGACTTTTGAACACCGGCTATATGCATGGCCTTGTTGAGCAATTGCTCCAGCTCCGGCCACTTGCCCATATCAAATAATAGCTGAGTCATATGCAAATAAGGAGCATGGTATTCAGGAGCATATTTCAAGGCCAGCTTTAAGTGCATTTCAGCGAGCTTAAAGTCTACCATATAGTAAAGGTATAACCAGCCCAGGTGGTTGTGGGCCTTGGCATAAACCGGCTCCATCTCAAGAGCTTCATGCAAAAGGTCTTTTCCTTCAAGCCATTCTTGCCTCTCAAAGGCCTTTTCAGCATCCAAAACATACTGTTGTAGTACTCGCACAGTCATGGTTCTTAAATTTAAAATAGTTAACACTTTAATTATTAAGACCGGACTCCGAATGGCTATACTCAGGAAAAGTTGATTATAGCAAAATAAAAAAGCCCGATCTGGAAAGGACCGGGCTCTATATGGTTTAAACAGAAATAAATCTACTCTATATAGAATGCACCGATCCGGAAATATTCACAAAACCCATCAAAACATGTTGAGGGAATTGTCTGCAATACTTGCTGCGATATTTGATCTTTTGTGTAAATCATTTTCTTACTGATAACAAAAAACCCGGGTCTTACGAGCCGGGTTTATATGATCCTTGTTAAAATCTATATTATCCCAAACCGTAATACCACTCGCCGACAACACTGTCCGGCTTCTTGAATCTGATATTTAGTTTGTGTGTGCTCATTTTCTTTTGCTTTGATGTTGCAATATTTGTAAAATTATTTTTTTTGAGCAAATGAAATTTTAATTTTTTTCTATCGGGTTGCAGGAATATTGGAAAGGCTAGGGGAAGTTGTCCTAAACCCGTTCAGGATATAGGGAAGTCAAAGTAAAATAAATTAACTCAGGTAAAGTTTTTGTAACTAATTGATAGTTAGCGGTCTATCTTGGGATTAAAGGTTGTTTCAAAAGATTTACGCTGCGGCAAAGACCTGCTTAAACCATCAAATAAGCACGGCAAAACCTGTGGAGAAACCCGGCTTTGTATGTTTACGGCTTTTGCGGATTGTATAAGCAAGTTCATGTACACAGATTTGAAATGTTGTTATTCAACCAGAAAGGCTTGGCCTGGTTCCTAAAATCCATATTCATGGTAATCTTCTGTGAACTCAGCATCGTCTATTTCAGGGTTGATTTTAACATCTGAAAACTCATAGTATTCATACAACCCCTTGTCATCATACACTTTCATGGCCAGAGGAACCATAATCTGCTTATCAATCACCAGTGACATTTGTGGAGAGTAATCATTAGGTATGGTAATGACCTGCCCCTTAGAAACATCATGATAGCCCTCCAGTCCCTCGTTAACCTCCAGGATCATATGACTGCTGAGCTTATATTTCTCAGCTATTGAAGTAATACTTTCACCTGCACCTACGGTATACTTTGAATATTTGAAGTGGGGGTTTTTAAATTCCACCTTCCAGCAATCTTTGTTATTCCAGGTGGTGGATTCAAGTGAGGTCAGAGTATGTATTTGCGATTTGTATTTATCAAACAGATGTTCGAGAATAGCCACCACATGGTCATAGCCTGCATTGTGGATGGTATGGTGCTGTTCCTTCCTCATCCGGCTTCCATGAGGGTCCAGTTTCAGGTTGAGCCAGGGAAAGCCGTTAGGGTTGATCAATGCAGAGTTATCACCCTTTTTATAAAGAACCTCCAGTCCATCATTTGGTGACTCCTGCCGGGTATATACCTTGAAAGGATTTCTCCGGAGCTTTACAAAGGAAGTTTGAGTGATCATTTCCCCGTCAATGCGCTCCATTTTCTTCATCCG
>NZ_SMLW01000527.1 GCF_009711405.1 Fulvivirga kasyanovii | reverse complement strand
TAAAAGACAAGGATTATTTCTTTAGGCCTAGACACCACATTATCTTACCTTTAAAATAAACTACGAATGCTTGCCGCCGTAATCATCCCATAGGGATTAAATATTTGTAGAATAGCCATTTAGGTCAGATTGTCCCGAAGGGACAAAACAAGTAGGTCTGTAAATTGAGGGCTTGATTCGATAGCAGGTAGCCTCCTCCCAAGAAAAGACGTGAAGTTTAGTAAAGCCGTCGTTTAGTTCCCACCCGGTGGCTTGTCCCCAGACAGCCACCTTTACTAAGAGGTACATGTAAAATCGTTAGAGTAGTTTTTTGCTTACAGTTATTACCTTCGGGGCGTGCTTCTGAATCGTTAAGCTTTACCAAACTTTCGGAAGTTTAAAGCAGTCGTTTAATCCAGTTATTACATGTTAAAGTAACGCAGGTGTTTCGGCCAATTCTACTACTCCACCTTCTATATCAGACTGTAATTTGATGTTTTTAAAAAGTTGAATTTCTGCGGATTCCACATTTTGCATGATGAGTGTAGCAATAGTCATCGGGCCAACACCTCCCGGCACCGGAGTATAGGCCATGGCCCTGTCCTTAACTTTACTGATCTCAATGTCACCAATACCGCCTGCATGGTAGCCTGCATCAATAACTATTGCATTGTCCTTGATCCAGTCAGCCTTGATAAATTCAGGTTTGCCTACTGCCCCAACTACTATATCGGCACCTTTAACAATCTCCGGAAGGCCTTCGGTTTTGGAGTGGCATATGGTGACTGTTGCGTTTTCGTTAAGCAACATCATCGCTACAGGCTTGCCTAATATGGGGCTTCTGCCGACTACTACGGCATGTTTTCCTTCTATGGGCAGGTTGTAGTGCTTGATGAGTTTCATTATTCCCGCCGGAGTGGCACTTCCGAATGCAGGCTCATTCATGGCCATACGACCGAAGCCGTGACAGGTAACGCCATCAACATCCTTTTCAGCAGCGATCCTGTCAAAACACTCCCGCTCATTGATGTGGGCAGGCACGGGATGTTGCAGCAGTATGCCACAAACCGAATCGTCATTGTTCAGTTTGTCAATAGCCGCCAGTAACTGTCCCGTGGTGGTTTCCTCAGGCAGGTGAAGCTTCAGCGACTTCATCCCTACCCTCTCGCAGGCATTGCCCTTCATCTTTACATACACTTCAGAAGACGGATCGTTGCCCACCAGCACCGTAGCAAGCACAGGCACCACACCGGTTTGTCTTATGATATTGGCAACTCGTTTTTTAAGGCTTTCTTCAATCTCTTTGGATAAGGCTTTTCCGTCAAGTAAAACAGGTGTATAGGACATCGGGGGAAGTACGTTTATGCCGGGAAATAATTTTGGTTGCGAAAGTAACCATTTGGATTTAACAGTGCAATAGTTGCACGCCGTTAAGTCATTACTGCCGTTACTTGCTACGGGAATCTCCCTGCTCCACCACTCCTTTTTCTATAGCCTGATGATGGGCCAGGGCAATGCGGATCTCTCCATATTCATATTCATCGCCCAGCTTGCTTTTGATTTTCCCGGACGAAGTGGTGCCTAATGTCCTCATGACTGTAAGTATATTCTCCATTTTTTCACCATCCATCAGGTCAGAGGCTTTGATTTCCCCCGTGAGCACATAAGTACATAAATGCCCTTCAATAGTTCCTGATGTAAGGCCGCGCAACTCTGCTATTTCTTCTACACTTTTCCCTTCCTTGTAAAGCCCGTAAGTCACCTCCTTTGTAGGTACCTTCTTTTCCTTTTTCTCGGTCTTACCGGAGGCGCGGTTATAAATACCCGAAGATTGCAGGTCTTCTTTGGTGAGCATTTTATTGTCAATTGCATGTGAGATCAGCAGTTCTGCTTTCTGGATTTGCTGTTCTTTTCTATCAAACAGACTTTCAATATCCTTAAGCTCACCGGAGTAGCCCTTTACCTTTTTTTGAATACTAACCTGCTTCTTATGTTCCTTTACTTTTTGCGAAAGCGACCGTAACAAAGGCTGAAAATAACCATTGGCTTTTTGCACCCGCTCATAAATGTTCAGCAAGTAGTCATTTCCATCTTCTCCGACAATTCTGGCCAGTTGCCTGATAAACTTTCCTGCCACCTCTTGGAGTGGTTTCGTCTCATTCAGCAGCTCATTGGTCCAGTCCTTATATTTTTGCTTTGCTGATTTGTTTTCATCCTTATCAAACCCTTGCAGATGATTGTTCAATTCAATCAGGATATCAGTAAAATCAAAAGCAGTTTGAGTATAGCCCAGTAGAAATTTTTTCCTGTCCTGCTTTAACTCTTCCTGCAGGTCATTTACCGCCCTTTTGCTACCTGCAAAACTTTGGAGCGCACTATCAGTATCTATGCCACTTTCCGGAACAGGTGCAGAAAGTACCAGTCCTTTCATGGAGGTAAGCCGGGAAAGAGCCACATACATCTGCCCCGGGGCAAAAGAATCAGAAAGATCAAGGATAGCTTTTTCAAAAGTAAGTCCCTGGCTTTTGTGCACGGTAATGGCCCAGGCCAGCTTGATCGGGTACTGCTCGTAGGTACCAATTACAGTCTCCTCCACCTGTCCGGTATCAGCATTGAGCTTATACCTTTTATTTTCCCAGAGGTAGGTTTTCACCTCCACCAGCGCACCGTCACCATCGAGCTCTACCTCTATGCTTTCACTCCCCAGAGATACTACCTTACCGATCTTACCATTATAATATTGCCCTTCACCACTCGGATCATTCTTTATAAACATCACCTGAGCACCCAATTTCAGCACTATCGCATCTGACAAAGGGTACATATTTTCAGGAAAGTCTCCGGATACTTTAGCCTTGTATTCATAGGCCTTGCTCTCCAGCTTTTCCAGCTCACGTTCATTGATCAGGTCAGCCTTCCTATTGTGGGTGGTAATGTGGATGTATCCTTCCTCAGCCTGGTCACTCACGTCCTTGCGGTAGTATGAGTTCAACTTTTTCACATCGTCGGCCAGCAGCTTGTTGTCCCTAAGCCTGTTGAGAATATCCAGAAATTCAGGATCGGATTGCCTGTAAATCTTATCCAGTTCGATGTAGACAGGAGGGTAGTTTTTCAGCACCTGGGAATCGAAGAAGTAAGCACTGCCATAATACTTTGAAAGCAGCGGCCATTCTGAATTTTTGACTACAGGTGGCAACTGATTGAGGTCACCTATAAAAAGCATCTGCACACCTCCGAACGGCACATCCCTCCTTCTCCTTACATGCCTTAGTATAACATCAATACAGTCGAGCAGGTCAGCACGAAGCATACTTACCTCATCGATGATTAGCAGCTCAATCTCACGCAGCAGTTTACGCTTAGTGCTTCTCATTTGCAACTGGGAAATAACCGACTTGGGTGTATTTAGCTTCTCTCTCAGTTCAAGTCCGCCCATTGATACCTCTCCCGGCACAAAAGTCCCGAAAGGCAACTGCAAAAGTGAGTGGAGGGTAACTCCACCTGCATTAATAGCAGCAATGCCTGTAGGAGCTGCCACCACCGCAGCTTTATAGGTTTTCGCCACCAGGTACCTCAGCAAAGTGGTTTTCCCACTGCCGGCTTTCCCGGTAAGGAAAATATGCCTTTGGGTAGTATTTACATATTTAACAGCTAACTCCGCTACTTCACTCAATTTCTGACTCATGCCATAATATTAGCCAAGTCAGCGATAAATAACCAAGCCAGTGTACGTTTATGTCTGAAAATCAGGCTAAATAATAATACTTTGAATTTACTTATCGGATTAAGATTTGTATATTGTTATATGCTAAGACCACACCCTTAAGACCTAAACCCTTTAACCAAAAAGCTTAAGAGCCAAATGCAATAACCAACTCAGGCTTTAAAAAAATATTGCAATGGGCCGAAAAAGTAACATTCCGATCCTGGCGTTATTGGTATTGATCGTCATTGCAATACTGATTGTGCTACAGTACAATCAAAGCTCTGCGATCCCAGCCACCCCCGAAATCATCATCTATATTCTAGTAATGGCTTTGCTCATTGCGTTTTGGCTAGTATTGAAGGCATTGCTTTTTGATGATCAAAACCATATCAGAGACAATAAAACTGTAGAATGGCTGGAGGCAGATCTCAGAAAATTAGAAAAAAGATACAAAACGATCATCGAAGAAGCACCGCATGCCATCGCCATGTTCGATTTGGATATGAAGTATATCGCAGCATCCCGCAAATGGTTGACTGACTACGGCATTAAGCATGCAGACATTACGGGGCTTTCACATTATGAAATATTTCCTGAAATAGGTGATGAATGGAAAAAGATACACCAGGAATGCCTGCAAGGTGCCATCAACACCTGCGAAGAAACCAGCTTTTTGAGGGCAGACGGCTCAGTGCAATGGATCACCTGGGATGTACGCCCATGGTATACTTCAAAACATACCATAGGTGGCCTTTTAATGTACACCTCCGACATTACCGAAGCCAAAGAAAAGGAATTTGGCAAAAAAAGAATAGAGAATATATTGGGCAAGGCCAGTGAAATGGCCCGCATTGGCACCTGGGAGATCGATCTGGCCACAGGCGGTGTAACATGGAACAGGATTACGCGCGAAATCCTTGAAATGCCCGAAAACCTCAAGACCGACTATACTTATATTTTTAAGTTTTTCAAAAAAGGAAAAAACAGGGCTATGATAGAAAAAGCCGTCGCTGAAGCTATCAACCTGAACAAGTCGTACGACCTTGACCTGGAACTGGTTACGGCAAGAGGGAATAGTCTTTGGGCAAGGGTTATGGGCCAGCCGGAGTTTATCCATGGCCAATGCCAGCGGCTATATGGCGTGTTTCAGGACATCAACGAAAAAAAGAAAAACGAACAGATCATTCAGGAAGAAAGGAGGCTGCTCAGAACCATCATTGACAATATACCCCTTAACGTTTACACCAAAGATCTTCTGTCAAGAAAAACCCTCGTCAACAGGAGCGAGTGCGAATACATGGGACTGAAAGAGGAAGAGATACTAGGCAAGAGTGATTTTGACCTCTTTCCTGAAGACTCTGCCAGTGAGTCTGTAAAGCAGGACCAATATGTATTTACCACGGGGAAACCCCTCAAAAATCTGGAGTGCCGCCATGTTAAAAATGACAACACCATAACCTGGTTTATGTTTTCCAAGGTCCCTCTCCGGGACAAAACCGGTAAAATAACCGGGCTTCTGGGCATCAGCTATGACATCACCTCCCGTAAAGTGGCGGAAAACCAGGCCCGAATGCTCCTGGCCAACCTGAAAACAATCATGGATGCCACCACAGAAGTTTCCATCATCAGCACTGACCTGAATGGCACTATCATGCACTTTAACAAAGGCGCTGAAAACCTCCTGGGCTACAGGGCCGGTGAAGTAGAACACAAAGAAACCCCGGTTATTTTTCACGATAAAAATGAAATCCACCAAAGGGAAAAAGAGCTTTCCGCCTTGCTAAGGAAAGAGGTCAGTGGCTTCGATGTATTTGTAGAGTATGCCAGACAAGGACAGTCAGAATCGCGGGAGTGGACCTACATCAAAAAAGACGGGTCCCAAATCAAGGTTCAGTTAGTGGTAACAGCCATCAAAAATGAAAACAATGTCACCACCGGCTTTCTGGGAATAGCCACTGACATTACTGAGCGCGTGGAAAACCAGAAAAAACTGCTGGAGGCCAAAGCTAACCTGGAGGTACTGACCGAGAGGCTGACCGAGCAAAATGCCCAGCTTGCCAATTTTGCCCATATTACCTCGCATAATCTCAGGTCTCCCGTTGGCAACCTTTCATCTCTGCTACACCTCTACAAACTGGCTGAGACCAAAGAAGAAAGAAAGCAGATCTTCGAAAAATTCAAAACCGTAATTCAGCATCTCTCCTCCACTCTCAATACTTTGATAGAAACATTGAAAAATGAAGAATCGAATAGTAAGGAGACAGAAATTATCGAATTTCAGGAAGTATTTAACAAAACGCTGGAGATCATCACCGCTCAGATCATTGAAAGCGATGCCATCATTACCTGCGATTTTTTGAAAGCACCTGTTATAAACTACAACAGGAATTACCTGGAAAGTATTTTTCTTAACCTGCTTACCAATGCCATCAAATACAGGGCGCTTGGCAGGTCTCCTGTCATACATGTTGAAACCAAAGTCTCCGAAGCCGGTATAACCCTGGCCATTACCGACAACGGGCTAGGCATAGACTTAACCAAACATGGAGACAAACTTTTTTGCCTGAACAAGACCTTTCACGACAACCCGGAAGCCAAAGGTGTAGGGCTTTATATCACCAAAACACACGTAGAATCTATGGGAGGAAACATTTGCGTGGACAGTCAGGTAGACAAAGGCTCTACTTTCAAAGTGAATTTTTAAAATAATTCTCCCGTTGTAAAATCCAGACATCAGCCCGTTCCGTATATTGAATAAAACATCCTAAACATATGCTCCAAAACAATATTAAAGCCCCGGTATTCAAACTAACCGATATCTTCCAGCGAACCATAGACCTCAATGAATATAGCGATAAAAAGATATTCATAGGCTTTTTCAGACATGCCGGGTGCCCCTTTTGCAACCTACGGGTACACACGCTCACCAAAGTTTATGAAGAATTAAAAGCCCAGGGCATGGAGATGATCTTTTTCTTCGAATCACCGGAAAGGGTATTGCTCAGGAGTACATTTCACAAAGAAGTATCCCCTATCCCACTCATTTCAGATCCTGAAAAAGTCTGGTATGATGCCTATGGACTCGAAAGCTCAGGCTACAAATCGGCAGTCAGCCATTTAAGCTCATTTGTGCAAACTGCCTTTAAAGCAGCCAAAACCGGTGTACCCATGCACATGATGTCCGGCGGAGAATCCATCAAAACCATGCCTGCCGAGTTTCTGGTTGACAGGGGCCTGATCATTAAAAAAGTACATTATGCCGAAAGCCTTACCGACCGGCTGGATATTTCAATAGTGAAGGAATTTGCCAGAACGGAGTTGGTCGAGAGTTAAGAGTATTGACTAAGCACTCTCAATACTCATGACTAAACACTCATAACTATTTTGTTATTAAGTTAATTCAACTAATTTTGTATTGATTAATACATAAATATAATCTTACAAAATGAGAGGTCGGCCAAGCAAATACAATAATCAGGAGGTAGAAGCCAAAGCACAGCAGTTATTTTGGTCAAAAGGATACACGGCCACTTCCATGGATGACCTGCTCAAAGCTATGGGAATTGGCTACGGAAGCTTTTACAATGCCTATAAGGGAGGGAAAAAGGAGCTGTTCCGCAAAGCTATCCAGCAACGCCGGGAGGCTTTTGACGCTTTTAAAAAAGAGCTTAGCCAAAGCGAAAGCCCGCTGGACCTGATCAAGGATTTCTTCCGGAGTATTGCCCTGGCTGATGAAAATAGCCATCTGCAAGGCTGCATTATTGTCAACACCGTGGTGGAAATGACTTTTATTGATGACGATCTGGAAAAAGAGGCCGTACAGATATTGAGAGAGGTGGAACAAATGTTTACAGACACCATCGCCCTGGAGCAAAAACAGGGTAAACTAAAAAATCAGGCTGATCCTGAAATTTTGGGCCGCTACCTGATCACCTTTTGGAATGGCCTGAATGTTACCCGGCGCATGTATCCGGACAAAGACCTGCTCAAAAAGCAGATCGATATGCAACTCGATATACTCAGCTAATTTTTTTATCAATTTTTGTATTGATCAATACAATATAAAATCTAATAACAAACAACAGCAAACATGGATTTACAACTCAAATCAAAAACAGCATTTATCAGTGGTTCAACCCAGGGCATAGGTTCTGCCATAGCCAGACAATTACTTGCCGAAGGTGCACGTGTGATTATCAATGGTAGAACGCAGGAGAAAGTGGATGAAGCTGTAGCTAATTTAAAACGCGATAACAGCAGCGCCAAAGTATCAGGAATAGCCACAGATTTTGCCAATACAGATGAGATCAATAAACTTCTGTCGGCACTTCCTGAAATTGACATATTGATTAACAATGTCGGCATATTCGACCTTAAAGACTTCAGTGAGCTTACCGATGAAGAATGGTACAGGTTCTTTGAAATTAATGTAATGAGCGGCATTCGCCTGTCCAGGGCCTTGCTTCCCAAAATGTTGTCCCGGGGCTGGGGAAGGGTCATTTTCATCAGCAGCGAATCAGGCCTCAACATTCCCGAAAACATGATCCATTATGGGATGACCAAGACAGCCATGCTATCCTTGAGCAACGGTCTCTCCAAACTGACCAAAAATACAGCCGTAACGGTAAACACAATACTCGGCGGCCCTACGTACTCAGAGGGTGTAGCGCAGGCGGTAGAGCAGATTGCCCAGGCCCAAAACATAACCGTTGAGCAAATGAAGCAGGCTATCATGCAGAACACAAACCCACACTCCCTGATACAGCGCTTCATAGAACCGGCAGAAATCGCCAGCCTCGCAACCTATCTTTCCAGCCCACTGTCCATTGCCACCAATGGCGCTACCCTACGCGCTGACGGAGGGACACTGCAAGTGATTTAGAAGACTTACCCGTCTGAGGCAAACAAACAAGAGGCCGTCTCAAAAGTAATTTGAACGGCCTCAGTTTTTTTTTGTATACGAGATTTTTCTCAGATAGGTACCCGAACACGCCTACCCTTTTAAGACAGCCTCTCTTCGATACGCTTAAAGCTATGACCACCGCTTTAGCACAATCCTTACCATACCAACACTCCTCCAGCCCTGACAAGGGCGCTATCTATCAGCAAAAGGTGCAGCCTTTTGTACTATATAAACCCAGCCCAAAGGCCTGAAAGGCCGGGATTACTACTGCCTGTGGACAATACCTACTGCCCGTGCTACAGAACAGCTCTCCCGGTGGTTGTCCCCAGACAACCACCTTCGGCAGGCTTGATTCTTAGGACAGTTTTTTTATCAAGAAAATACATGGTGAGGTAATACCACCCTTTTCATATCTCCTACCCCTGCCCTGAGTAAGTCACGATATCAATCCCCACACCATTAGGGTCCTGAATCGCAAAATGCCTGTCTCCCCAGGGTTCGTCCCTGATATCGATAATGATTTTGACATTCTTTTGCTTCAACTCTTTGTAAACAGCATCCACATCTTCCACTTCTATGGTCAGGTAAACTCCCTTTCCCGCAAAAGCAGGTTGAAAAAGTGGTTGCTGAGATGAATGCTCTGGCAACAGGAAGCTCAGCTCCGCCTGTTTACCCGGCGTGTGCATCAACAGGTAAAATTCGTTTTCAAAAGTGATTCCAAAGCCAAGTACTTTTGTATAGAATTCTTTGGTCTCACTAAGCTTGTCGGTGATTATTCCGGCGTTCATTTTCATATTCATGGCAGTTTTACTTTGAGAAGTTGATGATTGTGCAAAAACAGCAGTACTCAAGCACAGCAATACGGCTATGGTTATTAATCTTCTTACTTTCATGTGCTATTCTTCATTTGATTATAGCACAAAGGTGAGCCGCCTTGCAAAAGATTTATTGTAAAAATCGGACATTTTCACCACCCGCTTACCTGGCCGGGAGTAGAGCCATAGAGACGTTTAAATTCTTTAATGAAATGCGCCTGGTCGTAATAATGGTCCAGAAATGCTTTATTATCCAGCAAACTTGTCCCTGAAGGTGAACTTTGCAGCATATTTTGAAACCGCACTACCTGACTAAAAGCCTTTACAGAGTCACCAATATAGCTCCCAAAAAGCCTTCGAAGTTGCCTGGGGCTCACCCCTACATCAAATCCTGTCTCTACCTTTTCTTTACCCTGGCTGGCAAATATTAGATCTAAAGCATGATAAAACCTGGGATCAGCTTTGAACGCTGCCCTCGAAAACAAATGACTAAAATGCTGGTCTAAAACTTTTTTAGCTGAGACCAAAGTAGTCATTTCAATATCTGCCAAAAGCTGAGCTGTTGAAGGGTGTATGGCATCCAGAGGCTCTGCCTTATTAGTTAATTCTCCAGCGTTGAACTTGTATAGCTGAGGCAATACACCAGGGAAAAAACGTATGCCGATGTAGCGAAAATTTTCAGTCAGTGAAAAGGAGGTATGTGAATCGCAATACCCCATCACGCAGCTCTCCGCAGGGTTTGTAGCATCAAAAAAGATGTCTATGCACCCATCCGTCACTATTTGGTAAGCAAACGGACTGTCCAGCCTTTCCCGGGATGTCAGCTCCCAATAGCAGTAAATAAAGGGCTGCAGCATAACGGAAGGCAGCACCTCCCGATAACCAATATAACCCAAATGCCGCACCGTAGGTTGTATGGGTTTATACAGGTGCCTTAGCATTTCAAAAGGCCTTATATCGGATGATGCGAGTGTAGACAAGAGGTCTTCTTTAATGGGTTAACCTAATTTTATTTAATACGGATTGATGTTTAAAAGTGTTGTTCAGCCTATCTATATTTAATTATTAAGATGCAAATAATTATATTACAAATTGACTAACCATTGGCCTAAAATAGAGATAATGTTACCAACTACTGTATGACCAAAGACCAACTTAACGAATTCAGAGAGAAAATTGCAAAAGACACCGAATATAATGATTGCAGAGAGAGATTTCGCAATAATTATGAGGATATAGAAGCGATTATTGGAGACAGAAGAAATCTTATTAATAACGTAGCACAAAAAGCAAATCAAAATAAACTCTGGGAGCAAGAAGGCATTAAATCTGCCGCTCGCAAACTTTGCTGCCTTACTCCTGTTGGAAACAAAGATCGCGGTTTTGAGGCTGGAACAAACATTTTACGCGCAACTTACTTTTTACGACACCACACAGGACTGTTTGATAAATGGGATGGTTTTCTAGAAGATCTAGATGATGTCAATGAAATTGAGATAGGCTCTCACTGGAAAGGTAAGGATCCAATATTAGCAGTACTGACGATAGTTAAGCAAATAAGGGATAATTTATTCCATGGAGGCAAAGTTCAATTAGAAAACAAGGTTTATGAAAGAAATAAAGTCCTCATTTGTCTAGCTTCTGAAATCTTAGACATTGTGTTGAAAAATATAAATTGAACACATTTAATGCTATAGATACCTATCACAAGCCCCCCTGAATGTTAGTCTAAAAATAAGGTCTATATAACTAAGTAACTTAGAAACACCTTCTGATAATTATTTTTAGCTTACTGGTAAAAAGATACTAAATTGACCTTATGATGAAGAGAATGGTGCGCTGTAAAACCTGGCCGACGGTGGCCTTCGCCTTACTTTCATTACTTTTTTGCCGCTGCCAAAATGCTGATGAGGAAATTGTGATCGGGTTTTCCCAATGTACAGGAAACGACTTGTGGAGAAAAACTATGCATGATGACATGCTCCGGGAGCTGTCCTTTTATGACAATACGAGGCTGATCATTAAAGATGCAGAAGACGACAACAGCCGGCAAATCCAACATATCCAAGAGTTTATCAATACCGGTGTAGACTTGCTAATTGTATCCCCAAACGAAGCTGAACCGGTTACTCCCTACATAGAACAAGCGTACAGCAGTGGCATCCCCGTGATTGTAATAGACCGCAAGTCCAGCTCCAACCTGTACACTGCCTACATCGGCGCAGATAACTTCGAGATAGGAAAAGCTGCTGCCGAATTTGCGTTGACATCGTTTGATCAGGACACAGTCAAAGTACTTGAGATTTGGGGGCTTAGAGGCTCCACACCTGCCATTGAAAGGCATAAGGGATTTAATGCAGGCCTGGCAAACCATGATGTTTTTGAAATAGTGGCTTCCGTGAACGGAGAGTGGCAGTATGAAAAAGCACTGACCAGGTTTGGCTCAGCCATTGACACCCTGGATATCGACCTGGTTTTCGCCCATAACGACCAGATGGGAAAGGCGGCTCATGAAGTATTGCTAAATAAAAAAAGAAGAAAAGACATACAAGTTTACGGTGTGGATGGCCTTCCCGGCAGCGGCGGCGGTCTGGAGATGGTTATGAATGGTGTACTGGATGCCACCTTCCTCTACCCTACAGGTGGCAATGAAGCCATTAGACTGGCAGTGGACATCCTGCAAGGCCGGCCGGTAACCAAAGAGCACAGGTTAATCACCACTGCCATCCATGAGGGGAATGTCAGGACACTGAAACTGCAGTCCGAAAAAATACTCAGCCAGCAGCAAAGCATCATGAGACAGCAGAAACTGATAGCCGATCAAAACAGCCTCTATAAATCACAACGGATCATATTATACCTCGTATCCGGAGGCCTTGTGGTCATAATTGTGCTTGCCATATTCCTTGTTAAATTGCTGCACTCCAAGCAGCAGATCAACAAAAAGCTGCAAAAGAAAAATGAGCAGGTAGAGCTGGCCTCTCAACAGGTAAAAGAAGCCAATGAAGCCAAGCTTAAATTCTTTACTAATATCTCCCACGAATTCAGGACTCCCCTGACACTGATCCTTGGCCCCGCGGAAGAGATGCTAAAACAGAAAAACAGGCCTTTGAAAGATAAGGAAGAGCTGGGAATGATATATAAAAATGCACAAAGGCTGCTCCGGCTCGTCAACCAGCTCATGGACTTTCGTAAAATAGAAAACAACAAACTACAGGTGCAGGCCTCTCCCAGTGACCTTGTTTCATTCATTGAAGATGTTGTTAGCTCATTTAAAAAAGTAGCCAAAGCCCAAAGCATTGATCTTCAATTCAACTGTGACGCCAAACCGGTTGAAGTATGGTTTGATAAGGACATGATCGACAAAGTACTGTTCAACCTGCTCTCCAATGCCTTCAAATTTACTACCGAAAAGGGTTTTGTTCACCTAACGCTGAAAGAATATGAAGACACCGTAACCATTGAAGTGGAAGATAACGGCCTGGGCATGTCGGAGGAGCATGTACTACACGCTTTTGACAGATTCTATGTAGGGGAAAATAACAAAGGTAAGGGCACCGGATTGGGACTGGCCTTGTCAAAAGACCTCATCGAGTTGCACCATGGCTCCATAACCGTGGAAAGCAAAAAGCATATCGGCACAAAGTTTACTATTGCACTAAAAAAAGGGAACAAGCACTTTAGCGAAACAGAACTTGCCCATGAAGAGTCCTCAATTATCAATGATGACAACCATCTGGGCCTGGGAGAGCTGAATACTTTCACCTTGTCTTCCTCCCAACCTTCCGAAACAAAAGAGAATACTGTACTCATCATTGAAGACGATGAGCACCTGAGACAATTTTTGGGCAATTCACTCAGTGAGTATTTTAATGTTGTCACTGCTCCTTCCGGAACAGAAGGCTTAAAACAAGCTTTGGAGCTCATTCCCGACCTGATCGTAACTGACCTGTCGCTGCCCGGACTGGATGGCATCGGCCTTGTCAGGCGAATGAAGAGTGACATGCGCACATCCCACATTCCCGTGATCATGCTTACTTCAAACCATCAGGAGAGCAGCCAGCTTGAAGGCCTCAGATCAGGTGCGGAGCTGTACCTCACCAAGCCATTCCGGCTCAGTCTGCTGCTAGAAGGTATAAAAACGCAAATCAGGAACCGTGAGATACTCAAAAGCCACTACGCCGAATACCATACCAGCAGCAAAGAGGACTCTCCTGCAAACGTAGACCTGAACGCACGCTTTCTCAGAGAATTCAAAACCCTCATCAACAATAATCTGTCAAACACCAATTTTAATGTGGAGTCCATCAGTGAGGAGCTGGGCATGTCGCGCGTACAATTGTACCGCAAGGTGAAGAACATGCTAGGATGCAGTGTCCATGATTACCTGAATGACACCAGGCTAAGCAAAGCGAAAAAATTACTACAGGACAACGGGCTCACCATTTCAGAAATCGCATACGAATGTGGCTTTTCTTCTCCTGCCTATTTTTCCACCGCCTTCAAGGCAAGGTTCAACATCACCCCTTCAGAATACAAAAACAGCCTGCGCTCAGACTGATTCAATTTTGAACATTTGAAACAAAACCTAAAGCAGGCACAGCAAGTTAAGAAGTTCTTTTTTCTCATAAATGTGCGCTAAAAAGAGAAAAACCCGCTTTTATTCAACAGTTCAAAATCACAATCTTTTGAAATAAGATTGAAATCGTTTGCGGCAATTCATGCATACATTGCGGTTAGCATTAAACCTCACCCCTCTATGAAAAATTCACGTGTATTATATTGGTCTGTTACTATCGCTCTGGGTGGCTTTCTCTTCGGGTTTGACACTGCTGTGATCTCAGGCGCGGAACAGGCCATTCAGAAGGTATGGCAGCTTGACGATTTCAGCCATGGACTGGCAGTAGCTATCGCTCTTTACGGCACTGTAATCGGCGCCCTTTTCGGAGGCATTCCTGCCGATGCTATCGGTCGAAAGCAGACGCTTTTTTGGGTGGCCGCACTTTATTTAATATCAGCCCTGGGATCAGCTCTGGCCACCGATCAGTATCTTTTTATGTTCTTTAGACTGATCGGCGGTATAGGCGTGGGTGCATCGTCAGTAGTGGCCCCCATGTATATTTCCGAAATCGCCCCAGCTAAAAACAGGGGTACCATGGTGGCAATGTTCCAGTTCAACGTTGTTTTTGGAATTTTGATCGCCTACGTATCCAATTACCTGTTGGAAGGCGTTAACCCACAGGCCTGGCGCTGGATGCTGGGTGTTGAAGCCATACCGGCGTTGTTCTTCCTTGTTATGGTGCTGCGCGTACCGAGAAGCCCGCGATGGCTTTTGGTGAAAAAAGGCAATGAAGAAGAGGCCCGCGAAGTGCTGGAACTGATCAATCCGGCAGA
Organism: Fulvivirga kasyanovii; assembly: GCF_009711405.1. Classification (GTDB taxonomy): domain Bacteria; phylum Bacteroidota; class Bacteroidia; order Cytophagales; family Cyclobacteriaceae; genus Fulvivirga; species Fulvivirga kasyanovii. The sequence goes on along the minus strand of NZ_SMLW01000527.1, from coordinate 1,583 downwards.
AGTAGAAAACTCTATCACAGCCATCAGGCAAAGTATTTCAAAAGAGGTGAAAACCAGCTTCAGGCATGTGCTTAGTGGCAAATATAATTTTCATTTGCTCCTGGTATTCCTGTTTGCCATGTTCAATCAGCTCTCAGGCATCAATGCCATTATTTACTATGCCCCAAGAATATTTAACCTTACAGGACTAGGCACAGGCTCAGCACTGCTTTCCACTTCGGGCATAGGTCTGCTCAACCTGATCTTTACTATGATCGGTATGGCCATTATAGACCGGGCAGGAAGAAAACTGTTGATGTATATTGGTTCCCTCGGCCTGATCGCCACTTTGGGGCTGGTTTCCTATTCGTTCTATGTAGAATCCTTCAAGGTTGTACCCATCTACCTGTTTGCCTATATATCATTCTTTGCCATGTCACAAGGGGCCGTCATTTGGGTGTTCATTTCAGAGATCTTCCCTAATGACGTCCGGGCGCTGGGCCAGTCTTTCGGGTGCTTTATTCACTGGTTCATGGCCGCGGTGATCGCCAACATCTTCCCCGTAGTAGTAGGCGCGTTCGATCCATCCCTGATCTTTGCCTTTTTCGGGTTAATGATGTTTTTCCAGCTCCTCTACGTATGGCGAATGATGCCTGAAACAAAAGGAAAATCACTGGAAGAGCTATCGGAAGAACTTGCTGTTAAAGAAAAAGAACTCGCACCACTATGACTCCTTCAAAAACACCTGTAATCTGCTTCGGGGAAGTCCTGTGGGACAAGCTGCCGGGAGGTATCATGCCGGGCGGAGCGCCTATGAATGTAGCCGTACACCTCAACCAGCTTGGGATCTCTTCTGCCATTATAAGCCGCGTAGGGAAAGATGAGGCTGGTAGCGACATCGTGAGGTACATAGACGATAAAGGAGTAGACACTCTATACATCCAGGTTGATGAAACATATTCAACCGGCACAGTCGATGCTGACACTTCCGATCCCAAGGATGTAAAATACACTATAAATGCTCCGGTGGCCTGGGACTTTATTTCAGAAGATGCTGATGTCGAAAATGCCATTACAGGCTCACAGGTTCTCTTGTATGGCAGCCTGGCCAGTAGAAATAAGATCTCAGCCGCCACCCTGGAGCGACTGCTAAAGAAAGCCGGTTACTGCGTATTTGATGTCAACCTAAGGGCACCTCACTATACCCGCAAAGGTGTTGAAAAACTCATGGAGGCCGCACATATGGTAAAAATGAACGATGCTGAATTAAAATTGATAGCATCATGGTATTCTGCCTCCCCTGAGGTGACCCAACAAATGGAAGACATCTCCAGACGATTTCAATTACAAACTCTCTGTGTCACCTTTGGCGAGCAGGGGGCCAGACTGCTGGAAAACGGGCACCTGTACACCCATAGTGGCTATGCCGTGGATGTGGCCGACACCATAGGCAGTGGTGATGCCTTTCTGGCTGCACTGCTTACCCAACGCCTGGGCAACCGGCCTCCGGCATCACGGCTAAGGTACGCGTGTGCCGTTGGTGCTTATGTAGCCTCGCAGGCAGGTGCCACTCCGGTAATCACGGAACAGGCTATTAATCAAAT
>NZ_SMLW01000151.1 GCF_009711405.1 Fulvivirga kasyanovii | reverse complement strand
GCCAAATACACAAAATTCTTTAGTGGCTCCAACAGTAATGACTAGCGATGTGAATATGGCTTTCTTATTCATAAATTACCTCTAATTTCGAAGATCTCCGATGGGGCTACCTCATTTTTTCAACCTTAACAGAATACTCATATCTATCCATTTTATAGACACCTCTGAAAGTGAATTCTGTAGGGGGCAAAATTTCAAGAACCCTATAGTCTAATATGTCCTCATCTCCAATGTATTTCTCAATTTCAGCATAACTACGATTATTAAATGCATTGATCACTGGCTTATAGTGAATCCTCAGAATAGCATCTATTTGTGCTATGGGCGTGTCAGAATCCTGTTCAAGAATAAATAGCATCAGGCCTTTCCCATAAATATTTTGGTCAACATGCCATTGAAATGACTTCGTCATATGCTGCAAATCCAAAATCAATCGGTGTTTAAGAATGGCAGAGTCTAATATACCGGAAGGTTTTGCCAAATAACCCATGATCAATAGTTCGTCATCATGGGTCATATCCTCACTTAAATTGCTCGACTCAATAGTTATTAAGAGTGCATCGTTTTGAAAATTGGAGGAATTTGTTCGCTGGTCGGCATTAGTGTTTATATTTCTTGAAGTACTGCAAGACAGGCAAGCTAAACCAAGTACAAAAATCAATATAAATCTATTCATATGTTAAAAGAATGAGGAATTCTAATTAGCGACTATTCATCGTACTACATACAACTCAGTCAATCTCACATCCTCTAGCTTTCCTCCATTATTCAATAATTGGTTAATTGCATTAAACTCCGCACTCCTTCCTGCGATATTTAACACCCACTTATTGTTTGGTGCTGCTTTCCAATATTTTTCGGTTTCTTCCTGCATCACAACATACCGGATGTTATCCAAATATCTTCTTTTGATTTTTCTCTTCTCAGAATAACAATCGACATAGCTTAATGGCCAATCCAACTCAGGAAGTAATTTTCTGCAAAATACCGTGGGAAGAAAGATTATAAACTCTCCAGCTTCAAAGCTTGAAATTCCATTTGCTATCAAGTGCTCATGAAGCTGTTCATTCTCCATTCCTCCAGAGTCCCTGCCAATGAGTTCAATTGCCCTTTTCGTCAACTCGTTAAAACCAGCAGGTAGAGGGTGTTCATACCGGTTCGTGTTGTTTAATTTCCCAAAAAGATGCTCCCAAATTCCCATTTCTACTTTCAAATGCCTTAAGAATATACCATGCTTACACAGCACATGTTTTTTGATTAAAGTTAACTGTAAATTATAGTTACCTAAATTTTCACAAAT
>NZ_SMLW01000382.1 GCF_009711405.1 Fulvivirga kasyanovii | reverse complement strand
TAAAACAGGTGAATATTAACACGGAGAAATGGTATGATTAAATTGTTAAAGAGGGGATTGTTTCTAACGCCTTTTATTTTATTCTTTTTTGCAGCGGAGAAATACAGCGAAGAAAACGCTGCTACAGGCATTTCTAAGCCTGAAGTTCAAGGCTCGTCAGAAGCTAAACAAGAGGTAGAAGTAGAGCCAGGGGAGCGGTTGCAGGTTATTGTAAAGACACACAAGCCGCTGTCATCTTTTAAGAGGGTACAACCGCTGGTGTTGTTGAATAATGGGGAAAATAATGACAACATTGAGGAAAGTCATGCCATTCGCAGTCTTGCTGCTCAAATATTGATTTGTTATCCTTATACAATTTCATTCGAAACCTATGCATACGAATGTATTGTACCCGGTCATTCAGAACAGGTGCTTTCTTATAATGAGTTGGAGTAGGCTTTTCCGGGAACAAACTGAATTTCTGAGAAGACACAACTTTTCGCCCCAGTGTTTTATAGATAGTTGTTGATAGCAATCGGCAAAGGCAGCAGCGAATCAGGATGAAATGGCAATAGGCGCAGTTTTATCTTGCTTCAATGGTCAACTTTACCTTGTGAGTTACTGCTTTTCCGACACATTCACACTGGTTTTACGTTCTATCCCATTATCTCCGGACGGAGTACCACTTACACTTAATACACCCGACGAAATACTCAAGACTAAAAATATAAATCCCGTGCCAAATTCGGCAGTTATTGTTATACTTGGATCAGGAATTTAAGAATAGCTTTAAGTTCTGCATCAGGTTGACCAGCCATCTGCAAACAAAGAATATTAAGCAGTCCGCTCAAATGCCTGACCCTCAATACTCAAGACTAAAATTTCAATACTAACATGCATATATCAGGGCACATCATAGACATAGAAAACCAAAGAATATACAAGGGTGAAGTGGTGGTTGAAGATGGAACCATCACAGCTATCCATGAAAAAGATACGGTTGATGATCAATACCTGCTTCCCGGTTTTATCGATGCCCATGTGCATGTGGAAAGCTCTATGGTAGTTCCTGCTGAGTTTGCCAGAATGGCTGTGGTACATGGCACGGTAGCCACCATATCAGACCCACACGAAATAGGCAATGTTTTGGGTGTGGACGGGGTTAACTACATGATTGATAATGGCAAGCAGGTGCCTTTTAAATTCTACTTTGGCGCCCCAAGCTGTGTGCCGGCAACTCCCTTTGAGACTGCCGGAGCTGAGATTGACGTGGCAGGAGTGGAGGAACTTCTGAAAAAGGATGAAGTAAGGTACCTGGCAGAAATGATGAACTGGCCCGGGGTTTTGAATAATGATCCCGTAGTGAAGGCGAAAATAGCCCTGGCGCAAAAGTATGGAAAAGTAGTGGATGGCCATGCACCCGGTCTTAAAGGAGAGCAGGCCAAACAGTATATAGCTGCGGGTATTAGCACTGATCACGAATGCTTTACAGCCGAAGAGGCTCTGGACAAACTTAAATATGGCATGAAGATCCTCATCAGGGAAGGAAGTGCAGCAAAGAACTTTGAAGCCCTGATCGACCTGATGAACGACCACTGGGAGCAAATGATGTTCTGCTCTGATGACAAGCACCCTGATAATCTGGAGGAGGGCCACATCAATCTCCTGGTAAAACGTGCACTGGCCAAAGGAATTGACTTATTTAAAGTGTTAAAAGCGGCTTGCATAAACCCGGTAGACCACTATGGTATGCAAGTAGGCAAATTAAGGGTAGGAGACCCGGCTGATTTTATCGCGGTAAACAATACCAACGATTTCAAAGTACTCAAAACCTTTGTTAATGGTGAGTTGGTAGCCGAAAACGGAACTACCAAAATCCCGAGCGTTGAAAACAGAATAGTCAATAACTTCAAAACCAAGCTCAAGAAAACGTCAGATTTTGGCATTGAAGCTAACGGAAAGGAAATAAGGGTGATCGAAGCTATGGACGGACAACTGATCACCAATGAGTTATCCTACGACCTTAAAGCTGAAAATGGCTATGCTGTATCAGATCCTGCCCGCGATATTCTCAAAATTACAGTAGTTAATCGGTATGAGAATGCCGCCCCTGCAATAGCTTTCATTAAGAACTTTGGTTTAACCAAAGGTGCCATTGCATCATCAGTTGGGCACGACTCCCACAACATCATAGCTGTTGGTGTGGATGACGACTCCATAGCCATAGCCGTGAATATGATCATAGAAGCTAAGGGTGGAGTATCTGCCGTTGGAGGTGACAAAAGTATGATAGTGAAACTCCCCGTTGCCGGAATAATGTCACCAGAAGATGGCTATGAAGTTGCCAAACAATATAAAGCCATTGATAAAATGGCCAAAGAACTGGGTAGCAAGCTCAACTCGCCGTTCATGACCTTATCATTTATGGCCTTACTGGTTATACCTTCGCTAAAGTTGAGCGACAAAGGCCTTTTTGAAGGCACGCGTTTCGAGTTCACCAGTGTTTTCAAAGAGTAAGAACGACTTTCGAGAACCAGAAAAACCATAGGCAAAGAACAGTGGATGGTAAACTCGCCATCCATGAAACTTTGAAATATCAGGATTTATCTCTAATATGTACTTTATTACCCCATATGCATGAAGAGATTTTTCTCCATAATATTTCTTTGCATTTTCCTGACCTACCATCTGGGCTACTACGGCGTATACATGATCATGTGGTATAAAATTGAGAGCCACTGGCAGCAGAAAGTGTCAGGTACTGCCCTTAATACCAGTGAATTACGAAAGATTTCCACTCCACTTTCATTACCATACAGTGCAGATCAACAGGAATATCAGGCAGCTTCAGGGTCTATTCAGATCAATGGAAAGTTTTACCGGTTTGTAAAGTATAAGTATGCCCAGGATTCCCTACACCTGCTCTATGTCAATGACAATAAAATGGAAGAACTCCATGATGCACTTCGGGATTGGGCGGTTTCATTTACCAGTATACCTGTTTCAAAAAATGGAAATGTGGAAATGTGGAAGTCAATGTCCAAAGATTTTATATTTCTCCTTTCACTGTACCTGAATGTGCAGAAAGGAGCTGAATGGTCAAATACTTTTGGAGATTATCATAATAAATGGCTGACACACTTTATCTCCGTACCTTCACCTCCCCCTAAAATTTGTTAAAAGACTGATCGTACATGTTGTATAAGCCGATCATTGCCGGATGTGTCCCTGACACCTATAGGTAGTTTTCGATGCTATTTTGATTGGTCTTTCATATCTCTGTTTGATACTATAAAAGGGCATCAAGCCGAATTTCCGGGGAGACGTTTACTTTTCGTCTCTATGTTTGTCAGACTATATTTGAAAGCAAAGCTAAAACAGCAATAGATGGTTTACAAAACTCAATGTAAACATCACCTTGCAAGCTTTATTTTCTGATCTATTTTGTCCTACAGGTTTTCAGCTTGACCCGATAAATTCAACTTAAGTTAACCCAAATCCACCAGTGCGGGGGATCGCCGCTTAAGGCGACGGAACCTGCATGATGTAAACTAAACCGGTAGGATGAAAGCTGCTAAATACAGGTTTTGTCCGCCGGACAAACATTAACATATCATGAAAAACTTTACCCTAACCCTTACTATATTTTTTTTAAGCCTTTATGCTTATTCCAGTCTTCATGCGCAAGGCTGTGTGGCTATCCGTTCATTTTCCGGTTGTGGCACCGGAGTTGGAAGTGGCGCTATTCTACAACCGGGAGAATCTGTTGTAGGTTTAAACTTTCGCTACTTCCAGTCGTTCAGGCATTTCAGAGGCACGGAAGAAGAGAAAGAACGCCTTGAACTCGGAACCGAGGTGATTAATGACTCCTATTTTGCTGACTTTTCCTATACTTATGCCTTTGCTAACAGGTTTTATGCATCGCTGACGATACCATTCGTCTACCATGAGCGCTCTTCCATGTATGAACACGGAGGCAACAGCCTGGGGGAAAGGCACAAGACTTACGCAAAAGGCCTTGCCGATATCCGCATTGCTACCGGATACTGGTTTTTAAACCCGGAGAAACACCCATCAGCAAACATTGCGCTGGCTATGGGACTAAAATTACCAACAGGTGACTATGATGTGGAAGGCAAGTTTTATAATGCCGGGCCCGACGGAGAAACCGTCATCCGTCCGGTAGACCAGTCTATTCAGCCAGGCGACGGTGGCCTTGGTGTCACCCTTGAAACCCAGGGCTTCTATCAACTGAGCCCAAAATTTATTCTTAACGGAAGTTTTTACTATCTGGTCAATCCTAAGGAAGATAATGGTACCAGAAGGAGGGAAGGAGCTGACCCGTATGCGGCACCGGACCAGTATGCTGCCAGGCTTGGGATGATTTATGCCACACCTTTGCATGGTCTGGGCTTTTCATTGGGAGGCCGCATGGAATGCGTGCCCGTTCACGACCTCATAGGAGGGAGTGATGCCTACAGAAGGCCTGGATATGCCATTTCAGTAGAGCCCGGTTTAAATTATCAGGTGAGGAATTTCCTGCTTACCGCAAGCGTACCGGTTGCCATAGAGCGAAACAGGACCCAAAGCTACCTCGATAAAAAACGCGAACGTGAAACCGGAGAGCCGCGACATGGAGATGCCGCCTTTGCCGACTACCTGATCAATGTGGGCGTAGTTTACAGGTTCCACAAAAAGAACAAACCAGAAGACATTTTCAATGCTAACGAATAGCCATTGATACGAGAGATCCGCGGTACCGGAAGGCTATAGGGGGCTTACGGTACCCGGGTACTCTTTGTAGTGGTGACATGTACAGTAAACTAGTAAACAGCAAATTGTCAACGAAGCAGCAAGTCCACCCTTGACTGCAACTCTTTCGGATACTTTATTTCACCCTGAAGAAGCCACTCTTGTGTGTCGACCAGGATATCATAACCGGGCGTGTGAATGTGTTTGGGAATCTTAAACAATCGTTCATCCTTCTTGTCGAACGGACAACTGACCTTTGAACTGAATAGGTACGGAAGTAAAGTTTTAGAGCAGCTAAGGCCTATTCTGTTGATCTCATAATCCTCAAAATACTCCTGCAAGCGCTCATTGATGCTTTCAAAAAAATGTACAGTATTCGCCAGCCTTACCCGTGAGCCTGCCCGGGATTTACCTTTGGACTTTAAGTATTTAACCTGACTCTTTCCCTGCTTTTTTCGCACCATATAAGACTTAAAGACCTTATGATCGAGCATAATATCATCATCAAAATACCCTAAAGCTGCTTTCCCCGCCTGTATGAGGATGAGTATGTAACCAATACTTTCTTCGCTGTCGTCCCAATTGTCCAGCTTATCGATATGAGGGAGGTTTACAGGCAGGCGGACCTTTATGTTTTCTTCACTGTTAATGTCAGTCTCTATAGTTATCCTGTGCTTTTCGGGGTCATAGTCCCAGGGGAGGCCTGAGGCTTTCAGGCGCCTGATCAAATTATAGGTTTCCTCCGGGCTTATGAGCTGATCCATGCAGGTCAATTAACTTTTAGTTTTCTATTGTAAATATAAAGTTTGTCATTAAGCTGAAAGTAGTGTTGCTGATTTTTAAGTTGCGGCAATTCAAATTGTTGTGTTTTGCTTTAAACAAACACCATTATTTAAGGTTAGCTAATTGAACGGAAACTTGAAGAATGTCTAAGAAACAAACACTATGTCAGATTCCATAGCAGGTACCACATCGGTTAAGCAGAGTAAAGCGCCCTTGTACATTTCTATTGGCATCATTGCTGCGCTGGTGTTGAGTTATCTCTTAATTCCCAGTGTTCAGGATTTCCTTAAAAATACCTGGGATGTACTTACCAGTGATAATGAATCCCGGATCAGGAGCTGGGTTGATCAGTTTGGCTTTTTCGGTCCGGTGGTCATTGTGCTTTCCATGATCATACAGATGTTTCTGCTGGTAATACCTACGCCGCTTTTGATGGTTGTTTCAGTACTTGCTTATGGACCAATCTGGGGCAGCCTGATCATATTGGCAGCCGTTTTTTGTGCATCCACCATAGGTTATATTATAGGAGCCTATTTAGGCCCGCCCATCGTTAAGAAACTCCTGGGGGAAAAATCAGAAAAGAAGGTTGAATCTTTCATTGAAGATTATGGGTTCTGGGCCGTAATTGTTACACGTATTTCACCGTTTCTGTCCAATGATGCCATCAGTTTTGTGGGAGGAATATTAAGAATGGGCTACTGGCGGTTCATCGGAGCCACCTTAATAGGTATTACGCCATTAACAGTATTTATTGCGTATCTGGGAGAGAACAGCGAGCGTTTAAGAACAGGACTGCTTTGGGGCTCTATAGTGAGTATCGTACTCTTTGTCTTATATGTATGGTGGGACAAACGCCGAAGAAAGAAAAAGCAGTAGGCAAGGCAAAACAACATTTCCATATTATCCATAAATCAATTAAAGTTTACATCTTCTTTTACATGGCCTGCTGTTGGTTTATATTTGAAAGAAACGGTATGTTATGAGAGGAGTAAATATTATCGGTGCTTATAATTCCAGGTTCGGAAAGCTTGAAGAGGAAACCCTTTACAGCCTATATGAAAATGCAGTCAAAGGAGCATTGCAAGACTCACAACGGAATGCAGAAGATATTGATGCCGTTTTCGTAGGTAATTTCAGTGCAGGAAGCTTCAATAACCAGGAAAATATTGCTTCCTATGGTGTAAATGCCATGCCAGGCTTACGTCACAAACCCATGTACCGCACCGAAAATGCCTGCGCTTCAGGTTCTTCTGCAGTACATATGGCCGCCATGGCCATTAAATCCGGGATGATAAAGCGAGCACTGGTGATAGGACTTGAGAAAATGACAGCCCTGGATACCAAAGGAGTAACTCGCTCCCTGGCTTTGGCAACTTTTTGGCCTGAAGAAGGTGCAAAAGATGTAACCGCTCCCTGTATGTTTGCCCAATTGGCCAACGGATGGATGAAAAAATATGGCTATACCGAAGAGCAACTTAGGCCCTGGTTGGCTAAAATTGGCTCTAAGAACTATACAAATGCTGCACAAAACCCGCTGGCACATTTACAAAAAGCCAGAACAGCAGAAGAGATTATGTCCTTGCCTGATGAAAAAAACCCGATGGTAAACACACCTCTAAGACTGCACGACTGTTCACTTATCTCAGATGGCTCAGCAGCGCTGGTTTTGGAAGCAGCAGGGGAGTCCTCGAAAGGCTCCGCCGTGGCTTTAAAAGGATTTTACAATGCCAGTGATTACCTCGATACTTTTGGTGTGCATAAATCCGATGCCTTTTTAGAAGGAGCCTCGCATGCAGCAAAGCAGGCCTTGCAGCAGGCAGGTATGACTATAAATGACATGCAGTTAGCAGAAGTGCACGATTGTTTTACCATTACGGAAATGCTTGTTTATAGTGCTCTTGGCCTCGCACAACCCGGAAAGGAGTTTGAAGCCATTGAAAACAAGACCGTATTCCCTGGCGGTCAATGTGTCATCAACGCCTCCGGTGGATTGAAAGCCAAAGGCCACCCCATAGGAGCCACAGGAGTATCCATGCATGCCTACATTTACAAACAGCTTACCGGCCAGCCCCTCGGTCTAAGTGTTCCCGATGCCAGTTCAGGCCTGGTGATGAATATAGGCGGTTCAGGGACATCTAACTGTGCCTCAGTGCTTTCAAGAATTCGGTGACCTGGTAAGATTGGGTAGGCAGTAATCACTAACCGGAGACTGGTAAAATTAATTTGAAAGTCAGGGGTTCGAGCTAACCCAGGTGAAGTAGAAAAACTCTGTGCAGATGTGTACTTCATAAGTCAGAAGACTTGAATAAATTATAGCTCCAAGTCACCGCTATGCTAAAAACTTAAACCAGGTGAGGCATGGACAGTGTAACACCCTCCGACCTACGGTCACCTCCCTCGAGGGAGGATTAAAGTTGTTGAAGGATTTCTTTTCGCAAACCAAATTACCGAAGTT
>NZ_SMLW01000387.1 GCF_009711405.1 Fulvivirga kasyanovii | reverse complement strand
TGTCATTTTTATTACCTCTGTAACAGATTTTTCACTTTTTGGACTAGACCCTTTCCCATACTACATTAAATACAATATCGTGCTTGCCGGTGCGGATCGGTGGTGTGGACAATATCATGCGATTACCCTCTATTTCGCCATAGCGTTCTTCAATATTGCCCAGCCAGTTGGGGAAGGTTCCGCCTTCCACTGTGTGTTGCAATATGCCCGGCTCTTTTTCGATAAACTTGCCGAAGTAGGCAAAGTATGTGGTGAAGGCATCTACAATTTCCTCGGGAGTGCCATCATACATGCCTTCACTTTTAAACCGTTTACGGTCACTTTTCATGATGTGTACACTCATGTACCCACTGTCGGTGTACATGAGTATACCTTTCGGGGTTTTGCCAAAGTAGTCGATGACTTCCCCTTTTTCATTTTTGTAAGTCCAGGAAACTAGCTTCCAGGTACCTATCACTTGTTTGGCTAACTTAGTTGTGGCTTGTTGTGTTTCCATTGGTTTTATTTTTTAAGGTGTATTAATTCAGGAGCTGCTACTTCATTGTTAATGAGTCCTGTTACAAAATCGGTACATGACCTCAGGTAATGGTGGTCGCCTTCGCGTTCGATAAACCTGAATTTTAGTGTGGTCTCATTATTCCATAGATCCATTTGCTTCTTGCTTACGGTGCTGTCGCTCTTTCCATGTATGGCAATGATATTCACATCCAAAGGAGGGGCAAATTCATAATCATACGTATCCAGTAGCTTCAGGTCGTTTCTCAGAAGCCTGATAAGTATCTCGCGCAGTTCGGCATCAGGGATCATCTCCTTGCTCAGGTGAGGGAAGCGCTTCATAAGCGTTTTGTCATCAGCGTTGTGATCCAGGTGCTGCTTGTCATAAGAAGCCAGTTGCGGTGTGGAGGACACTATGAGGTTGACCGGAAGTTTGGTCAGCCTTCTGCGCAACTCACGGATAACCTCAAAAGCTATCAGTCCACCCATGCTATGTCCAAAGAAGATTGCCGGCTTATTTATTACACCCATGAGCGCATCGGAAATCTTATGGATAGCCTGCTTCATATCAGTAAACGGTTCCATGGACGATGACTTGCCTCTGCCCGGAAGCTCTACGGTAATGAGCTGGATGTGGCTGGCCAGTTTGTCTTCCCAATCGGCGTAGAGGTGGGCATTGCCGCCTGCATCGTGAAAACACACCAATTGCATTTTATGTTCAGCACTGGCCGGGCTTGCCACTATTGCAGGTTCCGCGGTATTCTGGCCTTCCTTCTGCTTTTTGATCTTAAACAACTTCTCGGCCAGGAAGGTAGCATACTCAGAGATAGTCGGGTGCTCCCAGATATCTGTTACCGAAAGTTTTATATTCAGCTCTTTTTCCAGTTTGTTCCTGAACTGTACCGCCATCAGCGAGTCTATGCCCAGGCTTTTGAATTTCATGGTGGTAGACAACTGATCTTCCGGCGATTTGATGATACTCGCCGTAAGCTTCTTTAAATGGCTCTCCAGGGCATCCAGCCACTCTTCTGCATTGGGCACGCTTTCCAGTGTCTGCATGAGCGTCTGGCCTTCGTGCTCATCGTCATTTTTGTGAAGCAGCCCGGCGAAATACTTGCTGTCTCCCAGCGCAGGGAAATGTCCCGCAGTCTGTCCGGCATTGAGCTGGAATACGCCCATATTGGCTGGGCACTGGTCAAAGATTTTATCGAGCGCTTTTACTGCATCTGACATTGGAGTAGCTACAAAGCCTTCCGCTTCTGCGAATTTCTCCAGGTTTTTGATCGAAGCCACCATACCTACATCTGACATTACACCCCAGTTGATACTCAGAGCAGGCAGTTGCTGCTTCTGACGGTATTGCGACAGGGTATCGAGGAAGGTGTTGGCAGCCACATAGCTCACCTGGCCACTCAAACCTAAAAGACTGGAGGCAGAGGAGAACAGCATGAAGTGGTCAAGTGCATACTTTTTGGAAGCCTGATGCAGGTTCCAGCCACCGATAACCTTTGGAGCCAGTATGGCAGAGAACTCTTCATGGCTAAGGTCAACAATTTGTTCTGCATTGATAACCCCTGCAGCATGGATAATGCTCTTCAAGCCGGCCTCGGCTTCAAGCTCTGTCAGAAGTGAGTTTACAGCATCGGTATTGCAGACATCACAATCAACAATTTTGAATATGGCACCCTCACTTTTCAATGATTCTATTTTTCCTTTTAGTACCTCATCCAGGTTATTGCTTCGGCTTACGAGGCAGAATTTACGCGCGCCTCTGGCAAACATCCATTCCACAAGCGTGAAGGCTATACCTTTGTAGCCTGTTACGAGGTGGTATCCAGATGAAGAGAACGTGCTTTGTTCTACCGCTGCAGGAAGTGCTGGTGCATAGTCAGCAAGTCTTGAGCAGTAAAAACTTTCATTCCTTAAGGCAATTTCACGCTCTTTGGCGACAGGTTGTGCTGCCAGCTTTACAAGGTTTTTCAATTCCTCCTGATTACAGTTATAGCTGAGGTCAACGATCTGGGTCTCATATTGAGATAATTCGTTGAAAGCTACTCTGCCCACACCCACTACAGGGCCTGCGGCAACATTGATATGGTCAGACTTGATGCCAAATGCGCCATTGGTAACTATGGTCAGTCCAGGATAGTGCATCAGTTTTTTCGCCTCCAGCTCTTTAAAAAGCTCTATCAGGTAGAAAGCCTTTTCGGTTGCGATAGTTTCCTGCCCGGCCATGATATCGTCGTGGCTGAAATAGATGATGCGGTCTGCTTTTTCAAGCTCTATCTGGTCAAGGGCAGACTTGAAGGGAGCTTCGTCTGTGGTATGCGGGGCTACCCAATGAAAGTCGTGGCCTGCATCGGTCAGGGCTTCCAAAAATTGCTTGGTAACTTCGTCATTTTGCGTGGCAACTACTATGAAGGACTGCTGACCGGCATTTTTGAAACTGATCTGCTCAGGCACCCAGTTGATGTGGTGGTACCATTTTTCCTTGTGTCCGCCATCTTCCTCTAATTTAAAGATCTTACCACCAAGGCCTTTCAAAGTAACCAGCACCTTCCCGGTGGCATCTGTAATGGTGCAATTGGCCGTAAGGGTGATGCTCTGTCCTTCATTGGCTATGTCCTGACCAGTGATCTCGGTGCGAACGAACAGTTCATCGCTAAAACTGATAGGTTTGTTGATCTCTATAGCTTCAACACCGGAGAGGTAGGTCATAGCGGTTTTGTTTTCGTCATTGGATTGAGCAGCAAATAAAGTTTGCAGGCAGGCGTCCAGCACGGCAGGGTGCAGACCATACTGGTTGAGGCTGTATTTTAGGTTATCTTTTACAACAACGGATGCCAGTGTTTGGCGGTCGCTAACATGGATCTTCTGAATTCCTCTAAAATAGGGGCCATACTGTAAGCCTAGGGTTTGAAGTTGTTCATACAGCGCTTCGGTATCTGTATTTCCTTCGAAATCCGTGCACTCTGCAATTTCATTTGTAATGCTACTGTTTAATGCAAAGCTTCCTGAGGCAGTTTCAGTCCACTGGCCGTCAGCCATCCGGAAGAATGCAAATGCTGATGTATTTTCTCCTTTTTGTATTCTTAACTGAATGTTTACTTTTTCATCACTGCCCAGGATAACGGCTGATTTAAATTTCAGGTCGTTGATCATCATCTGGTGGCTTCCGGTAAGCTGGGTCACTGCGGCATGGAGCATTTCTATGTAGCTGGCGCCTGGCAGCACTACTTTGCCTGATACGGCATGATCAGTCAGGTAAGGAAACTCATCAATACTGAGTTGGGCTTCCCAGAAGTGTAAACCTGCCAGTTGCGCCAGCTTCATTTCTTTACCTATCCATGGATGACCCTCCCTTTTCGTGCCATGATTCTGCTTACGTTCGGTCAGTGTATAAGTCGCTCTTTGGAACGGATAAGAGGGCAGGTTTAAGAATGGCACTTTAGGATTTTTGTAGAAAACGTTCCAGTCAAACCTGATACCTTGCTGATAAAGCAGGTCAAAGTTGCTGTATAGCTCATTTTCCTCAGGTTTGTTTCTTGTCAAAGTGCCGGATACCACGCCATGGCCATTAAATGCTTCAAGACATTCGCTGATAGCAGTAGTGAGCACCGGGTGCGGGCTTACTTCAATGAAAGTATTATATCCGTTCTGTATCAGTTGCTCCATAACTCCGGCAAACTGCACGCCATTTCTCAGGTTGTCCACCCAGTATGCGGCATTAAGTTCTTCTCCGGACACTTCCTGGTTTTTTACAGT
This sequence comes from Fulvivirga kasyanovii, assembly GCF_009711405.1. Classification (GTDB taxonomy): domain Bacteria; phylum Bacteroidota; class Bacteroidia; order Cytophagales; family Cyclobacteriaceae; genus Fulvivirga; species Fulvivirga kasyanovii. The sequence goes on along the minus strand of NZ_SMLW01000387.1, from coordinate 3,957 downwards.
AGAGTATAGCGTAACTTTATTCTTTTGCGGGACGACACCTTGAAGTGCCTCAGCCAACTGGCCTTTGAGCGGTTCCATCTGGGCACTGTGAGATGCCACATCCACCTTTACCTGACGGCAAAACTTGCCCTGGCCTTCCAATTCAGCCAACAGTTCGGTAATGAGGTTTTGGTCACCGGCTATGACTGTGGATTTAGGACTGTTGTTTACAGCTACAGACAATCCGGGATATTTTTTGATTACTTCTTCAGCTTCGGGTACGGTAAGCTCTGTTACAGCCATGGCACCGCCTTTGCCGCTCACGGTTTTCATCAGCCGGCTTCGGGTGCATATCACTTTTGCAGCCTCATCCAGGGTAATGCTGCCTGAAATGTAAGCCGCAGCCACCTCGCCCATGCTATGCCCGGTGACGGCATCAGGCTTTAGCCCCAATGACTCCCAAAGTTTGGCGAGGGCTATCTGCATGGCACAAAGCGCAGGTTGTATCACATTGATCTCGTCCATTCGGCTGGTATCCGCATTGGCCTTCAATTGTGCTGTTAATGACCAGTTGCTGTACCTGGAAAATGCAGCCTCACATTCGTCGATCACTTTTTTAAAGACAGGTTCTGTCTCATACAGGTCGCGTCCCATGCCAATCCACTGAGAACCCTGGCCGGGGAATACGAAAACAACCTTTTGCTTTTCTATACTTGTAGAGGTTGATTCAGGGTTTCTGAGATACTCATCCAGCTTCTCTATCATCTCCAGCTTGCTCTCTGCTGCAAAGGTCTTTCTGAACTCAAACTCAGGCTTTCTTAGGGCTGTGGCTGTTACAGTATGAATGAACTCGCTAAGGGCACCATTGATGCTGTACTTCAAATAGTTTTTATAGGCCTTTACATATTCAACCAGTGCCTTTTCAGAGCGGGCAGAAACAGGCAATACGAACTTATGGTCGTGTGTCTTTTTACCCGGGTTGTACAGGTTTGTCTTTGGCTTGTATTCTTCAATTACAGTATGGCCGTTGGTGCCGCCCCAGCCAAAGGAGTTAACACCCGCCTTTAGTGTTTCTCCTTCGGAGGCAGGCCATTCGGTTTGCTCCGCCTGAACCTTCAGGTTGAGTCCGTCAAAATCTATTTTAGGGTTTGGTTTGTTAAAATTTAGGTTCTTCGGAAGCTGCCTGTGGTTCATGGCCAGTATGGCTTTGATCAGTCCGGCCATACCGGCAGCGCCTTCGAGGTGGCCGATATTGGTTTTTACTGATCCTACATGAAGAGGCCTTTTTCTATCCTGGTTAAAAAATTGTCCCAGCGCATTGGTTTCCGTTGGGTCACCCAGTTGTGTGCCGGTACCATGCGTTTCCACATAATGTACCTCGTTAGGCTTTATGCCAGAGTCCTTATAGGCTTCTGCCAGAACGTCAAGTTGGCCTTTGATGCTGGTAGCCGGCAGGTTTTGGTTAAAACCATTGTTGTTGATAGCGCTGCCCTTGATCACCGCATATATCTTGTCCCCATCGCGCTCGGCATCAGAAAGCCTTTTCAGCAATATAATGCCACCACCTTCACCACGTACAAAACCATCGGCCCCTTCATCAAATGTGCTGCACTTACCTTTGGCAGATAACCCGCCGAATTTGGATAACAGGATGTTTTGATCAGGATCCAGGGTGTGGTTTACACCACCCACTATACTTTGCTCAATGGTGCCATCCCAGAGGCTCTGGCAAGCCAGGTGCAGTGCTACCAGTGAAGAAGAGCAGCCTGTATCTACTACCAGGCTGGGGCCGGAAAAGCCATAAAAGAAAGAGATCCTGTTGGCTATAATGTTAGCTGATTGTCCTACGGCAGAGTGGGAGGTAACCTCAGCGTGTTTATGCTTGCGCAAATGCTCGAAATCGCTCCAGATGTTGCCGATATAAACCCCGATCTTTTTACCTGTTATTTTTTCATATGAAGTGTTGCTGTTCTCTATGCATTCCCAAACCAGTTCCATCATCAGTTTTTGCGATGGATTCATCTCAGCAGCTTCAGCAGGTGAAATATTAAAGAATAAAGGATCGAAGTCATCAATGTGCTGTAGCATAGAGCCATGCCTTTGATGCGTTTTGTCCTTAGCACCCTTATCAGGGTTGTAGTACTCATCAATGTTCCAGCGTTTGATTTCTTCAATGGTGTCTTCCCCTTTTTCGAGGAGACTCCAAAAGTCTTGCAGGCTTTGCACTTTTGGAAACCGGCAAGACATACCGATGATTGCAATAGGTTCTTTTGACATGGTTTGGTGGTTTTAGCCAGTTAATGTTTTTAGTTGATGCAAGATGAAAATAAGGTGGAGCGATTATTTCAGGGGATTTACTGATTTGACAAAATCAGTAAATCATTGATATAAAAGGTCATAATTTGGGTTTGTAAGAGATGCTTTGACGCAATAAGGTTTCACTCCGGGCTCTTCATCGGGGGAGGGCATCAGGGAGTGCTAAGGGTGCTAGTGGATAACCCCGAGGTAAACGTACAGGAAAAACCCTGTTTTTTGGCCGCATCCTGTTTTTGCTTGTTCCAAATTGAGGTTGGCAGCTCGTGACAATGCATTCATACTGAAAGCTTTGTATATTAAGGGTTGTAACCAATAGATGCCAAGATGCTACTTAAGGCTTTTCCTGATATACACTGGCTAAGAAATAAGGCCAGAACCAATTTTGAGGACAGGAGGGATGTCAACGGCCGGATTATTCCCGGCAAGGGGTGGCCCAATGTGGTACTTAACACTGCCAGTTCAGGAACGGAGCGTACCGATATTGTTGCTCCTTTTTCTATGTTTTTGAATTTACAGGGAAGCGGTATGGTAGTGGCCGACGGGCAGGAGGTAAGTATCCATCAGGACACTTTCTGCCTGGTGAATAAAGGTCAGAATTATGATCTGATCATACCGGAAGCCGGACAAACTACTACGTTTAATGTACATTTTGGACAGCAGCTTTTTGATGATACGGTTTATGCCTTGGGTAAGGCACACGAGGAGTTGCTGGACAACCCTGAAACCAACGCCTGCGATTATCATGTATTTACGCGCTCCAGGTGGCTTGAAGCGGATATAGCCTGCCACATTGCTTTATTACAAGATTTCTATCATAGGGAGGGCAACCAGTCTCCTTTAGAGGAAGAACTGCTATTGCATAATCTACTGACTGTTTTGCTCAAAAAGGCTGAGCGTGACCGGAGTGGGTTCAATCGCATAGCTTCCACAAAGCCTGCAACGAAAAGAGAGTTAATGGCAAGAATGGTGCAGGCGGTGGATTATATTCATGCACACTATCAAAGGCGTATTTCTCTTGAAGAGTTGAGCCAGATCTGCTGCCTGTCAAAGTTTCATTTCCTGCGCATATTTAAAACAGTATTCCACTGCACTCCTCAAGAATATATAATGGCTGTAAGGATGAATAAGGCTGAAAAGTTGCTTAAAGGTACCAAACTGCAGGTAAGTGAAATAGCAGGTATGATCGGGTTTTCGGAGGCCAATTCATTTTCCCGGTTTTTTCATAAGCACCACAAAGTATCCCCGCTAAAGTACCGGAAGCAAAATTAGCAATATAGGATAGACATCCATGCCAAAACAGTGTATAGCTTTGAAGTAAAAGAAATCGATATGGTAGCCATTGGGTTTTGTTTATTGTCTGTAGTCATGTTTTGTAGCATGTTTTACGTTTTAGGGCAGTCCGTTGATCAAAAGCGGCTTATCAGGAATTATGTGCTGTATTTTGCCACCTGGCTGGGTTATATATTTGTCCTGTCAAATACCGGGTTGCTGGATGTTTTCGGCCTGCCGCCCCGTGTTCCTTTGTTCATCATTGTGCCATCCATAATTATCTGCATTGTAGTTACCGGTAGACCTGCATTTAAGGAAATCATGGCTAAGCTGCCTGTTACTTTTGCTGTTTATATTCAATCTTTCAGAATTCTGGTCGAAATGCTTATTTAT
>NZ_SMLW01000027.1 GCF_009711405.1 Fulvivirga kasyanovii | reverse complement strand
GCTGATGCCTAGAAATGAGGAACCTACCTCCAGGGTACCACCATCGAGATATACATTTCTTGTTCCGACTCTGGATACTTCTGTTTTTACAGTGCCTTCCGCTATTGTCCAGTTTCCGGAGTACTTGCTTAAGTCGCAGTTTTTGCTGAGTAACAAAGTTCCGCCTTTAGTTTTGGTCAGGTTTCCTGTCCCGGATATCGTTCCACCGAGTGTTAAAACTGATGAAGCGTAAGCCCCTACCATAATTTGGGAATTCTGCTCCACGACTATATCTGA
>NZ_SMLW01000607.1:16858-26186 GCF_009711405.1 Fulvivirga kasyanovii | reverse complement strand
CAGTTTTCCGGGTGTTTTCAAATGATTTTTTGGCAGCTTCAATCTTTACTCTTTGCAGATAATCTAAGGGGGTGAGGCCCGTGGCTTTAATAAACCTCCGGTCAAAAGTCCTTCTTTCAATGTGCAATTTGCGGGACAGGGCTTCTATTGAGATCTTGTTCTGATAGTTTTTCTCAAGGTACTTTTGGGCCTCTTGTATGGAGCTGTCTTCGTGCTTTTTATGTCCGTTGAAGATGGAAAATTCCGACTGCATATTGCGGTCCATGTCTATTTGAAACACCTTGGCACAGTGGATGGCTGTTGGCCTGTCATAGTACTTTTCTATAAGGTATATGATCAGGTTCAGAAATGAAAAAGCGCCTCCGTTGGTATAAATGCCATTTTCATCAGTGATCAGCTTATCCGTTTTTAGGTCTGTTTTAGGGAATATCTTTCTGAACTCTGCTTCTACTGCCCAGTGGGTGGAGCAGGTTTTGCCATCGAGCAGGCCTGTTGCTGCCAGCAGAAAAGCCCCTGTGCAGATGCTCGCAATACATGCGCCCTCTTTATAATGCTTTGCCAGCCATTTGACCAACGGCCCGTTTTCCCTGAGTGCCTGCTCATAGTTATGGTTTAACGAAGGAATGATGATCAGGTCAGTCTGCTTAACATCCGTGATATTGCAGTGTGTATGCACTGAAAAGAGCCCGTCATGAAAGCTGATGTTTTCTGACATGCCTACCAGCTCAATTTTAAAAAGTTCATCATTGCCCCTGCTTTTCCAGATAGCATTGGCTCTGGAGAAGATTTTGTAGGAACCCACTATGCTGCTCAGGTTATTCTCTCCGTTCGGAACCACTATGGATAAATGTTTCATCGGACTTTTTTAACAAAAATAAAGGGAAGTGATGTCTAAATCAACCTGTTGTATTGTCTTATTCAACCATTTCAGAGGGCTATTTTAGACAATACATTTGTAAATAAATACAATCTAGGTTTTGTAATTAAAAAGAAATCACCATGGAAACAGCTATTAAAAAATCCAAATCCGCAAGCTTTACTTACAGCCTGAGCGCCACAAAACCTCCGGAGGAGGTTTATGAACTACTACTTGATGTTAAAAAATGGTGGTCTGGCTTTTATGAAGAAACCATTACAGGTGATGCCAGTCAGGTTAACGATGAGTTTTCTTTTCTCGCAGGCGGCGGCAAGCACTTTAGCAGGCAAAAACTGGCTGAACTGGTGCCGCATAGCAAAATTGTATGGAAGGTGATCGAAAGCAAGCTTACCTTCCTGAATGCTCCTGATGAGTGGATCGGTACCGAACTCCGCTTTGATATTACGAAAAGTGGAGATAAAACAACTGTGACTTTTACCCACGTCGGCCTTGAGCCTGAAATAGAATGTTACGGCAGTTGCTCGTCAGCCTGGACCATGTATATCGATCAGCTTAAGCAGATGTTAAATGGAAATCATGAATAAACAAACCATGCAAATAGCACAGACCCTGATACTGACAGCCGTACTGATACTATCTTATGGTAGTTATGCTCAGAGGAATACTGAAGATCAATTGACAGAAAATAATTCAAAACAAACCGACATGAATAATCAAGATTATACAGCTACCATCCTTGTAGATGCAACACCCAAAAAGGCCTATAACTGCATTAAAGATTTCCGTGCCTGGTGGTCGGAAGACATCGAAGGGCCGACTGACCGCCTCAATGAGGAGTTTTTCTACCACTATAAAGACATTCATCTATGTAAAATAAAGCTCATAGGTATGGAAGAGAACCGAAAACTGGTGTATGAGGTACTGGACAACGAGTTTAATTTCATTGAAGACAAAACCGAATGGGTAGGCACGCGGCTGATCTTTGAGATAACAGATGAAGGCGGCCAGACAAAAGTTAAGTTTACCCACAAAGGTTTAGTACCATCGTATGAGTGCTATGAAGTTTGCAACGATGCCTGGACAGGGTACATTACCAACAGCCTTTACAAACTGATCACTGAGGGCAAAGGAGAACCAAACCCTAAAAATGAAGACGGCTTTAATGCGGAGCTGGCTGAAAAGTGGGGGTTGAATTAATGACAATCTTTCGATCTGGTAAAGAACGGTTTAGGAATGATCTTGGACCGTTTTTTAATGAATAGGAAAATATTGAACTTCAAATCATGAACGATGGACTGGATAATGATATGTAAATAGTATAAAATTTTAATTGGATTGGCATATATTGCGTTGGTTCTGACACAATTGAACCAAAAATAGATGTTAAATGACTGTTAATGAACTTCTGGAAAGAGCATTGCATAGCTCTTATCGTCAACAGTGGGATAAAGCCCTCGAATATGCTCAACGTGCGGTGGAAAAGGAGCCGGATAATTTTTTAACCTGCAAAAGGCTGGGGTTGGCGCTGTGGTACTCAGACCGTAAGGAGGAAGCCATTGCAATGATGAAAAAGTCCGTTGATCTAAATCCTGAGTTTGCAAGTGCCTATTACAACCTAGCCTGCTTTTACGCGAATGAACGCAGGAAAGCAGAAATGCTGCTGAATTTGCAAAAAGCCATTGACCTTGATGAGTTTACAGACTACCGTGAAATGGCTGAGGAGGACGAGGATTTTGAAGGGTTTTTAGATGACGATGACTTTCTGGAGATCATCGAGGCAGAGCGGAAAGAGTCCAACAAACTCGCAGAGATCTTCGCCAGTGGAGACTACGGTATGATCAGCCAAACTATATTGCAGCTTGATCAGGAAATTCCGGTAAAAGCAGTCGATTGGGAGGACTATGGTGATGAAAGTATTTCCGAATTGATAAAAAACAATGGGACTAAGCTCAGTGAAGAAGCACTACTGTATTTGTTTAGAATAGTTTCGTTCAACGAGTCTATCGATTATTTTGAAGGCTTTTCTGCTTTGCTGGAAACTTTAAAGGCAAAAAAGGATGGCGCGTTTGATGATTTTCTTATTCAGGCCTGGAAAGGCCGGTACGAATATACAGACCCCGGACACCTGGGTAGCATTGATTACCAAATGCTGGATTCGATAAAGCAGCTTCCCGTAGAAAAGGTGGCTGAAATAGCCCTTTGGGGTTTGAGGTCACATGGACAAGATGCCTTGAGGGACTATGAAAATCTTAATGCCATTGCTCTTGAAAAATTGCCAGAACCTCATCCGCTTCGAACTGAGCTGGTAGAATTAGTAGATAACTACCTGCATGGAGACATATATCAGGGAGAAACTTTTGATGTCCGGCAACGAAGGATAAGAATAGCACTGGCACCGCCACCGGTCGAGTATGATTCGACTTCCGGTGATTCATGGGCATATGAAAAAGCAGCTTTGGCCCATTTCCACCCTGCTAATGTAATCAATGCAGCCTCCCGTTTGGTGATACAAAAAGACCCGGCGTTAGTCGATCTGGTAAGGAAAGATATGCAGAAAATATGCGATTTTGCTATTGATCCGGGTTTGCCTGCAGAGCTCAGGGTATCAGCCGTAAAGGATATCATTGGAAGGTTGGGGGATAAGAAGGCGATAGCAGCAGTAGCCCCGGCATTACGTGATAAGTCTGTAAAGTTGCTGGAAGCCATAGGGGAAGTTATGCATAAGGCAGGTGTGGTGTCTCCGGAAGCCAAAGTAGCCGTAGACTGCCTGATAAAAGAAGCTGACCGGGAGGAGCTTGATAACTATGATCTGTATGATCTGATATGCGCATTGCGGTGGTTTAAGGATGAAAGAGTTGTAGAAGCGCTGCTGTCTGCACTTAACAAGGGCAATGAGGCTGTACGCCGGGAGGCGCTGAGAGGCCTGGGTATTCAGAAAGCGGTAACGGCCATTCCCCAGATAGTAATGCAATTGCGTGAGGGTTCTCCACAGTGTGTTTCTGCTGCGGCCAAATGCCTTCATGAAATTGGAGGTGAGGCCTGGCAGGCATTGGAGGATAAGAGCAACTATGAAAAAGTGTTGAGTGCGGCTAAAAAGCACCCGCGCTGGTCTATGGAAGCCCTCATATATTTCCGGCACGAGCGCGTGAATGATGATCTTATTAAACTGCTCAAAAAGAACAAGGAGTTTGATGCTTTTCCCTATTTAGCTAAGGGGATAGCTGCCAAGGCGACCGAATTAAATATCCCGGAATTGATTCAAATAGGACTGGATCGGTATCAGGCTGAAAACATTGGAGGAAGACATTTTGTGGAAATTTTCAGATCAATTGCCAGAAGAGGACAAGCTCCTGTCCATGAGTCAGTGCTGGATGAGGTGAAGGAAATATTATCAGGCAGTGATAAAGGTGACCTCAGAGATTTTGTAGCCGATCTAAAATATGATGGGAAATATGCTAATGTCAGTGCCCCCTCAGAGGCTGAAAGAGAGTCAGAAGAAAAGTTTGCTGAGGTGTATGCGCAGGCTTTAAAAGCAATTGATGAAGCTCAGGGCTTGCCTGAAATACTATTTTTGGGTGATTTGAAGTAAATATTAATATTAATGGCTGTTGAATAACTGAGTAAATAATATGTCAAGACATTGGAAGGAAAAGGCTGACGTAGATAAACATGTTGACTATATGAGTACCTGCCATGTTGGAGGAATAAATATAAATTTTGAAGGAAATAAAACAGGAGAATGGGTCTACTTTGTCAGAGTAGGCTCATTTACTTTTCAATTTGTGAACCTTGAGCAACTGGATGATATGATCGAGTATGTTTCCCATAAGGTCCACCCATCAACCAAAGCACCCAATAATGGACTCGAACATTACTGGCACAGTTGGCAGGAGAGATTGCCCAAAGGTCTTTTAAAAGGGCCAAGGAGGGATAGGATACTAACTGCCCTTTTGAAGGCAAAGACCGATTTTACAAGATCATAAGTAGTTAACCTTAAATATTGCTTCTCCCATTTTTTATATCCTGGTCGAGGTGCAGAAAATGAGTCAGACCGTTCAAAGTATCAGCCTTTTCTTGCAGTGTCCTATAGCGTTTTCAGTTATAAGTAACCCAACAGAAGTTGAGTCCTGTAAAATGTTACTCTCTGCTGCTTACCTTTTTATAGTATTATCTATTAATATTTTTTTAATTATATCAGTTAACGCATGAAACATCGTCATCTTTTTTTTGGAATTGTATTATTTGTGCTGGCCATACCGGCTACGGCGCAACAGGACACAGTAGGCATAGATAGCACCTACCTGGCAGAAATTATTCAGTTTTATAAGGAAGCTTACGCCAAGGATTCCTTGCTGAATTACCAACATGGGTTTATAGAATTGGGCGACGGTATCGCCAACATTAACCTGGGGGAATCATTCAAATATCTGGACCCGGAAGAAGCCAATAAAATTATAGTGGAGGCCTGGGGCAACCCGCCACAGCAAACGCTGGGTATGATTTTTCCTGACTCTGTCAATCCATATTTACCGGAAGGATGGGGAATCATACTTGCTTATGATGCAGAAGGCTATATAGAAGATGATGATGCCAATGACATTGATTATGACGAGATGCTGGTTGATATGAAGGCCCAGGCCGCTGAGAGTAGCAAACTCAGAAAAGAGCAAGGATACGATGGCTATGCCGTAGTAGGCTGGGCAGAAAGTCCGTATTATGATCAGGAAAGTAAGAAATTGTATTGGGCCAAAGAGTTAGCCTTCGATGGCTCAGACATCAACACATTAAACTACGATATCCGCGTATTGGGTAGGAGCGGTTACCTCAGGCTTAATGCTGTGGCCGGTATGGACCAACTGGAAATGGTAAAACCCGCTATGCAGGATTTACTTACTAAGGTAGAGTTTGCTGAGGGTCATACTTATTTCGACTTTGATCCTGGTGTGGATAAAGTGGCAGCTTATGGCGTAGGAGCTCTTGTAGCTGGAAAAATTGCTGCGAAAGCAGGTATTCTGAAGATGATAGGTATATTTCTGGCCAAGTTTTGGAAATTTATTTTAATGGGAATTGTTGGTGTCGGAGCCTTTGCTAAGAAAATGTGGACAGGAAAAGAGAAGAGAGAGTTGGGCGAGGACAGCTAAAATAACAACCACCTTTACACTTAGTCTTCCTGGTTCCTGATGGGGACGGGAAGGCTTTTTTTTGTGATTAACGAGACCAAGAAGGTGTATTTAGAAATCTGAGAACAAACTGAAAACCTGTGGTGCAAATGGATCGGAATGTTTATACTAATTTGCCAACTGCTTTTGCTGATTGCATTTAACTACTTGAACTGGCTGGCCTTTAGCGTGATGCTTTTTTACCCCTTATACTGAACCACTAAGAGCCAGTAAAGCTTGCTCCTCCCAAATGCAGGTAGTAGGCGCTGCCTGTAATTTATTCATTTCCTCCCGGATTATACATTCTTTCCTGAATCCCTCTAAAGAACAACTAAGCCTTTATTGCCAAGACCATCATTCGGATCTAAAGAAAATCACAAAAACATTTGTGTAGCTAAATGACTACATATATATTTGTGTAGTCAAATAGCTACATAATGAATTTAAGAAGAGACGTATTTCAGGCCATAGCAGATCCTACAAGAAGGGCCATCCTTGTACTGGTGGCCTCGCAGTCGATGACAGCCGGAGCTATAGCCTCAAACTTTGATACCGCCAGGCCAACAGTTTCAAAACACCTGCAAATACTTACAGAGTGTGAGCTGCTCAGGCAGGAGCAAAATGGAAGGGAAGTGCATTATCACCTAAATCCCGTTAAAATGAAAGAAATAGCAGACTTTATAGAGCCCTTCAGGAAATTCTGGGATGATAGGTTCAATAAGCTGGAGGCTATCATGAAACAATACAAAACCAACAAATAGACCCCTATGGAAATGAAAACTAAAGTCCATGCCGAAAATGGCAAGCAGGAAATATTGATTACCCGCGAATTTGATCTGCCCCTTGAATTGCTTTTTAAAGCCTATGTGGAGCCTGAGATCGTTGAACAGTGGATGGGGACAAAAGTGCTGAAGCTTGAAAATAAAAAGCACGGCGGCTACCAGTTCGAAACTACTGACCCTATGGGTAACAAGCATGGGTTCAGTGGTGCCATCCATGAATTCACCCCTAATAAGCGGATTACACGAACTTTTGAAATGGAGAACGCAAATTTTGGGGCTCAGCTTGAGTTTCTGGAATTTGAAAAACTGACAGACGACACCAGCAAACTCGTAATGCATGTGGTGTATCGCTCAGTAGAGATCAGGGACCAGATACTACAGATGCCTTTTGTGCAAGGTATTAATATGGCCCATAGCAAACTGGAGAGCGTTGTGGGCAAGCTTAAAGCTTAAGTGGCATTTTGCAAATCACAGTTCAATACCAACCACCATAAACATGAAAAAGAGAGATAAAATAATCTATTGGATAGCCACGGTTTGGCTGTCGTTAGGTATGCTTTCAACTGGCATAGTTCAGTTGCTGCAGTCTGAGGAAGAAATGGAGTTTATCATCAAACTAGGCTATCCCGGCTATTTTCTCACCATATTGGGCGCGTGGAAAATATTAGGGGTTGTGGCTATACTCATACCTAAATTTCCCCTGATAAAAGAATGGGCTTACGCAGGCTTCTTCTTTTCCATGACAGGCGCGGCCTTTTCACATATTGCCATGAACACAACGAATGAAATATTTCCATCACTTTTATTGCTGACCCTGACTATAGTATCCTGGTACTTCCGGCCCCCCGGCAGGAAAGTTGCCATCGTCAGTCAGTAATTATTGGCCTGGGATTGTTTATAAATAACCGTGATGTGCTGATAACATGCAAAAAAGTACATACTCTTGAAAAGAGGGTAAACTTTAGCCAACTTAAGAGTCAGCCGGACGAGCAGGGCATCCCGATCTCATTACGTAATACTCAATACTAACATCTAAATACTAAAGATATGAATTCTAAAGTTGATTGGTTTTTTAACAAAGATACTGAATGGCAGAAGGAGTATAAGAAGTTGAGGGCGATAGTCCTTGACTGTGGGTTGACCGAAGAACTGAAGTGGGGAGTACCCTGCTACACATATAAAAATGCAAACGTCGTTTTAATACACGGCTTTAACGAATACTGTGCACTGCTGTTTCACAAAGGAGTGCTGCTGAAAGATGAAGAAGGCATTCTCATACAGCAAACGGAAAATGTGCAATCGGCACGTCAGATCCGCTTTACCAATGTGAAGGAAATCACTGAAATGGAAGCTACTTTGAAAGCTTATATTTATGAAGCCATAGAAGTGGAAAAGGCAGGCCTGAAGGTAGAAATGAAAAAAACATCAGAGTTTAATATGCCGGAAGAGTTTCGGAAAGCGCTTGATGAAAAAGCAGGCCTGAAAGATGCTTTTGAGGCATTGACGCCGGGAAGACAAAGGGGATACCTGCTTCATTTTTCACAACCGAAACAGTCCAAAACCAGAGTGTCGAGAATAGAAAAATGCATGCCTCATATTTTTGAAGGCAAAGGCCTAAATGACCAGTAAAACAGTAAGTAAAGTCTGAGAATATAATATGCCAAAATGGAAGTAAAGAACCCGAAGATAGATGTATACCTTGCTGAAGGATGCGGGCGTTGTCCTCTGGGAGGTACCCCAAATTGTAAAGTCCACAACTGGCAGAAGGAATTGAAGCTGTTGAGGACAATAGTGCTCGAATGTGGCTTAACGGAAGAGCTGAAGTGGGGAGTGCCCTGTTATACGTTTCAAAATAGCAATGTATCGATAGTGGCAGCATTTAAGGAGTACTGCTCGCTGAGCTTCTTCAAAGGCGCTTTGCTCAACGACGCCCACAAGATACTGGTGAAACCCGGAGAAAACACACAGTCTGACCGGTTGATCCGTTTTACCAATGTTCAGGAAATCATGGAACTGGAGCCTGTTTTAAAAGCCTACATTTACGAAGCCATAGAAGTGGAAAAGGCAGGCCTGAAAGTAAGCTTCAAAAAAGAACCGGAGCCAATGCCTGATGAACTGCAAAGGAAGCTGGATGAAAACCCGGCGCTAAAAACCGCTTTTGAATCTTTGACCCCCGGACGGCAAAGGGCTTACATTATTTATTTTTCTGCACCGAAACAATCCAAAACCCGGGAAGCCAGAATCGAAAAATATATCCCGCAAATCCTGGAAGGGATAGGGCTACACGACAAGTATTCGTGCAACAAGAAATAAAAGCCCATGGCTGAAAATCCAGTGACCACTCCGGAAAATTAGTAAATTATGGATCTTGTAAAATTTGAGTTCGGACAGTTTTTCTATTAGTATTTTACATAGCATTATTTGTAGGCTTGGTTTTAGTGATATCTCGTTTCATAAAAAGGAAAAGAAGCCAATAAAATTTATAAGTCGCTATTTCACTTTTAATTCTA
>NZ_SMLW01000607.1:1433-16564 GCF_009711405.1 Fulvivirga kasyanovii | reverse complement strand
AGAAATCAAATTACCTTCGGTAGTAGTGAATAGGCAGTAGATGATCTGTCAGGGGACAGATCATGGGGTGGGCTGAGGTTTAACCCACATTGATCTAAACTTCCGAAAGTTTGGTAAACATCTTGCTGAAATATGGTCTGCCTGAGGAGCCACGCGTAAGCTACTCTGAGGGATAGTCCCAGCCTTTCAGGCCTTGATCAGATGCATGCTTTATTACAAAAGGCTGCACCTTTTGCTGATAGATTAAGTCCTTTCAGGCCTGGAGTTGTGCTTGTATGGTTCAGGCTGAACAAGATTGCTTCCGAGTTGCCCCTAAGAAACTAAGGTTAATCCACATACGTTCCGAGCAGAGTCTCTCGGAGCTTCGGAGAGGACTCTGCGTTATTCATGGCAGCAATTTAATCCTTCTGTTCTTATATATGTATCAAGGACTAGCCTCATTTGGGCAAGTTTCAGTGTTGCTTTCTCAAATGATTAAGCGCCATTTCCTTAAGCACATCAAGTGTCAAAGTGCGGGCATTGGTCACCTTGGCCTGCTCATCCCATTTGCGCATTTGCAGTATGATGTCCTTTAGCGGGTTCTTTTCAAATTCATCAACTTCCTTTTGCGACATCTGCCCACCCTGATAGTTCAGCGTCTTCTTGCTGGCCACTGAAAGAGCCATCAGATATTTAGGATTTACAGCCGTAAGGTACCTTTTGGCTTCCACATGGCTACGGACCAGGGCTGTTATTTTTTTGGAGAATCCGGCAGCTTTTAAATACTCCGCCCCGAGATGCTCATGATTGATAACTCCATAATGGCTCATCCGGGAGCTTTCTGGTACATCCAAAAGGTGCCCAACATCATGAAAAAATGCTGCCAGGACCACCTCTTCATCATAACCCTGATTATGCGCCAGCGTGGCAGCCTGTAACATATGGTCCAACTGCGAAACAGCCTCTCCATAATACTCATCATGTCCTTTGGAGTCGTATAAACTGAATATTTCCTGAACGATTTCCTGCTCTTTGATCATCCCCCGAAATTATGAAGCCTGCTTATTTCTACGGTAAAGCATAGTTTATCAAATTCTTAAGAAATAGGATTGCTTGATATCCTGATTCAAAATGTATCACATGGAGCGTAGGCAGCAAATGACCTGTCAGGTTGACAGCTCAGGGGATAGATACCTCAGGCGGTAGATACCATACAAGCAGAACCCCAATCCCAGCTCTGAAAGGGCATAATCTGCCAGCAAAAGGTGTAGCCTTTTGTAAATTAATTGAATTAAGATACAAGCCCTGAAGGGGCGGAATCTCTTCAGTTTGGCCGCATTAGTAATGCTGCAATTGAATCCTGTAAATCGTCTCTAATAAATTTAATCCTGTTAGAAGGGGTGTGGCGGATAGCGAGTTATGGAGAGGACTTCGAATGATTCACAGAAATTCAATGGGATTACTTTCTCCGCAGTTAAACTTTACAAAACCTTCACCAAGAGGTAATCTGTTTTAGACCGTCAGGGCCTATTTTGGGGCAAAAAGAAAAACATGTCTGAAATAAAATTAGTAGTCTTTGATATGGCCGGCACCACAGTGCATGACAACCGCAATGTCCATCAGGTTTTAAAAGCGGCACTGGCCAGGCAAAATGTCGATATTTCCCTTGAGGAAGCCAACGAAGTCATGGGCATCCCTAAGCCCATAGCGATCAGGTACCTGCTGGATCAAAAATACAGCGGTGAAATCACAGAGCAACTCATCGACCAGATCCATCAGGACTTTGTGCAATCTATGGTAAGCTTTTACAGAGAAGATCCTTCCGTAAAGGAAAAGCAAGGAGCAAGCCGCGTGTTTGGTAAACTCAGGGATAACAACATTAAAATAGCGCTGGATACCGGCTTTGACCGGAAAACAGCCGATGCTATTCTGGAGCGACTGGACTGGACAGGCCTGGTAGATTGTACAGTTACCAGCGATGAGGTAAAACATGGAAGGCCCCACCCGGATATGATTTTCAAAGCTATGGAGCAAACAGGCATTGAGGATGTAAAGGCAGTGGTGAAGGTGGGAGATACCGTCTCTGACCTGCAGCAAGGGAGTAGTGCCGGCTGCAGATATGTGGTAGGAGTGACCTCCGGTGCCTGTACAGGAGATGAGCTGGTGGTCGAGCCGCATACACATTTAATCGAAAACCTTGAAGAACTGCTCCCGATCATCGGCTTCGATAGAGCTGCTTATCAATGGGTGGGATAAGTAGCGCATTCAAAAAATACTTGTTTTCCGTGAAGTAGCATAATAGGTATTGCTATATAATCAGACTTCTTTAGCTCCTGTCAAACTTGTTCATTGACATTTTGTTAAACAAATGTTAACTTATTGTTACGTCTGTTTGTCAAAAGGAGTCAATGAAACTGATTGCATTAATACTTATAGGTTTTCTCAATCCCAAAGAGCCGGTTGAAAAATGGCTTGAGGGGGCCATTGTGACCTATGAGAATGAAGTGATAACGGGAGAATTTACCATTGACCTAAACTATAATTTGCTGCTACTTAAAGCTGGAAAGGGTGTAGACGTACTGCCGGCCCATAAGATAAACGCTTTCAGGTTTTACGACCGGGAATATAATATTAACCGAAAGTACATTGTGTTAAGCTCAGAGAAAGGCAGGTTTCCTGTAAGGCAGTTTTATGAAATTGTGGAGGATGGAGCCATACAGGTACTCAGGTTAAAAAAAACCATAGACAGCCCTTACTTATTTGAAAGGGACACGTATGAGGAAAACAGCACCATCAGCCTGTCAGAAGAAGCCCATAATTACAGCTATTACACCTTTTATAACCAGGAGCTGGTGCCCCTGCAAAATTTCAAAAAACAGGTAAAGCCCCATTTAGAGATTAAAGTTGCCGGCCTTGATATGCATATTGCCAAGCATGGACTAAACCCGAACGAAGCCTCTTCGGCGCTTCGAATTATTCAATATTACAACGACTATGTCAGGCACCAGCCAGGTGATGGTTTAGCGACCTGTAATTAGCCATCGACTCTTTTTTATGGAAGTAAATCCATGAGGCCACCATGGTGACTGATCCGCTCACGGTCAGGATGTATCCCATTGAAATGAAAAAGTCCAGCCACTTCATGTCAGGGTGCCCAAACTCCTTGTAAAACAGGATGCCGACACTGGCAAGGTACCCAAAAGAATCTGCCAGGTAGATGAGAAATCCGACATTGCTTACATAGTGAAAGGTAGCGATCATCCGGTCAAAAAGGATGCTGTTGAAAGGCACATATCCCATGTAAAGCCCCAAACCCACAAGCGTCATCCATACCGGGGCAGAGATCAGATGTTGCTCAAACAAGAGAGTACTTAAGCCCACGATCAATATACCGGCCAGGATCAGGATATGGTTGACCCAAAGTGCCCGGCTGTTACTCCTGATCACCATCAGGCTGCCCATAATCACCAGTACGGCTATGGCTATAGGGATTTCTGTCATGATAAAAACCTTTGAAGAGCTGCCATAACCGAGACTTTTCCAGATCTCCGCAGCGAAATTGTCTCGGAAATCACGATATGCTGTAAGTGCCATGTACGTGATGATCAGGAATATCAGGCCAGGGGCAAAGGTTTTGAAAAACTTCCGGCGCTGGCTGCTGTTCATAGGCTCACGTTTGGTTCGTAGACGGTTGTCCTCAGGTGTTGGTGGAGGCAGCCTGTCCAGCAGCCATACAAAAAGTAGTAAAGGCATGAAAAATACCATACCTGCCACCAGAGGCATCCAGTACTCAGATATACCCCAGTTGACGATCAGGTATTTTCCTACGGCTTTTACCATGCCCGAAGAAAATATGAAGCTAACCGAAAGCCCGGCGCCCAGTGCCTCAGTCATTTTTCTGCCTTCGAGGTAGCTAAACACCAGCCCCCAGATCATACCCAATGGCAGGCCGTTTAAGAACAGGCATGCTATATTATAAGGAGCAGGCACCAGTGCAAATCCCAGCAAAGAGAGTGCAGCAAAACCAATCAATACCAGGATACTGACCGCCCGGCTGCCGTTTTTCATTTCGGAGACTATTTTAATGCCCACGAATTTAGAAAGGGTGTAGCCCAAAACCTGAGCAGTTATCAGCCAGACTTTATAGTCCACCCCGGCAAATTGCAGACCCGAAAATGTGGCCACTGCAAAAGGCTTTCGAAAGGCATACATGCAGGAGTAGGTACAAAATGCAGCTACAATTGCATAGAGTGAAAAAATGGCACTGTTCTGCCTACGAAGCCAGTTTTGTATCCTTGTTGCTAACATCGATTTTTAAGCCTTTTTGATCAAAGGGTACATTTTGCCACTTTCCCTGCCATAGGATGGTCATTCTCCTGTAGCCAACATCGTTCAGCATGGCCGCACTTCTTTCAAATGCCATGTTTATTTCTTCAGGGTGGTGGGCATCCGAAGTAAGGGTGACCGGTATTTTGAGTTCATAGGCCTTTTCCAGTATCCACCGGCTGGGGTAGGTCTGCCAGTTTTTACGGGTATAGATGCCCCGCGTGTTTACTTCCAGGATGCACCCATTGGCTTTAATACTTTTTAAGGTGCTGATCACCTCGTTCTGATACCACCTGTCAAACTCAGAGAAGTAGACATTGTCAATATTGTGGATCTTGATCTTGTCCAGGTGGCCAACAATATCGGGTGTATGCATTTCTATCATGTCGCGGATCAGCCTGTAATAGGTACTGATACACTTTTTAATGTTATTGCCATAGATGGTCCTGAGCCCTGTCTGAAAGCCCCGGGTATCGCCATCTATTTCCCAGCGGGTACCGTCAGGGTATACGCCTGCATAGTGGACTGACCCGATCACATAATCAAGGTTATACTTGCTTTTCAGTTTGCTGGGGGATGACAGCCCTTCGATATAGTCAGCTTCCAACCCGGTATAGATCTCTATTTTGGTGTGGTATCTGCCCTTGAGCAGTTCTATTTCCTGTAAATAATTTTGAATGCTGTCCTCTTTCATGCTCCATGCATTATCGAACGGGAGCGGGGAATGAGAAGAAAACCCATAGGCCAAAAAATCTTTGTCAATAGCCCTTTTTGCATATTCCTCAGGTGCGAAGTTACCATCACAATATTTGCAGTGTCCGTGGTAGTTGGTCCAAATCATAAAAGCCAATATACCATACGGTTGTTAACTCATCATTTCATAACCATCAACTATGTATTATTCAATGAAGACTCTTTTTAACAAAAAAATAAAATGCTAACCCAGCTAATCTTATACGTTCTGTTGATATTCAACGACTTAAACACAAAGTGAAGAATTATGAATAACCGGATTGCTGATATAATCATTATAGGAGGAGGCATAGTAGGTCTTGCCCATGCCTATGCCGCGGCTCAAAGGAACCTGAAAGTAGTGGTTTTTGAGCGCAACGAAAGTGCAGTGGGAGCCTCAGTAAGAAATTTTGGTCTGATCTGGCCCATTGGGCAGTTGCCGGGAACAATGCTCAACCGTGCCCTGCGTAGTCGGGAGATCTGGCAGGAACTGACCGGGAAGGCCGGCTTTTGGCTTAATCACAGTGGTTCCATGCACCTCGCATACCATCAGGACGAACTGACTGTATTGGAAGAATTTGTCACGATGCACAGAGATAATGTCTATGATTTCCAACTGCTCAGTAAGCAGGAAGTGGCAGAGAAAAGCACGGTAGTCAATAAAAAAGGACTGCTGGGTGGCCTTTGGAGTGCCTCTGAACTTACTGTTGATCCACGGGAAGCCATTCGTAAAATAGCTCTGTACCTTGAAAAACAAACCTCTGTCCGTTTTGAATACAGCACTGCCATCACCCAGATAGAAGGCTCCCAGGCGATAGCCGCCGATGGTTCCATATGGCAGGCTGAAAAGATCATAGTCTGCAGTGGAGCAGATTTTGAACACTTGTACCCTGAGTTTTTCAATGAAATCCGGATGACTAAATGTAAGCTTCAAATGATGCGGACACTTCCGTATAAGCACCTCAATATTGGCCCCACTTTATGTGCCGGTCTTACCTTGAGACATTACGATGCCTTTAAGCATTGTCCCTCACTACCCCTGGTAAGCAAACGATATGATGATGAATATCCTGAATTTAAAGAATTCGGCATTCATGTCTTGCTGGCCCAAAATGGATCAGGAGAACTGGTAATAGGCGATTCGCATGAGTACGGGCTTAACCCAAAACCATTTGATCAGGAGAAGATCAATCAGATCATACTAAACTATTTAAAGAGCTTTGTCTCTATAGATAATCTGGAAATAGCAGAACGATGGCATGGCATCTACCCAAAGCTTTTTGGTGAGACCGAAATAGTCCATGAAATTGAACCCGGAGTGCTGATCGTCAACGCCCTTGGCGGGGCCGGGATGACCCTTTCCTTTGGTTTAGCTGAGGAGAATTTTGCTGGTTTCTAGTTTCTGGTTACTGGTTCTCTGGCTTCTGGTTACTTGTTAGACTATTTGCCTACTGCTTTTGCCGATTGCCAACTGAACTATCCACTCCCACAAGTCATTCTGACGATAGGAAGAACCTACCTAAGTAGGCTGCCACTGACTGTTCGGCTTTTGCAAGTAACCAGGTTAGATACTTCGCAAGCTCAGTATGACCAAGGGTGAAAAGGAGTAGTAAAGTGTTATATTGGGTACTAGTTACTGGTTTACTGGTTTCTTGTAGCTGGTTTCTGGTTTACTAGCTTCCGGTTACTTGTACACTATTGCCTACTGCTTTTGCCGATTGCCGACTGGACATCCTAACCGATCACCAAAAATCACTTCGGGTACATAAAGTAAAACACCAGCATCACGGCATTGGTATTCAGCAGGTTTTCCGGGCGGTGAGGTTTTGAGGCATCGAAATATAAGGTGTCGCCTTCTTCCATGATAATGGTTTTCTCCTCTAGCCGGTAGGCTACTTTGCCCTTTAGCAGGTACTTCAATTCAAAGCCATCTGTTGAGGTTGCTTTCCCTTTAACACCCGGTTCCAGTTCGAGGAGTACTATTTCAATGTTCATGTCATGAAGTTGTCGGCTCATAATAAACCTGTAGTGGAAACCCGGCCGGTCTTCTTTCACCAGAGGCTCATGCTGAGCAGGTTTTACCAATGCATATCCTTCATCCTGGGTATAATCGATGCCTTCAAAGAACTTTACCGGGGCCACGGACATGGACTTAAGTATAGAGAAAAATACCGGCATAGACGGGATCGTCCTTGAGTTTTCTATTTTTGAGATCAGCCCTTTGCTCAACCCGGACCGTTCACTGATATCCCTGATCGTCAGGTTGGCCTTGAGCCGCTCTTCCCTGATCTTACGACCTATCGATGATATGAATTCCTGTTTCATTTTGTCTTGTGCTTTGGTGATAAATTAAGTTTCATATTTATCAACTTTTTCCGGCCGAAACAAAGGCGGTCAGTAGGCCTAGGTCATTGATGAACTGCGTGTTAACAGTTTGTTAAACCCATATATTCCCCCAAAAAGCAGAATTGGCTTATTTACATATAGTTAAAAAGGATCAAGGTTAAAACTGCATTAAAGAAGCCTCTCGATTTTTAAAGAATTGATAACCTGAGACTAAAACTTCAGTCAACAATAAGAGCAAACTTGGTGGCATAAATCAGGTCGGTATCCCCAGGGAGATGCTGATAAATTTCGCTTTGGAAGTTCTATGTCTAACCTCAAATATTCAAAATGTATGAAAAACCTTTTACCCATTAAAACAAACGTGCCGGCAAAATTCCCGCTCAGGAGCCTGCTTGTACTTTGTTGCGTCTGGCTTATGTGCACGGCTGCCTTTGCACAAAGCCGAACCGTTACCGGCAAGGTGACCGATCAGGCAGATGGCAGTGGTATTCCCGGTGTCAATGTAGTGGTTGAGGGTACCTCCAATGGTACTGTTACCGATTATCAGGGCAACTACACCTTGCAGGCAGATGACAATGCTACCCTTGTCTTTTCTTTTGTGGGCTATGAAAACCAGGAAGTAAATATTGGAGCAAAATCCGTGGTGGATGTTGCCCTGAGCAGCAGCACAGTTGAGCTTTCCGAAGTAGTAGTTACAGCCCTTGGTGTGGAGAGGGAAACCAAAGCGTTGGGGTACTCTACCCAGGAAGTTGATGGTAAAGAATTAACAGAAGCCCGCGAAACCAACCTGGTAAGCTCCTTATCCGGAAAAGTAGCCGGAGTACAGGTAGTCAACAGCGGAACCACGATTGGTGGGTCTTCCAGGGTCACGATCAGAGGGGAATCTTCGCTTGACATCAATGCTAACCAGCCTTTGTTTATCGTGGATGGTATTCCTATTAGTAATGAGGTAGTTGGAGCATCTGGTACAGGTACTCTTGAAGTTGATTATGGTAATGCCGCAGGAGAGATCAATCCCGATGATATTGCTTCCATCAATATTTTGAAAGGACCTGCCGCTGCGGCTTTATATGGCTCAAGGGCAGCCAATGGAGCCATTATTATTACCACTAAATCAGGTAAGGCCAAAAAAGGACTTGGCATCAGCGTAAACAGTAATGTTTCCTTCGAGAGGCCTTTGGTACTCCCGGACTGGCAGGATGTATACGGCCAGGGCAACAACGGGCAGTTCGAATTCGTGGACGGTGCCGGTTCCGGTATTGCAGATGGTGTGGATGAAAGCTGGGGTCCAAGAATGGATGGACAGGCCATACCACAGTTTGATTCGCCACGTAATATTCCCGGTTTCAGGGGTGGTGACCTCAATGCTCCGGCAGGCAGCACGATCACGGCCACACCCTGGACCAAAAATGAGGATAATATCTCCGACTTCTTTGAAACAGGTGTGACATTGACCAACAATGTGGCCATTACCGCTTCCAATGATAACGGCCATATGAGATTGAGCTGGACTAACCTGAACCAGGACGGCATGCTGCCCAATACCAACCTCGATAGAAATACACTTTCTCTGAGTGGAGGCTTAAAGCTAAGCGAGAAGCTGAACGTAAATACCTCCATAAACTACATCAATACGCAAAGCGACAACAGGCCGGCGATAAGCTATGGTACAGAAAGCATCATGTACTTATGGATCTGGTATGGCAGACAGATCAACACGGGAAGCCTGAGAGACTACTGGATGCCTGGCCAGGAAGGAAGGCAGCAGTTCAATTACAACTACAACTACCATGATAATCCTTACTTCACCATGTATGAAAATACCAATGGTCAGTCTAAGGACAGGATTTTTGGCAATGTGTCCGTCACTTACAAGTTTACTGATGAGCTGAGCCTGATGCTGAGAACAGGAACAGATTTTTATAATGAACTGAGGGATAAAAGACGCGCTTACAGTACGCAACGCTTCCCATTGGGTATGTACAGGGAGGATGACATCTTCTTTATGGAACGAAACTCAGATTTCCTGCTCAGCTATCAGAAAAACCTTTCTGACAACTTTGCTTTAAATGTATCGGCAGGAGGAAACCAGATGAGGCAGAAACAGGAGTACCAGCAGACTGTAGCGCCACAGTTGCTTATTCCGGAAATCTATAATTTCTCCAACTCGGCCGTTCAGCTTCAGATAGATGAGAGCAACCAGGAAAAACGGATCAACAGTTTGTATGGATACGCCCAGATCGGCTATAAGAATATGTTATTTCTGGATATTACAGGAAGGAACGATTGGTCAAGCACACTGCCGGAGCAGAATAACTCCTATTTTTACCCTTCAGTAACGTTAAGTGCGGTGATCAGCGATATGGTGCAGCTTCCCGCGCCGGTTGCTTTTGTAAAGTTGAGAGCGGCTTACGCTGAGGTGGGAAATGATACCGACCCATATCAACTGCGCAATGTTTATGTATCAGGCACTCCTTTCGGGTCATACCAGGCCAAAGGGGAATCATCGGTACTGAAAAACCCTGACCTCAAACCTGAAACTACCAGTTCTTACGAATTTGGTACGGATATGAGGTTTTTCAACGGCAGGCTGGGCCTTGACTTCACCTACTATCAAAACCGGACCAAAGACCAGATCCTGCCTATTACTCTGGATCAGTCCACCGGTTATACGGCCAAGATCATTAATGCCGGGGAAATTAAGAATTATGGTATAGAGCTGATGCTTAATGCCAGACCACTACAAAATAAAAACGGCCTGAACTGGGACATCAACCTCAACTGGACAAGGAACAGAAGTGAGGTGCTGGAGTTGGCCGATGGCATAGATGCTTACACCCTTACGGAAAGAAATGGTGCTTATGTGCAGGCCATAGTTGGAGAACAAATGGGTGCCATTTATGGTGTCGGTTTTGCCCGTGTGAAGGATAAGAACAGCCCTTACTATGGCCAGATCATACATTCGGAAGAAGGTACGCCACTGCGCGACCCGGACCTGGTATATCAGGGTAACTATAACCCGGACTGGATGCTGGGCGTGCAGAATATGCTTTCGTACAAAGGGCTTTCCCTGAGTTTCCTTTTTGATGTTCGTGAAGGAGGTATTGTAGTGTCGCGTACCAAAACTATTGGAAGTACCTCAGGCCAGCTTGAAGAAACCCTGTATGGCCGCCCTAATGGCTATGACCTTTCACTGGCAGAAAACGGTATCATCAGTGAAGGGGTGATCGAAAACGGTGACGGTACTTTCAGGCCCAATGATGTGAAAATATCCTCACGAAACTGGCACAACAGGTATTACGAGCGCAACAATGTGGAGGCAGCCAAATATGATGCTTCCTATGTAAAGCTTCGTGAAGTGAAGATCGGTTATACCTTCCCGGATAAATTCTTCGGAAACCTGCCATTCAGAAATGTAAACCTTTCAGTGGTAGGCCGCAACCTGCTGCTATGGACAGAGAACCCTCACTTTGACCCGGATGTGATCTCCATGAGCGGAGGAACTTTGCAGCCCGGTATTGAAAATATGGCATACCCTTCCGCCCGAAGCGTTGGGTTCAACCTGAGTTTTAATCTTTAATAATTGAGTACATGACGATCATGAAAAAGATAAATATAAAAATATTGGGTGCACTTCTGCTGATATTCCTGGCCGGAGCCTGTGATGATGATTTTCAGGAGATCAACAAAAACCCTAACAGCCCTGAAGACGTGCCCCCTTCGTTGCTGCTCCCTACCATCATCAAAAACCCGGTCAACGAGTCTGCAGGATTGGCCTGGGGTTATGGCAATGTGGTTATGCAGTACACTGGAAAGATACAGTTTACCAATGAGGACCGCTACAACTGGGGCCCTCAGGGTGATCCTTACAACACCTTTTTTACGGCGCTGAGGGATGTTAACAATATTCTTCAAATCACCGAAGAGTCGGGTGAAAACAACTATCGTGGAGTGGCTCTGGTGATGAAATCCTGGATGTACCATGTGATGACCGATGCCTATGGCGATGTGCCTTATTCGGAGGCCCTGCAGGCCAAAGATGGAGTAAGTCTGCCTGCTTTTGATCCTCAAAGTGACGTTTATACCGGTATTTTGGCTGATCTTCAAAAGGCTAATGAACTACTGGGCACTAGCGGAGAGGCACTGGAAGGTGATATTTTGTACGAAGGGGACGTCAATAAGTGGAAGAAGTTTGCCAACTCACTACGTCTTCGGATATTGATGAGATTGTCAGACCGGGTTGATCCTTCAAGTGCTATGCAGGCTATCCTCAATGACCCTGCAACTCCGGTTTTCGAAAGCAATGAGGACCAGGCCTCACTGACCTATTTGCTGGATGCCCCTAACCAGCAACCATTATATACTACAAGATCAGGCTCTTTTGATGAGTACAGGCTCAGTGAAAATATGGAAGCCAAACTGAAGGCGCTGAATGATCCGAGGCTATATGTATATGCCCAGCCCACCACGGCTTCGGAAGCTGGCCTGGTAGGTGCCCCTGATGATTACGAAGGCGTGCCCAATGGCCTGCCTGATGAGGAGGCGCTGCAATATTCACCCAGTGGCGATCCTGAGAAAGGCGGCTCCAACTTTATCTCAAGGGTAGGGCTGATGTTTTCCTGCCGTGCATGTGACGAGCTGTCCTCACCCATTGCGGCTGAAACAGTGATCATGAGCTATGCAGAGCTGCAATTCATTCTTGCCGAAGCCAGGGAGAGAGGGTTTATTTCAACGGGCGCCGCAGAAGATTACTACATGGAAGGTATTTCTTCTACTTTTGACTACTATGAATCCCGGTTGCAGGCAGGTGGTTTTACAGAACTGGCCGCGGTAGTACAGCCGGAGGCCGGTTACTTTGCTCAGGCTGATGTGGCTTACACGGGTACGCAGGAAGAGAAACTGCAAAAAATAGGTACTCAAAAATGGATCGCACTGTTCTTTAACGGCATGGAAGCCTGGTTTGACTGGAGAAGGACAGGCTACCCTGAAATTACTCCTGGCCCGGGAGCAGTGATCAATACGGTCCCGGTAAGGTTCCAGTACCCATCGGATGCCCAGGCACTCAATGCCGAAGCGTACGAAGCAGCCATTAAAAGGCAGGGAGCCGACCTCATCACTACCAGGGTTTGGTGGGACGTAGACTAAAAAAACACCTGACAGGCTACAAAAGCCTGTCAGGCTATTATACCTTTACCTGTAAGAAGGTACTCATGATTCAATACTCAAGACTAACCTCTAAAAAAACTGTATGAAAAAATTAGTAGCTACCCTTTGTTTGCTGATGATCATGGCTACAGCCTTTGGTCAGCGAAAAACAGAGAACCTGTTCATTATTACACTGGATGGACTGCGTTGGCAGGAGCTTTATACCGGAGCTGATTCCAGCCTGGTTGGTGATAAAACGTATGTTGATAACCCGGACGAACTGAAAAAGCTGTTTTGGAGAAATACAGCTACAGCAAGAAGACAGGCACTCATGCCCTTCTTCTGGGGTACTCTGGCCGGAGAAGGTCAACTTTATGGTGACCGTAACCTGGGAAGTAAAGTCAATTGCTCCAACGGTATGTGGTTTTCATACCCCGGATACAATGAAATACTTTGTGGTTATGCTGATGATAAAAACATCAACAGCAATAAGAAAATACCTAACCCCAATAAAACCGTGCTGGAGTTCTTTAACGGGCAAAAGGTCCTGAAAGGAAAGGTAGCAGCCTTTGGCTCGTGGGATGTTTTTCCTTACATCATCAATGAAGAAAGGAGCGGGATACCGGTAAATGCAGGCTTTGAATCTGCCACCGGTAAGGATTTAACTGAGCGGGAGAAGTTTTTGAACCAACTGCAAAAGGAAATCCCCAGCCCTTGGGGAGGTGTACGGCTTGATGCTTTCACGCATCACTTTGCAAAAGAATACATTCAGAAAAATCAACCCAGGGTAGTTTATATTGCCTATGGAGAAACGGATGATTTTGCCCATAATGGTAACTATCAGGCATACTTAAAGTCAGCACACCAAACGGATCAGTTTATTAAGGAACTTTGGGATTATGTACAGCAGCACCCGCAGTACAAGAACAAGACTACTTTTCTGATCACCACCGACCATGGCAGAGGTACCGTGCCCAAAGAGACCTGGAAGTCGCATGGTACGGACATAGAAGGTGCAGACCAGATCTGGTTTGCGGTCATAGGTCCCGACACCCCTGCTTTGGGCGTAGTAAAATCAGGGCAATACTATCAAAACCAGATCGCCAAAACAGCAGCCACATTGCTAGGGTATGATTATAAAAATGAACAGCCGGTAGGGGAGGTTGTGCATTCTATGGTGAAGTAGTCTGACAGATAAACGAAAATAGGTTTTTAGAAAAGTGGCAATTTCTTCGTCTGTTCATGAACTTCACTGTGTTGCCACACGGCCAGGGTGCACTGATCCTGACTTCTTCCTGAAAAGACTTTGCAAAAGTGTTAACAGCTTAACCTGTCAGGGAAATAGCGGAAAGGTAGAGTAGGAATAAAATGAAACAACCTCCGCTTCTGTGGAGGTTGTTTCAAAATTTGATCGATAGCAATTAATCTTTGATTATCCTAATTGCTTTTCCTTCTATTTTCAAGATATATACACCTTGCTTCATTCCATCCATTTGCACCAAATGCTCATTTCCTGACATGACCTTTCTGTTTTGCAGATCATATAATGTCCAGTCACCGGTAAATTTGCCTTCAATCTTCAAAGAGCTTTTCACCGGGTTAGGGAAAATTTTCAATGGTAAGTCTTCCAGGGTAGCATCAGATACATCTACTGCAACGGCATCATTATTAACAACATCGGAGTTATCTCCTATAGCTGTATCTTTACTTGATTCCGTTGAGGTTCTACTTGTAGCTTGAGCTTGTGGGTAATTAACTATTAATGTACCCGCTCCGGTAATGAAAGGGTAATCATCTTTAGTGTACTTTCCTGCCGGGATAACATTGCCTTTGTAAGTGGTATAATTGGTGGCAAGGGTATTATTGAGCACGACTCCTCCTGAGTTAATTATGAGGCGGCTGATGCCTAGAAATGAGGAACCTACCTCCAGGGTACCACCATCGAGATATACATTTCTTGTTCCGACTCTGGATACTTCTGTTTTTACAGTGCCTTCCGCTATTGTCCAGTTTCCGGAGTACTTGCTTAAGTCGCAGTTTTTGCTGAGTAACAAAGTTCCGCCTTTAGTTTTGGTCAGGTTTCCTGTCCCGGATATCGTTCCACCGAGTGTTAAAACTGATGAAGCGTAAGCCCCTACCATAATTTGGGAATTCTGCTCCACGACTATATCTGAGGTTAAGGAGTATCCTTTTCCTCCTGTAAATACAGATAGAATTCCTCCTTGCAGAGTCAGGTTGTCTATAGTGCTCGCTCCTGTTATTTTAACAGTTCCGCCAGGCTCCGCATAAGTTTTAGCACTTATGGAGCCATTTACATGCACTTCACCTGAGCGTATAATGGCGGTAGATGTAGAGCCCGGTACAGCCTTCTGGTCCCAGTTTTTAGCATAATCCCAGCCATGGTTTCCTCCATCCGTGTAATATGTAAAAATGTATGTGGCAGACTTAGGTCTCAAAACATATAGTTTACCCGTTCCGCTAATGAAATCATAATCTTCATGGGTGTAAATCCCTGCCGGAATAGTGTCACCGTTGTTGTAAATGGCATAGTTGGTGGCCAGGTTATTATTGAGTACCACTCCTCCTGATTTTACTATAAGGTT
>NZ_SMLW01000607.1:0-1423 GCF_009711405.1 Fulvivirga kasyanovii | reverse complement strand
GATGCCTAGAAATGAGGAACCTACCTCCAGCGTACCACCTTCGAGGTACACCTTTCCCACACCGATTCTGGATATTTCGGTTTTTACACTACCTTCCTTTATGGTCCAGTTTCCGGAGTATTTGCTCAAGTCGCTGTTTTTGCTTAGTAACAAAGTTCCGTCTTTAGTTTTGGTAAGGTTTCCTGTCCCGGATATCGTTCCACCGAGTGTTAAAACTGATGAAGCGTAAGCCCCTACCATAATTTGGGAATTCTGCTCCACGACTATATCTGATGTTAAGGGATACCCGGCTCCGCCTGTATAAACAGATAAAATTCCTCCTTGCAGGGTCAGGTTGTCTATAGTGCTTGCTCCTGCTATTTTAACAGTTCCGCCAGGCTCTGCATAGGTTTTAGCACTTATAGAGCCATTTACGTGCACTTCACCTGAACGTATAATAGCGGTAGAGGTAGAACCCGGTACAGCGTCCTGATCCCAGTTTTTGGCATAATCCCAGCTATGGTTTCCTCCATCCCTGTAATACGTGAAAATGTATGTAGAAGCTAAATTCGGGTCATCGTTTGATGACTCAACAGCGGTTGTAAAGGTAATTGGAGCAGAATAGGTTGCAATTCCTTTTTTATCATAGGCAACAGCCATTAAGGAGTACGTACAGCTTACTGGCTCTGTAATCACCCATGAATAGGGGGCGCTTGTATCTTCTCCCAACTTTTGGCTTCCATTGTAAAATACTACTTTGGCTATACCATTTTTGCCACTTGCAGCGGCGTTAACAGTAAGAGATGCCGGGTCAGTGAAGCTTTGACCATTTGACGGTGCCGTAATCGATACGGAGGGACCTTCTGAAAGTAGCCCGGCAACATCATCATATTTAGGCATAGTTCCCCATTGAGCTCCTGCTCCTGTTCTGGATGTGCATATTGATTTTACATCATTTACATTATCCAAAGTATATGGGTAACCGGCATTAAAGTTGGCCGCAGCATCTTTGGGTTCAGAAACATGTGCCCAATTATCACCTGAATGAAATTCTATATTCTCATATAAATTTCCGGAGGAATACATAACTCCGCCCTTAGTTCTTAACGTAGGTATACGCACACCATCGTAGTGAGAGTTTTCAATTTTTAACAAACTTTTAGGGTCTGTTGAAGAGGAGGCATAGAAGGTATTGTCTGAATGATAGTTATTGATCATGTGGACATGCGACAAATAGCTTCCATATACTTTAGCGGTGCGTCCTCTACTACCTTCCCACCAAATGTGGTCATAAGTAACATCAGACCCCTGAACCATAGCACTATAATTGTCTCGGCCATCACACATATACTCGTTGTACCCGTTCCACCTGTTCCATGAAAAAGTAACTTCTTTTGCATTGACAATATCATTTCCATCACTTATCCATTTGAAGCTACAGTGG
>NZ_SMLW01000223.1 GCF_009711405.1 Fulvivirga kasyanovii | reverse complement strand
GTATAGCATATATAACAAAGCTATATTTGTTATATAATATATAACATTCAATGTGCTTTTTCGTTAAATTTGTTACAAATTAGCATTTAGCTATGTCGACTATTTCACTGCAAAACAGTATTCACCTAGAAAACCGATTAAGACCGATCGATTTTATTGCACGAGCAATAAATGGGGTCAAGCTGTTTTTTGGCCTGTTTGGTATTGTAGTGTTAGCACCATTGCTGCTATGTACTTTACCCTTTGCAATTCTTTATTTTGCCCGCCTTAATAGAAAAATGAAGAATGTATTTGATCAAGTGTATAATGAAATAGATACTACCGATGAGCGTGCACTAATGGAAATGCATCTGCATGCTGAAGATATGCTCGAGGATATAAAACATGCTAAGAAAACGGCCAATATATTTGAAGGAGCATTTATTACCAAGCCTGTTGCTCAACAGCTACATAGACTATGTTTTCAGGTGAAAAATTTTGAGGAAACTATTAAAAATGCTGCATATCCTCATATTGATACTCCCCTTTCTGATGAGGATGTAAATTACCTTGTAAAAAAGTTCGAACAATTTGAAGATTGGAATGCGTCAGCAGGGTTGACGGCATAAATTGAACATGCGATATCAAGCCGGTGACGTAGTAACAGTATACTTTCCTTGGCGTGATGAAGACGGTAGCATTGTTATGAAAGAAAGGCCGGCAGTTGTATATGAAGTGGATACTGTTGAGAACCGTGTCTTAATTCAAATAACCAGCAAAAATAGATCTGATAAATTGCCCGGCATCTGGGTGTTGAAAGATTCAGACGCAGGTAAAAAAATGAGGCTTAAAAAGGACTCATTCATCAACGTTTCTCAAATGGTTAACTTGAACATGAGATTTATAAAGCGATTAATAGGATTTTGCCCATTGATGGAGAAAATACAGGAGATTATTGAGGATCATGATATAAAGCCAGGGGATGAATTTTAATTTGATCAAAAAGACCCAAGCATACAGCTCAGGCCTTTTCTTCATAGGGGTGGGGGCGGTCTTTACCAGATGGATTGTATCGGGTATGTTTTAATATTTTTTAGTATCGCTTCTCCTGAAGCCTGAATGGTCAACTTGTTCAGGGGTTCGTCAGAGAAAAATAGTTCTGTAATTACCTGCTCTCCGTTATTGATAAATATTTCCAGTGAAGATTCGTCCTTGTAAAACCGGATATTGAATGAAGCAGGATCAAAGAGTAGTGGTGAACGGTGAATGCTGTTAAATTCCTCCGAAAATGAGGTCTTTCCTGCTTTCGACCGATCGAATATTATCTCATGCTTTTCAGGAACAATGGAGAGCTTTATATATTCCCCAGCCTCATTTTCAAATATGAAGTCAAGGGTGCCGGAGGTAGCTTGTGTAACATCAAGGTTTATTTCAGCCAGGTCAATGGGTTTTTCAAAAGTGTGCCGGCTATTGGTCAACTTGACCTCTGGCATTGATATCGCTTCGTTTCGTAAGCTATTCAAAGCTTCTACAGGCTCGCTTTTGATGCGGTAATTTTCTTCATGCTGATAGAGGCTGAGTTTTCTGGGTACTGTCATGGCGCTACGCCATTTTTCTGTGGGCACAAGCATGCCATAAGCCCAATTGCTCATCCATCCGAGAAACAGGGTTTCTCCGTTGGGTACGTTGCTCCAGGTGACGCCGGCATAGTTGTCTGCCCCATAGTCCAGCCAGAGGGTCGTCTTTTGGTCAGTGGTAAATGTTTTTCCATCAAAGTCCCCAATAAAATATTGAGTAGCGGAGCCGCCATAAGGCCCTCCGGGATTGATGCTTACTAGGAGTACCCACTTTTCATGGCCATTGTAGTCCAGGGGGAACAGGTCAGGGCACTCCCATACACCTCCATGGGCACCCAGATCGTGACCGAAGTCACTTTCCTTG
The DNA here is from genome assembly GCF_009711405.1 of Fulvivirga kasyanovii. Taxonomy (GTDB): domain Bacteria; phylum Bacteroidota; class Bacteroidia; order Cytophagales; family Cyclobacteriaceae; genus Fulvivirga; species Fulvivirga kasyanovii. The sequence goes on along the minus strand of NZ_SMLW01000223.1, from coordinate 551 downwards.
ATCCAGTCGATCAGGTTGGGTGAAGAGTAGAAGCTGATATGGTCCTTTACGGCCAAGGCCATGATCCACTTGCCGGAGGGTTCGTGCCACCTAACCTTCGGGTCTCTGAAATCTTTGATCCCGGGATTTTTTAAGACCGGATTGCTCTCATATTTTGTCCATGTCCTGCCTTTGTCGGTGCTGTAGGCAATGCCCTGGGTTTGATATACGTCGCTTCCTTGTTTCTCCAGAATGGGGTCATGGTAGGTGTAGATAGCTATCAGTGGTGGGTTTTCTTTTGTGCCAAGGCCGGAGGTATTCAGGCTGTCGTATACTGCGCTGCCTGAAAAGATATAGCCGAGGCTGTCGGGGTAAAGGGCAATGGGCAAATGCTCCCAGTGCACCAGATCGGTACTTACTGCATGGCCCCAATGCATAGGTCCCCACACGGTGCTATCGGGGTAATATTGATAGAACAGGTGATATTCACCTTCAAAATAAACCATCCCGTTGGGGTCGTTCATCCATTTTTCCTCCGGGGAAAAGTGAAATTGTGGCCTGTATTTTTCTGT
>NZ_SMLW01000491.1 GCF_009711405.1 Fulvivirga kasyanovii | reverse complement strand
GGCTTCGTCACTTATAGATTATTTACTGCTCCATGCACAAAGTAATGAGTGGCATGTTCGTGTAGGGGATTATAGCCTCGAGCTTGCTCAGGAGAAATGTGCTGAAAGCAAAAACAGCAGTGCATTTCAGTTTGATATCATGAATGAGGCGCAACGTGTGGATGAAATAGCAAAGGCAGACATAGTGATCTCAATGTTGCCTGCCAAATTTCACCCTGTAGTAGCGGGTATTTGTGTTGATAAGGGTATCAATATGATCACGGCCTCTTATGTGTCCGATGAAATGAAAGCCCTCGATAAGGCTGCTGCGGAAAAAGATATCATCATATTAAACGAATGTGGACTTGATCCCGGGATAGATCACATGTCTGCCATGAAGGTAATAGACCATATCAGGGATGCCGGCCATGAGCTTACAGCCTTCGAATCTTTCACTGGCGGTTTGCTTGCTCCCAGTGCGGATGACGATAATCCGTGGGAATACAAATTTACCTGGAACCCGAGAAACGTGGTGCTGGCAGGACAGGGAATTGTGAAATTTATCCAGGAAGGAAATTATAAATACATACCATACCATAAATTGTTTAGAAGGACTGAGCAGGTCCATATCCCGGGCTACGGGTACTTTGAAGGATATGCCAACCGTGATTCTTTAAAATATCTGGACGTTTATGGTCTTCGAGGAATAAAAACCATTTACAGGGGCACTTTCAGGAAGCCGGGATTTTGCCGCACCTGGGATATTTTTGTGCAATTGGGTGCCACCGACGATACGTACGAAATGGAAGGAGTTAAGGAAATGACTCACAGGCAGTTTATTAATTCCTTTTTATCGTACAACCCTTACGATACCGTGGAGCTGAAATTGGCTCACTATATGAATCTGGAGCTTGATGGCCCTGAAATGCATAGATTGAAATGGTCTGGTGTGTTTGACGATGAAAAGGTAGGGCTTGATAGCGGTACGCCTGCTCAAATACTGGAGCATATATTAAAGAAGAAATGGACACTCAAGCCTGATGATAAGGATATGATTGTGATGTGGCACAAGTTTGAGTACCTGGAGGATGGTAAGCCCCGGGAGATCCATAGTACGCTTGTGGCGGTTGGTGATGACATGAAGAATACAGCTATGTCCAAAACAGTAGGACTGCCCGTGGGTATAGCGGCAAAGCTGATACTGGAAGGGAAAATTAAATCTAAAGGCGTGAAAATACCGATTGAAAGAGACGTTTATACACCTATATTAAAAGAATTGTCAGAGCAGGGCTTCGAGCTGTCTGAAAAGCAGGTCAAATAATTCCTCTCGATTAAAGTTAAAATGTTAAAAAGGCTCTTCAGTAATGTTAGAGCCTTTTTAATATCTTATTTCCACGGCTGATAAAGCCTGCCGATGCATATGGCATCTGATCTTCGATAATTATCTGTAGTTCATTTTTCAGGTCAGGTTCCTTTTTGCAGATATTGGCCAGTACTGTCATAGCAAAAACTTTTACGGCTACAGGTTCCCTTGCCGAAGTAAGCAGTTGGAAACCAATGTCTGTCATATCTCCCTGAAGGTTTTCTTGCAGTTCGATATCCTGTAGTATTCGCAGTGTGTTTCTTTTTACAGCATCATGCACATCATTTCTCAGGTTCAGTATCATTTGCTTTAGGTAAGGCCGGATCAGTCCAGGATGGTTTTCCGCGCACATGCTTACAACCTGTGCAGCCCTTTGTGTGACACGGTATTCATTGCTCAGGAACAGTTTCATGAGCACATCAAAGCGTGTGGGATCATTTGAAATGTAACGGGCAATCCTGTTGGCGTTTGATTTGGAATGTTCCTTTAGCAGTTCTTTTCTTATATCCACATCTATATTCTTCAAGGGCAGACAAAAATATACTTTTAGTTTTATCCGTGCAGTTTTTAACGGATCAAACTGAAAAGCTGCAGTAAATAGAACAGAAAACAAAGCTTGCAAGCCTAATCGCTTAAAATCACGTAAACCGCGTCCATTGCCATTTTCCCTTAGTTTGCCAACTGCTTAACAATTGTTTGTCAAACATAGAGTTGAAGTTTCCCCCGGAAACTTTGCTTGATCCTTTATCATTCCTTTCGCCTTCTTATGGTTGTAGAGCGGTTGATCCAGCAATTTACATTGATGGTCTGTCCCTCTTCTCTGTTCTCTGTAAATATGTCACTGATTGTTGGGAACTGTGTCTCGGCACTGCGCATAGCGTCCTGGTCACCGGCTTTCTGGTACATGTCATAGGCCAGCCAGTATACCGCACGGTCACTCACCCAGCTTTCCTCTTTCTTGCAGTCGTTGAAACTGCTGTAGTACAAGTCACCGATCAGTTTATATGCTTTTTTGAAATTTGCATCCGTCTCAACTGCTTTTTCTGCATATCTTCTGGCTTCGGGCTTGTTATTCACTTTGTTATGCTGAACGGCTATATCATAGTGTATCTGAGCTTTTTTGGAAGGATCATTAGTGGCCTCGATAGCACGGTTAAAATACTGCATAGCTTCTTCCATATTTCCTTTCTCAGCCGCTTTGATAGCTAAAAACCTTAGTAACGCATAGTCTGGCTTATCTTTCATGAGTATTTTGGCTGCCTCCTCAAAATAAGGCTCATTGGTACAGCCTTGCGATAATGAAAGGGAGATGACCCTTGGAGTCATTTTAGGATCTTTCCTCATTCGCGGAACCAGGTCATTTTTGATTACATTACAGTCGATGTCAATGATCTCCAATAATATTTTAGTGGCTACAGCCCTGACCTTCTCGAAAGTTTCGCCATCTCCGCCTTGCTGCTCTTTATAATCAATAGCATCTATTACACGATAGTAGCGGTCAAGGATGTCGTCTTTGGTGAGAGGTTTTATTTTGTGGTACTTCCGGGTCACGTCCATATAGGTGGCCAGGTTATTAGTGCCTACATCTTTTTGGTTCAGTTCATAGGTACGTTCAAAGACGTTGAAAAGGTCCAAAGTTTTATCATCCCGGTTACGGTAGTACTTGTAAGCGGCTGATGCCTTTCTGTCAATAAGGTCTTTTTCGTTGTTAAAATACTTGATGCGAAGATCATATAGCAGCATAACGGAATCCTGATAGACCTGGGCTTTAGGGTTGCTTTCATCTTCTGCAAAATCCTGATAGAGTTTTATGCCATTAATGTAGATGCTTTCATGGATTTCCGGCGTGTTGCTTAGCAGCCAGGCAAGATGTTTTCTGGCTTCTGTTGTTTTTTTAAACTTGAAGCTATCAGAAAACATAGCATGTTCATTCTGTGCTTTTTTGCTTAAGGCCTCATCTTCCGGCAAATTCAATTGAGCAGTGGCAGCTTCGTTAATACCTGCTATGAGCAGACAAATCAACAAGGTTTGTTTAAGGGATTTCATCATCAGCTTAGTTTACAAGACACTATGACATCAAAATAGCATTTTTTTATCAAAAAACTGACATAATTTCTGCTTTTTCTCTATTTCAGAGAATGGCGGGTTATTTGATCAGTGTAGGTTAAAGTAAGAAAATTACGGATATGAATTTCGATAAATATACAATCAAATCACAGGAAGTGCTTCAGAAGGCGGCGGAAATTGTTGCTGGTAACCAGCAGCAGGCTATAGAGCCCGGTCACCTGATGAAGGCCATTTTGGCATCAGATGAGAATGTAATTTCTTTTCTGGTCAAAAAATCAAACGTTAACAGGCAACATTTGGAAACCAAACTTGATGAGATCATCACCGGGTATCCAAAAGTGAGCGGCCAGCAACCTTATCTGTCCAACGACTCAGCGGCGGCACTGCAAAAAGCGGAAAAGGAGCTGAAAGAGTTTAAGGACGAGTATATCGCTGTTGAGCATATCATCCTGGGTATACTCGATGGCAGGGACAAAACAGCAACATTGCTTAAGGATGTTGGATTTGACAGGAAGGGTTTAATAGCAGGAATTAAAGAATTGCGAGGAGGAAGCAAAGTGACAGATCAAAATGCAGAATCGAAGTACCGTTCACTGGAGCGATATTCGATCAACCTTAATGAGCAGGCCAAAAAGGGTAAGATAGACCCCGTGATTGGCCGTGATGATGAAATACGCAGGGTATTGCAGATCCTTTCAAGGCGGACCAAGAACAACCCGATATTACTTGGGGAGCCAGGTGTAGGTAAAACTGCGATAGTGGAAGGCATGGCACAGCGGATAGTAGATGGTGATGTGCCCGAGAACCTGAAAGATAAGATACTTATCTCCCTGGATATGGGTTTGCTGGTAGCAGGTGCCAAGTATAAGGGAGAGTTCGAAGAGAGGCTCAAGGCCGTGATCAAGGAAGTGACAGACTCTGACGGCCAGATCATACTTTTTATAGATGAGATCCACACCCTTATCGGAGCTGGTGGCGGTGAAGGTGCTATGGATGCTGCCAACCTGCTCAAGCCTGCGCTGGCCAGAGGTGAGCTGCATGCCATTGGAGCCACTACACTTAAGGAGTACCAGAAGTATGTGGAAAAGGATAAAGCGCTGGAACGAAGGTTTCAGGCGGTAACGGTAGATGAGCCATCAGCGCAGGATGCCATCTCTATTCTGAGAGGGATCAAGGATAAGTATGAGATCCATCACGGGGTGCGTATAAAAGACGATGCTGTAATCGCGGCAGTAGAGCTTTCTCAAAGGTACATATCCGACAGGTTTTTGCCAGATAAGGCTATAGACCTGATGGATGAGGCCGCTTCTAAGCTGAGGCTGGAAATGGACTCATTGCCCGAAGAACTCGATGAGCTGAACCGGCGTGTGATGCAACTTGAAATCGAACGCGAAGCCATAAGAAGGGAAAAAGATAAGGAAAAGGAGCGGCAGCTTACTAAAGAGATCGCCGACCTGACTGAAAAGCGCAATGACCTGAAGGCCAAGTGGGAGAATGAAAAGACTGTAATTCAAGGGATTAGGCATCAGAAAGAAGAAATAGACAGGCTGAAATTTGAGGCTGAGCAGGCTGAAAAAAGCGGTGACTTTGGTCGTGTAGCTGAAATCCGGTATGGTAAGATAGTAGAGGCAGAAAAGCAACTTGAGGAGTACCAGAAAAAAATATCGGAAATTCAGGAAGAAAGTTTGATGAAGGAAGAAGTTGATTCCGAGGATATTGCTGAGGTTGTGGCCAGGTGGACCGGAATTCCGGTGTCCAAAATGTTGCAAAGTGAACGAGAAAAACTGTTATCTTTGGAGCAGGAATTGAGAAAACGCATAGCCGGACAGGAAGAAGCCATACGGGCCCTATCTGATGCGGTGCGTAGGAGTAGGGCAGGACTGCAGGACCCTAAAAGGCCGATTGGCTCATTCATATTTCTTGGAACAACGGGCGTTGGTAAGACGGAGCTATCAAAGGCCTTAGCTGAATATCTCTTTAACGATGAAAATGCTATGGTAAGGATAGATATGTCCGAATACCAGGAAAGGCATTCTGTGAGCCGACTGGTGGGTGCGCCTCCGGGATACGTGGGCTATGATGAAGGCGGACAGCTTACCGAGGCGGTAAGAAGAAAACCTTACTCCGTGATCCTGCTTGATGAGATTGAAAAAGCTCATCCTGACGTGTTCAATATCCTTTTACAGGTTTTGGATGATGGAAGACTGACTGATAATAAGGGTCGTGTGGCTAATTTTAAAAATACGATCATAATAATGACCACAAATATTGGTTCTTCCATAATTCAGGATAATTTTGCAGACTTGAATGATGATAACTTGGAAGAAGTTATCGACAAAACGAAGGATGAGGTCTTTGAATTGCTGAAAAAGTCGGTGAGACCCGAATTTCTGAATCGTGTGGATGAAACCATCATGTTCAGGCCGCTGTCCAGACAGGATGTTCGCAAGATTGTGGATATTCAGTTTAAGCAGATACAGAAAAGGCTTGCAGAGTCTGGTGTCAAACTTGAAATATCTACCGATGCGTTAGACCACCTTGCCAAGAAAGGTTTTGACCCTCAGTTTGGGGCAAGGCCGTTAAAGCGGGTGTTGCAGCGTGAGATATTGAATGAATTGTCAAAAGAAATATTGGCCGGCAAGATCAATAAAGACGCTATAGTAGGCGTTAGTCTTGGTGAAGACGGTCAGATAGAGTTTATAAATCTTGACGAAGTTGAAGTTTAGGTATGTGAAGTTGGTATTTGGGTTTAGGTTGAACGGTCCCGGGGGTGGTTCCCCGGGGCTACCTTTTTATGAGAATTGATTTTTTATAGTCAGGCGCAGAAACCTGAGAAGTAAATTAGGAACCCACCTCTCTTGCTCCTTAAATAGTTTAACAACTACTTTTGCCGATTGCGATTAACAACTACCTGCCAGCAAAGAGATGAAATTTAGGATCTCCTCAGAAATTCAGCTTGACCCCTGATTGCTACTAACGACTGCCTATCAGGCACAGAGGCGAAAAGTTAATGTTTCGAGACAATCCCGCCTGATACCTTTTTTCTAAACCCCGGCTTCCCAATTCATCAGCTTGCCCTTGTAAACTCCTTCCACTACCTCATTATTATCCAGCTTTAGCTGAAATTCAATAACATATTTATCCTTCCATTGAGACACTTTTATAGTGCCATCCGTGGCGTATAGCGATTCTCCATTCTTACTGCTGAGGTCATATTTTATGAGTACTTCTGCGCCGGTGAAGGTGAAAGGATCTCTTTCTTTGTCCTCAGTTTCTCTGAATTTGTAGGTTCCGGCACTTATGGTGGCGGGGTTATCACTATGTAAATCAAAATAGATATAATTCAGGGCCAAGGTTTTGGTGAAATCAGCTTTGATTTCGGAGCCGAGATGCACGTCGTAGTCATACGATCTCTTGTCCGGGTGCATGCCATACGTTTCCAGATAGGCATGAGGAATTTGAAAAGTATTGCCCTTATAATCAAAGGTGTTGGATTCCCTGGTTTTGTTATGAAAAGCCAGGATACCGGTGAACAATGAGACGTAGAAGAGGGCTTTAACTGAAGTTTTCATAACCAAGGTTGTTTTTATACAAATATGGTTATGCAAGAGCGGAAGATTATAAGGGTAAATACCTAATTTACCCTAAGTAAAACTCTTAATTTAAAAGTTTGAAATGTACCCTTCTTCTACAGCAAAGAAGCCCTTTAGTCTTTTGATAGCGTTTTTGTTTGTCAACATAATCAGGTAGTCGCCCTGTGCGATTTTAATTGTTTCTGAGGGGTTTTTATATAACCTCCTTTGGCCCTCTTCTATTTTAACGATTCCCAGGAGTACCACATTGAATTCCTTTTTTAAGTCAAAAAACACCTTTTCATAAAAGTGGTCTTTAAACGGATTATTTTCCAATACCATAAACTGCTTGATGTCATAATCTTCATCGGTTTGCGGGTAAGCAATGATCTCCTCACTATAAACTGCTACATCAGGTTCGAAGATGTAGCTTGCCAGTAGCTTGGAAGCAATTTCATGTTTGGACACTGTGTAGGTTACACCGGCACTATGGAATGTGCTTTTGAGGTTGGCATTATCCAGGGTTACCACGAAGTTTAGGTTTTCGTAATGCTTTTTCATATTGAGCACGTACACGAGCTTTTCAGTGTCATCATGCAGGTTAACAAACACTATGGAGCTTTCGCGGATATTTACTTTGTGGAGGAGGTCGAAATTGTTGTAGTCCGAAAATAAAGTAAAAACCTGCTTTGTGGAGTAGTATTCATGAATTATGTCAACATTGTCCTTCTCCTTGGTCACTATGGCGATGTTTCTGCCGGCAGCCACCAACTGATCCACTACAGCTTTGCCAAAATCGGACCACCCGATCATGACCACGTGGTTGGTGAAGTTAGTGCCATCGAGGCCTAATTTTTTATTTTCTTTAACGGTATTCATAATGTTGGTGATTTGTCCGATAAGTACGCCATAGAAGCCGAGGCTGAAAATAAGGAAGATGGAACCGAAAAGCCGGCCCTGGTCCGTTACGGGATGTAAATCTCCATAGCCAACCGTGGTAAGGGTAACAATGGAGAACCAGAGGGCGTCGTCGAAACTTTTGATATTGGCCTGTGGGTGTGCGGCCTCTATTTTTATTAAAATGCTCAGCAACAGCACATAGATTATGATAAAGCTAAATGCTATTGCCAGCAATTTTATGTAGTTGGGCTTTTTCAACATATTAGTTGTACATATGTAACCCGCTTATTTTGAAGTTTATATTCGCATACCTAAACGAACTTCATCAGCAATCTTTTGATTGTATTCAAAAGTCATTTTTTGATAGTTTATAATGTCGATAATGGTGCCAATGTAGCATAAGCCTGCTGTAAAAAAGAATAAAATACCCATGCCTACCTGGTTGAGTACGAAGCGTTGTATACCTGCAATACCCAGTAAACCGATGAGGGAAAAAATCAGTATTTCCTGAGGGTTTTTTCTTCTTGCCCGATAGATGCCGATAAAATTCCTTGCCTGCTCTTCATCCATTTTCTCTACAACTGCCTGTATGTATATCAGTTCTTCTCCCTGAAGCTCAGGCATTAAGTGCATTGCGTTTGCCATTTCTAGTTGTTGTTAAATTTTTGACTTGATTGAATAAAATGATAATGTAATTATCCTGTAAGATAATATTATTATTGCGAATAATCCTAAAGGGTGAGTGGCAAATGAAGCGGTGAGTTCTCCCTGGAAAGCAAGGGAAATGGATCTTCCAAGGCCACATCCGGGGCAAAAGTCAAGGCCAAGGTTGCTTAGCGGACATAGTGTAAAGTGTGTGGAAGACTCGGTTGGGAGCAATGCCAGGGCTATAAGGGCTGTTAACCATATGATGCCTTCTGGCGAAAACCTCATTCTTATGGCCCTGAGCTTCTTCATCTTGTTATTTTTTAAGCTCCAGCAGCACGATGTTTTCAACATGGTGGGTATGTGGGAACATATCAACTGGTTGTACTGCCGTTACTTTATATTTCTGATCCAGAATAGCAATATCCCTGGCTTGTGTGGCAGGGTTACAACTAACGTATACTACACGCTCCGGGGCTGCATTGAGTATTACTTTGCAAACATCTTCATGCATCCCGGCCCTTGGGGGGTCAGTGATGATCACATCCGGTCTGCCGTGTGTATGGATAAACTCATTATTGAGGAGGTCTTTCATGTCACCGGCAAAAAAAGTAGTGTTGCTGATATTATTGATCTCAGCATTTACTTTGGCATCTTCAATAGCAGCCTCAACATATTCAATCCCAATAACCTTCTTTGCGTTATGGGCTACGTAATTGGCGATGGTTCCGGTGCCGGTATACAGATCGTAAACCAGCTCTTCACCGGTTAAGCCCGCTAGCTCCCAGGCTTTTTTATAAAGTAGATTGGCCTGCTTGGCGTTCGTTTGGAAAAATGATTTGGGGCCGATCCTGAATTTTACAACCTGATCGGGAGCATCAGGCAGTGGCATCTCTTCCATAATATAGGGCTTACCATGCCAGTTCACCACTTCCAGGTCATGAAAAGTTTCATTGCCCTTGGTGTTGATTACATAATTCAGCGAAGTGATTTCTGGAAATTTGTTTTTAAGGTGATTAAGTACCAACTCAAGTGTTTCCTTATCGTCACCCGCTACCTGGAGGATAACCATAACCTCACCAATGGAAGTATCCCTGATGATCAGGTTTCTGAGAAAGCCCTGTTGCGTGATCAGGTCAAAGAAGGAAATGTCGTGTTCAAGGGCCAGCTCCCTTACTGCCAGTCTGATGTCGTTTGAAGGGTCCGGCTGCAGGTAGCAATGGTCTATATCCAGAATTTTATCGAATCTTTTAGGGATATGGAAGCCAAGGGCATTCCGGTCAAGGTTTTCGTCGCTATCGATCTCTTCTTTGGTAAGCCACCTTTTGTTGGAGAAAGTAAACTCCAGTTTGTTTCTGTAGTACCGGGTGTCTGCTGAAGGAAGGATCTGACTTACATTGGAGAAGGGTACTTTGGCGATCCTTTCCAGACTGTCTATCACTTGCTGGTGTTTATAGGCTAATTGGGTGTCGTAGCTGATGTGCTGCCACTTACAACCTCCGCAAGTGCCAAAGTGGCTGCAGAAAGGCTCCTGACGCTTGTCGGAGTATTTTGAGATATGCAAAGGAATAGCCTCCAGAAAGGACTTCTTTTTCCTTATTATTTTGATGTCGGCAACATCTCCGGGGGCTACACCGGTTACGAAGACCACCTTTCCGTCATAGTGGGTTATACACTTGCCTTCCGCCGCAATACCTTCAATTTCTATGTCTTTTAAAACTTTATTTTTTATCTTCATGTTTTAATGGCCCCAATCAATCAGGTTTCTTTTACTTGTTGTTCCAAACTTACTTGTGTTCGTTATGAGAAAAATTTTACTCGTATCCATTCTCATATTAATCTGCAAAGTTAGCTCATTTGCTTCTCATATTGTAGGGGGAGAGTTTGAATTAGTCTACCTCAGTGGGAATAATTACAGATTAAACCTGATCATTTATTTTGATGAGATCAATGGTGCTCCCGGTGCCAAGTACACGCCCCTGCCGCTAGCCTGGATATACCGCAAAAGTGACAATGCCGTGATGATGCAGGATATTCAATTGTCACTGTTTTCTGAGGAGCCTGTGGAGTATACCGTGCCTTCATGTGCTAATGATGCCATTGTAAAAACCACCAAACTTGTTTTTAGCCGGGTTATTACGCTTGATCCCAATAGCTACAATGATCCCGATGGCTATTATATTGTCTGGCAGCGCTGTTGCCGAAACTATAACATTGTCAATGTGGTGAGTGAGAACCCTGATGCAGGTGGTATCGGTTCAGGCCTTACGTTCTACCTGGAAATACCACCACTGATCAAAGACGGAAAGCGATTTATTAACAATACACCCCAACTATTCCCTCCTTTGAGTGACTACGCCTGTGTCGGTCGCGGATATTATGCCGACTTTAACGGTTTTGATGCTGATGGTGACTCCTTGGTTTATACTTTGGCAACTCCACTCAATACACCTTCAGCAATTCCTCATCCTCAGCCGCCTTCTACGGCGCCGTACCCTCATGTGATCTGGGAGTCTACATACAACATCAATAATATTGTTCATGGTAATCCTGACCTGTCTATATCGGCAGACGGTCTTCTGAGGGTTACACCTACCGAGCAAGGGATTTTTGTATTTGCCGTTAAGTGTGAAGAGTTCAGGGATGGAGAGAAAATAGGAGAGGTGAGAAGGGATTTTCAGATGGTTGTGGTTGAATGCCCACCCGGAGGGAGTGAGCCTAATGTTAATATTGAGCTTGAAGATGGTACAACTTACAATGAAGGGGATGTTTTACACTTTCTGGCAGATGATGATAAATGTGTGAAATTCACTGTTGAAGATGAAACGGGTGGTAAGGTTAACCTGAAGCTTGATCCGATAGGATATGACGAGGAGAATTTTGATATTCAGATTTTAAGTACATCTCCGGCAGGAGACCAATTGACTGCTCAGGTTTGTTTTACAGACTGCCCTCCTGATAAGGACCTTCCATTTGAGGTGAATTTTATAGGGTTGGATGATACCTGTCCGCAGCCTTTGCAGGACACTGTAAAATTGACGGTAAAAATCACTCCTCCGGATAATGACCTTCCAGTGCTTAGTCATAAGGAGGATAGCGATGGTAGCTACTCTGCGGCAATTCAGCGGTTGGTGACTGTGAATGAAAAAGCAGGTGGAATGAAAATCATTGAACTACTGGGGCAGGATGGGAATAATGATTTGATGGATTTTATGCTTGAACCTGTTGATTTTGAATTGGCGGATTATGGCATGAGCATCGTTAATAAGTCGAATGGTCCGGGCGTTAGGGAAACCTGGCTACAGTGGAACTATGATTGTCAGCAGATAAGTTTTGATGGGAAGACATCATTTGAAATAAATATCTATCTTGAGGATCAGGATGATTGCCTCTATGAAGAACCGGTATTGGTTACGCTGTTTTTGAACATTAAGCTACCGGATAACAGCCTGCCAGATGTGTACAGCAATAAGCTGGGAAGCAGCAATCAATACGCTAAGGTGACAGCCCTGCTTGATGAGACTGTATCCTTTGATGTGCGCGGAACAGATTTGGATGGGGATTTGACATTTATAGAGGCAGTTCCTGCGAATTTTTCCTTTTCTGATTACGGCGTAAATTATAATCGCGTAGAAGGGCAAGGCAAGCCCTCAGCAACTCAATTGAATTCCACCTTCGCATGGGCTTTGGAATGCAAAAAGTTCAATCTGGCTGAGCAGGATTCATTCCGCATCTATTTTATGATGGAAGATTTCGATAAATGTGAGATCACTAACAGGGACACGCTTACAGTTGATTTTCTATTGTCTCCGCCGCCTAACTCCGATCCGTTGTTGACTGTGGAAAGCGTCAATAAAGCTTCCATTGTTCAGGATACGGTACATATCATTATTGATGAAGATGTTAGCCTTCGGGTTACCGGCCGCGATTTTGAAGGTGATTCCCTGACATTATACCTTATTGATGATCAGTCAGAGGTGCTGGGATACAACTTTGCCAGGAAAACAGGGTTGGGCACTGTGGTTTCAGACTTCACATGGTCTCCCGAGTGCCATGTGCTGGAGGGGCAGCCTGAGGTATTTGTGCCGCTGACTTTTGCCGTGCAGGATAACCATTGTACTCAGCCACGGGCTAAAGAGTATGCTTTGGTGGTGCACATTAAGGATATTAATGATAAGAGTGAGCAGTTTATTCCGCCTAACGTCTTTACTCCAAATGGCGATGAGCTTAATACCTACTTTGGTATGTACCGGATCGATGAGCAAACGGGGATAGAGGAAAATATTCTTCCCATAGACAACTGTGCCGGTCAATTTGAGAAAGTAGTGGTATACAACCGCTGGGGAAGGGAGGTATATTCCAGCACAGACCGTTATTTCAAATGGTATGGTGAGGATGTGGCTTCCGGAGTGTATTTCTACTACATAGAATATACCAACAGGGGCTATCGTGGTTCACTTACCATTCGTTTCTAACCCCGACTACAGAAAGGAGATCTTTTTCAGTTTGTCTTCTTTGATGAAGACTGTCTGGCCATTCCATTCGGTTTGGGTCCAGATATCTTTTTGTCCTTTTACAGGTAACCGATGTCCCTTGCCCACTATGGCCACTACTTCAGCGCCGGCAGACGGTCCATCCATGATGTAGGTATTGCTTTGAGTAATGATTGCTTTGTGATAATCCCTGCCAAAGTTTAAGGTGTAAAACAGCAAAGCCAGGGTAATGATGGCAAAGACACCGGCAACTACCGGCTTTCTGTTATATTTCTTTTTCCGATATACCATTACAGCTACAAGCATCAGGGCCAGGGCAAGAAGTACGATTACAATGGTATCGAAGAATTTAAAAAAAACGGTTTTGAAAAAATCAAAATCACCATAGCCATAGCCTTGCAGGTCTCGTGCCTTGGCAAGCTCTTCCATTTTGTCCAGGGCTTTCCTGTCTGCTGTTTGCAGGTAATACAAATTGATGTAGTAGAGAGCATTGGTATAGTCGCCAAGACCTTCCTTAATGAAGCCCATCTTCAGGAGCATGGCCGGTGAAGTGAGGCGCTCTTTTTCCAGCAAGTGCTGATAGATGTCGAAAGACTCTGTATACTTTTTGGAGAGGAAGAGAGAGTCGGCTTGAA
>NZ_SMLW01000184.1 GCF_009711405.1 Fulvivirga kasyanovii | reverse complement strand
TAATGATACTGATAAAGATTATCCGAAAGACAAACTGATACATGAAATTTTTGAGGAGAATGCACAACGATATTCTAATAGAATAGCATTGGTTCATGGTCCTTTGCGAATGACTTATGATGAGTTAAATAAAAAGGCTAATTCTGTTGCTCATCACCTGATTAGAACAAAAAAGGTCAAAAAAGGAGATGTAGTGGGGTTAATGATAGAACGTTCACCTCAAATGATAGCTGGTTTGTTAGGAATAATAAAAGCAGGAGCTGCTTATGTACCTATAGATAACGATTACCCTGACGATAGAATTAAATATATCATTAACGATTCACATTTAAGTTTGATTTTAACATCGGGAAATACTAAAGACCAGTTGTATGACTGTGATCAGTTAAATGTGGACAATATATTCAATAGTAGCTTTGTTGATAACCCCGGTATCTTGATAGATTATGATCAACTGGCATATTTAATATATACTTCTGGTTCTACCGGGGCCCCGAAGGGGGTTCAAATATGTCACAAGTCTATAATTAATTTCTCCTTTGCAATGAATCGGGCGTATGATGTCTCAAAAGAAGATTGCATACTACAATTCGCTACGATTAGTTTCGATACTTCCCTTGAAGAAATATTGCCTGCATTAACGACAGGAGCAAGCTTGGTCCTACGTTCTGATAGGATGCTGGATGGAATTAAGGAGTTTATAGAAGAAATTAGCCAGTCTAATGTCACTATTTGTACCTTACCAACAGCCTTCTGGCAAGTATTGACGAACGAGATAGTGGAACAGAACTTATCCTTGCCATCATCTTTAAGAATAGTTGGCGTCACCGGCGAAGCACTTAAAAAAGCAACAGTTGAAAAATGGTTAGATATTCCATCTCTGGATCATATCAAATTGGTAAATACCTACGGGCCGACTGAAGCCACTGTCAATGCAACTATGACCATGTTAAACAGAGAGTTAATAGACGGTTATTCTTCCATACCAATAGGACGACCCCTTGATAATCTAGAAGTGTATATTCTTGACTCAAATTTAAATATGCAGCCCGTGGGGGTCATCGGTGAGTTATGCATTTCTGGTATTCAACTTTCTGCCGGGTATCTGAACAATGATGCTCAGAATAAAGAGCGGTTTGTAGAGAACCCATTTAGAAAGGAAGCTCTGTTATACAAAACAGGCGATCTGGCAAAATGGCGTCCAGATGGCAACGTTGAGTATATCGGACGGATTGATGATCAAGTGAAATTAAGAGGTTTTAGAATCGAATTAGGAGAGATAGAGAATGCATTATCCAAAATTGAAGGCATAAAAGGTGCGGTGGTTACTGTGCCAAAAAAGAAAGATGGTACCGACTACTTATGTGGGTATTATACCGCATCCGAGGTAATTAAAGAGTCCCATATTATTCAACAGTTGAGGGCAAGTCTGCCAGAATATATGATTCCCTTCTCTTATGTTTTTCTTAATGAATTTCCACTAACCCCTAATGGTAAAATCAGTAAAAAGGATTTGCCAGTGCCTGTTGCAAACGAAAGTAAGAATTACTTTGCCCCTAAAAGTGAACTTGAATTAGTAATGACTGAAATTTGGTATAGGACACTATTATCATCTGACAGACAACTCGGTACAAGAGATAACTTTTTCGAGGTCGGCGGAGATTCAATTAAAGCGATTCAGA
>NZ_SMLW01000092.1 GCF_009711405.1 Fulvivirga kasyanovii | reverse complement strand
ATACCAGTTGATGGTATAATCGGCATTGGGGGCCACACCATCAACCGTGGTGATCTCTATAGCACCGTTATCGGCTGTGGTACAATTGGTGCTCGGCGTAAAGGCCTCAACAATTACCGGCAAAGAAGGTGTAAACCCTACCGTTACCTGTACGGGATCAGATAGACAGCCCAACTGGTCATTTTCTACTGTGACTTCGTATGTGCCATCTTCGAGATTGCTCAGGGTAGCCGTTGCCTGGCTGACCACTGCACCTGTTCCTGTATTGGTAAAGGTGTAAGTGTAGGTATGACCGGCTTCGGCATTGGCATCAGTAAGCGAAACTACGCGAATCTCTCCGGTAAAAGCACTGCTTCCCAAAGTAGCATCACAAACTGCATTAGGATCAGATTCAAGGCTAAAAGTAGGGAAGGCACTTATATCTGCCAGTGTGTAAGATTCAGTATTGATACAGCCGGTGATATTATTGATTACTTCAACAGTATAATTGGCCCCACCAGGAATACCACTGTAGATGGCTCCCGTGGCATCTGGTGTCCTGTTTCCGAGTCCATCAAACTTTACAACAGTGCCATCATACCAGTTGATGGTATAATCGG
>NZ_SMLW01000350.1 GCF_009711405.1 Fulvivirga kasyanovii | reverse complement strand
TTTTTTGGTTTTAATCAGGTGAAAGCACAGGATGACCTGGATAAATTGCTTGAAGCTGGTATAAGCGATGCCAACCTTTTAATTGAAGGTTATGTAGACCCATTTATGAAAGGGTTTGGTACTAGCCTGGGAAGTGGCTGGTACAATACGGCCAAAGCCCATAAATCAGCAGGGTTCGATCTCACAGTAACGGTTAATGCTGCATATGTGCCTGATAAAGACTTGTTTTATGATCTTAACGCTCTGAATCTTTCTTCTAACATTACTTATGATAAGAATCAGGCACCTACAATCTTCGGTACAAAAGATGTACAACAGATTCCTACTTATACGGTTACTGATCCTAATACTAATGAGAGCGCCTCATTTGATGCTCCTGAGGGGCTGGATTTGAAAGAAGAGATTGGAATGCAGGCCGTTCCGGTACCTATGGCGCAGTTAGGTGTAGGTATAATCAAAAATACGGATATTAAAATCAGGTGGACCCCGGAGATAGATATAGATGATAATGGTACATTCAAACTCATAGGGTTTGGTATCATGCATGATGTTAAACAGCATATCCCAGGGATAAAAAACCTGCCCTTTGATCTGTCGGCCTTTGTAGGCTACACCAGTGTTAGCACCGAGGTGGCATTTGATGAAGAAGTAAACGCAGGTAGCGGAGGTGTTAGTACCACTAACGGTTTGGGAGTGTTTGACGTTAATACACTTACTGTTCAGGGTATCATCTCTAAAAAGTTTTCAGTGCTTACCCTGTATGGTGGCTTAGGCTTTAACCGTGTAAGGTCAGAACTGAAACTAAAAGGGGATTATGTGGTTACTGATGATTTTGGTGTTGTGGATGAAGTATATAAGGATCCTATTGATCTTTCATTTAAAACCGGAGGCCCGCGCATGACAGCAGGTATGCGTTTGAAGCTGGCTATCTTTACGCTACATGCCGATTATACTGTTCAGAAATACGATGTCCTAACTGTAGGGTTTGGCTTTAGTGTAAGGTAAGCAGACAGAAATATAAATCACAAAAAGAGCTGCTTCAAAATGAGGCAGCTCTTTTTGTTTTCCTTCTTTTATTGGGGCAAGGATAAAACCTGAGCAGTGAGTGAATCGGAAATGCAAGAACCCTCAACGCAAAGCTTACCTTTGAAATAAGATAAAAACTGCACCTATTGCTATTTCACTCCAGTTTGCCAACTGCTTTTGCCTATTGCTACTCACAACAGGCTGTCAAACACAAGGGCAAAAGTTGGTGTCTCACCCGAAATTCCGATGATCCCTTTATTTTCCTTTGTATTCAGGTTTTCTCTTCTCTATAAATGCCTGCATTCCCTCAGTCTGGTCCTCGGAAGCAAAAGTCAGGTAAAAGTTCTTACGTTCAAAAGTCAGCCCTTCATCGAGGT
This sequence comes from Fulvivirga kasyanovii, assembly GCF_009711405.1. GTDB lineage: Bacteria > Bacteroidota > Bacteroidia > Cytophagales > Cyclobacteriaceae > Fulvivirga > Fulvivirga kasyanovii. The sequence goes on along the minus strand of NZ_SMLW01000350.1, from coordinate 5,263 downwards.
GTGTTTCGAATGACCTGTTTACAGATTCTTTGGCAAGCTGAGCAGCTATAGGGGACATCTGCGCAATTTCCTCTGCCAGTTTTGTGGCTTCATACATATACATCTCAACCGGCACTACTTTGTTTACCAGGCCATATTGCATGGCTTCTTCTCCTGAAATGAACCTGCCCGTCAGTACCAGTTCCATTGCTTTTGCTTTTCCGATGGCCTTTGTTAATCGCTGTGTGCCACCGGCTCCAGGCATTACACCAATTTTGATTTCAGGTTGTCCGAACTTGGCAGTTTCAGAGGCTATGATCATGTCGCATGTCATGGCCAGTTCGCAGCCTCCGCCCAGGGCAAAGCCGGATACTGCTGCTATCAGAGGCTTTTTAGTTTTTCTGATCTGGTCCCACGTGCTGAACTGGTCTATTTTTAGCATGTCTACCGCAGATTTTCCCGCCATTTGCTTGATATCGGCTCCTGCAGCAAAGGCTTTTTCATTTCCGGTGATGATGATAGCCCTCACCTTGTCGTTGTCGTCCAGGGCTTTCAGTGTATCTCTTAGTTCTCCCATCAATTGCAGGTTAAGGGCATTAAGCTCCTTCGGCCTGTTGAGTTCGATAAGGGCAATGTAAGGTTTATATTCAGGGGTTACTTTTATGAATTCCATTTTATTTGTTAGGCTTTAGTTCAAAGCCGCAATAAAATGAAAAGCCGCCTTTTTTCAAAAGGCGGCTCCAACTAACCATACTAAACAGGTGAGTAAAAAGTGCTATGTTACTGTTATATACCAGAGGCTTTTTGGAAGTAACCATTCTTTTGTTTCTTTTGTTGAAATTATTATTATCAAATCATTGTATTACAGTTATTATTGATGTAGTAGCTGTTAGGTATTAACAGTCAATAGTTGAGCAACAAATAATTAAATGTCATGATAAAAGTACTTTTCGTATGCCTCGGCAACATTTGCAGGTCACCACTTGCCCAGGGTTTAATGGAAAAGAAAATTGATGAGCTGGGCCTTAGCGAACAGATAAAAGTAGATTCGTGCGGCACCAGTCAGTACCACATTGGGGAGCAACCTGATGAGCGTACATTGCAGAATGCTTTAAAGAATGGATTAAAACTAAATCATGAAGCCCGGCAATTTTCTAAAAAAGATTTCAGGGCCTTTGATTATATCGTGGCCATGGATAAGGCAAATATGGAATGCGTCCGACGGCTTGATCAGACCAATGAATTTTCTGATAAATTTACGCTTATCAGAGATTTTGATTCGATAGATAAAGGGGCCGATGTGCCTGATCCCTATTTCGGAGGGGAAGAGGGCTTTCAGCATGTTTACCTGATTTTGCAACGCAGTGTAAATGAGTTTTTAAATCAGGTAATTCAAAAGCATGGTCTGAAAGTGTCAATAAGCTAAGGGGCTATCAAGGCCCTGTAGTTATTTCTTGATATCTGTTCGAGCAATATTCGTTGGTCGTTCCTGTATTTATTCAATATTTCCTGAGCGTAATTTTTGACAGTTATCAGTTTTAGCCCAGTGTTGTACCTGATATCAAAGTGTGACTTTAACGATTCCAATAGCCTTTCTAATTTGTTAAACTCATAGTCCACCACAATAGAGAATGAAATGGCCGAGTTTTGCATGATGTTTATCTTCATGTCAATCTCCGAAAGACTTTTGAATATCAGGCTCAGGTTTTCTTCATTAATAAAAGTATAATCAATCACCTTAAAGGATACCAGGCACTGGTCATTTTTGATGATTATAGTCGGAGGCAGCACTTTTAGCTTGCAATCATGTATGATAGTGCCGGGTTCGTCCGGGTGGTCAAAGCTCCTAACATAAAGTGGAATACCTTTGTTTGCTAATGGTTTGATCGTTTTTGGATGAATGACTGATGCGCCATAGTACGTCATCTCAGCGGCTTCTTTGTAAGGAAGTTCATCAAACAGAATGGCATCAGGGATCACTTTTGGATCTGCATTCAGGATGCCAGGTACATCCTTCCAGACGGTTACGGACTCAGCAGTGAGGCAGGAGGCAAAAATAGCAGCGGTAAAATCCGAGCCTTCGCGCCCCAGTGTAGTGGTGAAGTTATTTTCCGACCTGCCGATGAAGCCTTGGGTTATGAGTATATTGTCTTCGGCCTTTTGCGCTATGTCATGTCTTATCAACTCCTCTGTCAGCCTCCAGTCGATCCGACCCTCTCTGAAATTATTGTCTGTTCTTATGTATTCCCGTGCATCCAGCCACTCAGCATTGCAATTCTTTTTGTTAAGGTATGCCGCTATGATCCTTGTAGAGATTAGCTCTCCCTTAGAAACAATCTGATCATAAAGCTGGTTATACTCGTAGTTCTGAACAAGCTCGTGGCGGAGGTCATCAAAAATTTCAGAGACGGTCGTGAAGATAGAGTCATTCTCGTCAAAAAGTTCAGAACATATTGTGTGATGGTAGTTGTATATCGTTCCAATCTCTTCTTCCGTATCGCGATTATTGAGTTTGGCGGCTATTACAGCTTCCAGTGCATTGGTAGTTTTGCCCATTGCAGAAATTACCACCACTAGTTTTTCACCAGAATGGTTACTGATTATGTTACACATATTTCTGATGGCATCTGCATTTTTAACGGATGCTCCCCCGAACTTAAATACTTTCATATCGCAATCGATTGAATAATAATTTTATGCTAAATTTGCCCTCAAAATAGCAGTTAAAATTTCACATATTAAAGCCTTTACCAATTTATGGAGGATTCTCGCATAGCCTTACCCATAGGCACCACCCTGGATAGATACATAAAGAAAAAACAAGATGAGTTTCAATATGCTACCGGTGAACTGTCGCAGTTGCTGCGTGACATCGCTCTTGCCGGAAAAGTAGTAAACAGGGAGATCAATAAAGCCGGCCTGATCAATATAGTAGGGCCTATCGGGGCGCAGAATGTACAAGGTGAAGACCAGCAAAAGCTTGACGTATTGGCCAATATTCGGTTTATCAGGGCACTTACCAAGGGCGGAGAGGCATGTGCAATTATTTCTGAGGAAGACGAAGAAATAACCGATCTCAGCAATGACGGAAAATATGTAATTGCCATCGATCCGCTTGACGGGTCGTCCAATATAGATGTAAATGTGTCCATAGGCACCATATTTTCGATTTACCGCCGGGTTACTCCTGTGGGTACACCAATTACCAAAGAAGATGTTATGCAGAAGGGCAAAGAGCAGGCTGCTGCCGGGTATCTGCTGTATGGATCTTCAACCATGCTGGTATATACTACCGGGCATGGAGTTAATGGCTTTACTTATGAGCCCTCTCTGGGAGAATATTTTCTCTCACACCCTAACATGAACATCCCGGAAGATGGTAAGATATATTCGATCAATGAAGGGTCGTATAATAGCTTTTCAGTGCCTGTAAAGAATTATATAAACTTTTGCAGGGAAAATACTTATTCAGGAAGGTATATTGGCTCTCTGGTAGCCGATTTTCATAGAAACCTTCTTAAAGGAGGCATTTATATGTATCCTCCAACGGCGGCTTCTCCCAATGGAAAACTAAGATTGCTGTATGAATGCAATGCGCTGGCATTTATCGTTGAGCAGGCAGGAGGTGCAGCATCTACGGGTGAACAACGCATCCTTGATCTACAGCCTGAGGAGCTGCATCAAAGGGCACCGCTGTTCATAGGTTCAAAAAATATGGTCAATAAGGTTGAAGAATTTTACAGAGGCTAACTGCTGTATTTTCTTCGTGTAACTACCTTTTGCAACTCCCGCTGGACTATGAGGTCAGCCAGCTTTGAGGCAATATTATCAGGGTGCTCGACAGTTAATACTTGCTTGACTTTGCTTTCACTGATATCTATGCGATACAATGCATTTAGCAATCGGGTCATATCACGATCGAGCAGATAATTAATTACCGGGACTAATAGCTTCTTTAAATCATCAACAGAGGCTATAGGTCCCGGTAAGGCATCCTTCTCCAGCGAAAGGTCTTTTTTTATTAAACTGACGGTTTGAAGAACGTCGTTTGAAAGCATTATTCAGGTTTTTCCTTTTTCGTCCCCTTGGCAGGCTTCTCCTTTTTTTCTTCTTTTTCTTCAGGCTTCTCTTCAAGAAGTTCAGGAGCATTTTGTTTCAGCGCATTGTACCAGTTAATCACTTTTTTGATATCTGAAACATAGACACGCTGAGGGTCATAATCAGGAATAATGTGCTTGATGAAGGCTTTTAACTCATCAGGTTCAGAGGTGGGAGTGACGCCCAGGTCTCCGTTAAATTCTTTGTTTATTTGTCTGAATACATCCTCTAGAGGTCTTGATCCTTCCTGATCGGTTGTGTAGATCGAGATATCACTCAGTACAGATATCCTTTGGGTAGCACTGGCTACCAGCTTTTGTTTTTTATCGTCTAATGACTCCAGAATTACCCCTGTTCTTGTAGGCTTTACTATCTTGAAAAGCCCACCTTTACCGGCTACAGATGCGATGTCACTATATTCCATATTTTAAATTCTTTTTTAAATTTTGAACCTCAAAGCTACTTAATATTTTATTATTTACTAGCAGATATCAGGCCATCTATGTAATTCAGCACGTCCTCTTTTCCTGTGCCTGTCTGCGATGAAGTTGTCAGCATATGGGGTAGTTTTTCCCAGTATTTAAGCAGGTGCTTTTTGTACTTTGCCACGGATGACTGTGTCTTGTTCTTTGACTGTTTATCCGCCTTGGTAAAGATTATAGCCATGGGGAGGCCTACTTCTCCAAGCCAGTTAATAAACTCCACATCTATGGGCTGAGGAGTTAGCCTGGAGTCTACCAGCACAAAGATGCAAACCAGGTTTTTCCTGGTAATAAGGTAGTCGTGGATCATGGCTCCCCATTTCTCCTTTTCTGTTTTGGCTACTTTGGCCCAACCGTACCCCGGTAAGTCCACTAAATACCAATTGTCATTGATCAGAAAGTGGTTGATTAATTGTGTTTTTCCGGGTTTACCGGAAACCTTAGCCAACTTTTTATGGTTGGTTAGCATGTTAATTAGCGATGATTTGCCGACATTCGAGCGGCCAATGAAGGCAAATTCGGGAAAATCGCCCTCAGGACACTGGTTATGATTGCTACTGCTGGTAACAAAGTCTGCTTTGGTGATTTTCATTATATAAGGATATGGTTACGAAAAATAGAAACATTTAGCTATATTTAGTAGCTAAACAGTAACCTTGTATTTTTTTAGTGTTAAAGTAATACTTCAATTCAATTTTAAATAT
>NZ_SMLW01000058.1 GCF_009711405.1 Fulvivirga kasyanovii | reverse complement strand
CATGGGAAGAAAGTATGCTATTCGGGATCAGCACGCCATGTACTTCGTAACATTTACCGTGGTCAATTGGCTTGATTTGTTCATCAGGGATGAGTATCGGGAAGTTATTACCGATAGCTTGGAGTACTGTCATAAAAATAAAGGATTGCAAATTCATGCGTATTGCATTATGACCAGCCATGTACACCTAATTTTAAGTACAGAAGAAGGGAATGCATTGTCAGATGTAATACGGGACTTCAAAAGCTTTACTTCAGAACTGCATCAAGGAAAATAGCACTGAAAGCCGTAGAGAATGGCTGATTTGGATGTTTGAAAGGGCCGGTAAAAAGAATAAGAGAAATTCTGGTTTTCAACTTACCGATAGCAATCCATAGCCGTTAACTTAAGGGCGAAAAG
>NZ_SMLW01000213.1 GCF_009711405.1 Fulvivirga kasyanovii | reverse complement strand
GCGTTTACACAAAATTCTTTATACTACCTACTGTTGTTATCGGTTATTTCATCCTAACACCTCCTAGTTTCTTTAACTTTCTTCCATTTGTGATTCATGAACATTTTTTACGGAGTTCCTCAGTTAGAGAACACCATTTTATAATTGCATTTGACCTGGCTTTTTTGGCAACTTTATTTATAGTCTTAACTTACATGCTGAAACGAAGAATAAAGTAGACGCTGGTAGATCACTAGTAAGCATTGTTTGAGAAGGAGTATTCCAATAGCTACCGGGTACGAGCAAGCCTGTACCAGCGGAAGAAACCAGTACGAGAAATTGCAAGTAGAATGAGGTTATTCAATGTCATAATTTTCACGTGTTTATTTTCTTTTTGTCAATCCAACTCGCAAAATGGATTGGATGAAAATATAGAAAAAGGATGGGAGTATTTCTTCAATGAAGAATTTAAAAAGTCCGCGGATAAATTTGAACAGGCATATGTGCTGGATACAACCAATTTAAAAAGTATCATTGGTTTATTTTATTCCAAATCTTTATCTCGAAATGAAATTGATTTAAAACTATTAAAAATAATTCCAGGGGAATCTGAACATAATTTCTACCAATATGGAATGTCTGCTGCCACTCTTATTAAATATTATTCTACTCCTAAAAGAGAACGGGAAGCACCTTTTGATTTTAGTATTGATCAATTCAAAGCTTATCATACAGATGGGTATGTAAAAACCAAACAATTCGAAGGACAATACATCAACCAAAGAGAAGTCGGTCTATGGAAGTATTATAATTTAGGGGGTATTTTACAAAAGACAATACGATATTCTGACTCTACAGATATTCACTTGGTTACATACTATAGTCAGAATAAGAAGATTAGTGAGGAGTTAACGGAAATAAAAAAGTATGGTAGCTCTGTTTCTTATAAAGTATTAAAGAAGACAATATTCTATCAGGAACTACCGGATAAGATAGGGGAGTACCTATTTGTATCTGATGAGGGGTTTTGTATTTATAACAAAGAAAGCCCTTTAATTTTCGGTGAGAACACTCCCGACAATGTTATAGAAGAAGAGACATCATTAGAAGGTATTAATTATTATATATGGAGAGGCGGTAAACGGAGTTTGTACTTAGAAAGAAAATTCTAAATCATATAGGCAGCAAGGTATGGCCAGAAGTCCTTTATTGATTACCTTCCAGGGAGAAGTGCATCTTAAATTTTACAAAAATGCATTAATATGAAGGCAATATTCGTAGTGTTGTTCACAAATACAAGATGTTCACGTTACGTGAACATCTTGTATTTGTGAACAGTGAGCTAAAAGCCTTCGCTTCAAGCAAACCAAACATCAATACGTTTGAATCTCACCCATCTCCACGACTTCGAAATCTGAGACCTTTACGTCCCTGAGTTCCCTGAGGTCGTCATTGTTCCAGTTGTCATGAGGTGCTCCGGAAATGAACATGGATGATCCAACATCTGCCAGGATAAGGCCATACTTTTTCATGGCGTGCAGTATTACCTGGTTGGTTTCAGAGAAGCCGGATATGTCGTAGTCGGCTTTTAGCCTGAGTTTAGCTCCGAAGGGTAGCAGTTCGTCACCGGTAAGGTCAGATACCTTATGCCTGGCGGGATGGACGTAGCCACCGTAAATTTTTGATTTTGGCAGCGTAAAACGGATCGCATGATCTATTTCGCCATTTTCTTCAATTTCCGGGTGCCTGACCAGCAGTGGAAATATAGGTAATCCTGCGGCATCTGCTGAGGTCCAGGTTGCTGGCCGGAATGCTACCGTATTGAGGTCGAATACAGCACCGGAAGAAGCTCCCCAACCATTGCTGCTTCGGCTGGCGTTGTATAGTTCGTATAGCACACCATTGTCCACGTCCACACTGATCACATGGCTGTCGCCTTCTCCATTGCCTTCCACCGGGGCGTCCAGCGGAATGGCGAAGGGGCCTTCATCACTTTCATCACCGTAGTTGGCATCATAGTCGTTGCCCCTGTAGGTAATGGGTACTTCTGTTTGCATCTCGTCAACCACAGAGTAGGGGATGCCAATAGGCTTGCCCTCATAAGTGCCACTGCCGAAATCAGCAAAGAGGCCGACATCAAGACCAATGTTGTTGAGTATTTCAGTTGAATTGGCATCAACGTTCTTATCGGAAATATCCTCATTGAGTGGGTGCGATGCAGGAAAAATGGCTATTTGTTCTGCATCAGCCAGTGTTACGGGATCTCCATCAACCGGTGATCCGTCATCACCAGAGCAAGAGAAAAAGCCAGTACAAGAAATTAATAAAAGCG
>NZ_SMLW01000019.1 GCF_009711405.1 Fulvivirga kasyanovii | reverse complement strand
GATTGTAAAAATCGGCATAGAGGGTGTCCTCCGCGCTTTCAAATAGCACCGGACGTTTCTTTCAGGATGGTATAGACCTCACCCGGCTTTGTCCAGCATGCCCTCTCCGACGCGGAAGAGGGAGTCTTGATGCTGCTAAAACTGCAGTTTCCCTGCCCAAGATCGGTTCTCCAACAGATCGTCTGATGCCTGTACTTCACTGGAAACTCAACAGAACTAAACCACGGCTTTACTAAACTTCCGAAAGTTTCGTA
>NZ_SMLW01000472.1 GCF_009711405.1 Fulvivirga kasyanovii | reverse complement strand
CCTTTGAAGCTAACAAAGCCTATAAATAAATTTATAATTTATATGGCTTCTTTTCTTTTACTGGCAGTGTTTTTTCTAACATTTTTTCCAGATAACAGAACTGAGGTTGATGATGGTTATTGGTATGCTGCTGACATCCGCGACAGCGAGTATACAAAACTATTCAACCCCAGGTTTATGCTCTTTCTACCTGTCGTTAAACTCGGTTATGAGGCCGTTACCTCCCTTGGGCTAAGTATCGATGCATATAATTTCATGTGCATTGTTAGTGTTGGTTTTTCAGCGATGACTTTGATCCTGCTTTATGATACTTTGTGCAGTCAACTGAAATTTCAAGGGAAAAACGCTCTGCTTGTAACCATTTTTGTGGCTATTTCTTACGAATACTGGCGATATTCGGTGGAAGCGGAGGTTTATGTAATGTCCATGTTCTTTATTTTGTTGTGTTTACGGCTTTTCCTGAAGTATAAGTATGTAAGAAAATTTGGGCATGTATTTCTACTATGTGTGCTGGCTTCCTTTACTACTTTGTTATATAAGCCCAATTTTATACCTCTCTTCATGGTGTTTCCCCTCTTATTTCTCTATTACCGGAAGATAAGCCATCTGGCTGTTTACTATAGCCTTAGTGCTTTCCTCATTGTAGGGAGCTTTTATGTTGTGCATACCCAGATCCCCTCTAATGGGCCTTTTCTGGAGTATCTGTTCGGAGGTACCAATCAACCTATTGGCAATCCTGCCGCTTCAGTACTTGTTATAGCCTCCAATATGATGTCCGTACTCTGGATTTTTAGTTTTGAAGAGGCCACCTCATTTATAATCAATGGCTTTCCGCATAAGGTAATAGAAGAAGAGGTTTTTTTGGCACAGCAAATGGGAAGCATTAAATACTTTTTACTTTTAGTTTTAGCAGTGGCCATTGTACTTTTCGGTTGGCTCGTTGGAAATGCAATAAAAGAAAGAAGGTCATTCTCAATTTCCAGGTTTAGAATACTGCTGGTTCTGTTTTTATGGGTTCTGCTCTATGGTGGCTTTCTGATGGTGATGGATCCTACCTCAAATGAACCGTGGCTGATGCTTCAAATACCCATAATTATATTGTTTGGAGCTTTACTAATTGAACCGCTTAAAAGAAGTCAGCACTGGATCATTTACAGTTTTTTGTTTCTGATCTTTTTAAACAATTGGCTGGGAGGTATGTATCTGCTAAAAGATATTCAGTATGATTATTATTACCAGAAATCACGGTGGTTAATATCAAATGCTACAGGAAAAGATTATATTATCTCTTACGGGCCGGTTTCATTTATCCGGTATATGAGATACCATACAGATGCCGAAGTCATAAACCTTGAAGAAGAACAAAAAACAGCAATAAATTTATTGCAGAATGCAAGTGAGTTAAAGGGAGGGAAAGTATATCTCTCTGAGAATATCTTTCACCCACCCCGGGCCATTCTGTACAGGTCTCAATTTGACGTAGGCCAGTTATTTGACATTTATGAAGATCGCGGGTATAGATCCGAGCTGGTATGGGGGAGAGAAGAAGAACAGTTTACTACTTATAAATTAATAATGCATAATTAATGGGGAAAGTTGGCGCTATAATAAAACTCATACGTGTCAGACAATGGGTTAAAAACGGCTTTTTGTTTATACCGATTTTTTTTGCCGGACAAGTTTTTAATATTGATAAATTGCTTATGGTATTTGCAGGTTTTGCTATTTATAGCATGTGTGCAAGTGCTGTTTATGTACTAAATGACATTAAGGATGTTGACTTGGACAGAATCCACCCGGAAAAATCAAAACGCCCTCTGGCATCCGGAGCCGTGTCTATGACTACGGCATATATTCTTTATGCCATATTCCTGGTTTCCAGTCTTACATTGAGTTTTCTGATCAATATTAATCTATTTTTTATCATTGTGGCCTATATGTTGATCAACGTGGCTTACAGCCTGGGATTAAAGAAAATTTCTATCCTGGATCTGATGTTGGTTTCCATTGGTTTTGTGCTAAGGGTCGTGGCAGGTGGAGTTGTGGCTGATGTACCTTTGTCGCACTGGCTGATTATCATGACCTTTCTTTTATCTTTGTTCATTGTGCTTGCCAAGCGCAGGGATGATCTTATAGAATTTAAGAATTCAGGGAAGGTGCTTCGGGCGTCAAGCCAGCATTATAACCTTGATTACATCCATTCGGTGCTCACCATGCTTTCAGCCATACTTATTACGGCCTACATTATTTATACGCTTTCCGATGATATTCAGCAGCAGTTTAATACGGATGATCTATACCTGACCAGTATATTTGTAATAGCAGGAGTAATGCGCTATATACAAATTACTATGGTGGAGAACAATAGTGGTTTCCCTACCAGGATTCTGTATAAAGACCGGTTTATCCACTTTACTCTTGTCGGTTGGATCTTGAGCTTTTACCTGATCATATATGTTTTAAACGTCTGAGCGGTGGAGAGAAAATTAAAAAATTGGGGGAACTACCCGGAGGTGACCAGTAATGTAAGGTCTTTTGATACCACGCGCATGGTTGAAAAACTATGTGCAGAGGAGAAGCATTGGATTGCCAGGGGTATGGGCAGGTGTTATGGAGACGCTTCTCTTGGACAAAATGTGATTTCAACACTAAAATACAACAAGGTCATTTCTTTTGATGTGGAGAATGGCATTATGGAGTGCCAGGCAGGATTTTCATTGGATGAGGTACTTCAACTTGCCGTACCAAAAGGATGGTTTCTGCCCGTAACACCAGGAACAAAGTTTGTTTCACTAGGTGGGGCTGTGGCCTCTGATATACATGGAAAAAATCACCATAAAGAGGGGTCTTTTTCCAGACATACCCTGAGTATTACCATTTTATGTGGAGATGGTAAAATTTATACCTGTTCCCGAACTGAAAACAGTGATCTATTTGAGGCCACGTGCGGAGGTATGGGGTTGACAGGGGTAATACTCTCCGTAAAGTTTCAACTCAAGAAGGTTTCCACCTCATATATAACCCAAAAGCAGATTAAAGCTGCAAACCTGGACGAATTACTCGTGTTGTTTGAGCAGTATAAGGAGTATACCTATTCGGTGGCATGGGTCGATTGTCTTGCCAGAGGAAAACAGTTTGGAAGAAGCATATTGATGCTTGGGGAGCATACCGAAAGGTCTGAACTTAAAGGAGGAAAGGCCAAAGAGCCGCTTAAAGTGCATACGGAGGCGGGGTTGAATATTCCCTTTAACTTTCCGCCCTTTGTTTTAAATAAGTACAGCATTAAACTTTTTAATTTTGCTTACTATCATAAAAACTTCAGAAAAGTCCAGCAAAGCATTGCGCATTATGATGGTTTTTTCTATCCTTTGGATAATATAAAGAACTGGAACAGAATGTATGGCAAGCCGGGTTTTTTGCAGTATCAGTTTGTGCTGCCCCTGGATCAGGTGGAAGGCTTAAAGCTAATTATGAATAAGATCGCAGAAAAAAAACAAGGGTCGTTCCTTTCTGTTCTCAAAGTTTTTGGTCCGCAAAATGATCTCATATCTTTTCCGGAAGAAGGATACACGCTGGCCCTGGACTTTCCCTTGACCGGTAGCCTGCTCAAATTTCTGGATGAACTGGATAAGGTAGTTCAGGACTGTGGGGGGCGCATATATCTTACTAAAGATGCCCGTATGAGCAAAGAGTTTTTTCATAGCTCATATCCTCGACTGGCCGAGTTCAGAGATATTGTGAATAAATATAATCCAAATGCTGAGTTCAAATCAGTGCAATCAGACAGACTTTCAATAACCAGATGAAAACAGTTTTACTACTAGGGGCAACCTCAGATATTGGCCAGGCTCTGGCTGATAAATATGCAAAGGAAGGATATACGGTATGGCTTGCCGGAAGAAATGTGCAACATATGCAGGATATTGCTACAGATCTTAAAATAAGGCATGAAGCCAGCGTAGAGTATTTTAGGTTTGAGGCGCTCGATTACCTGTCCCACCAGAAATTTTATAATGACCTGCCCGGTACACCAGATGTAGCTATTTGTATTTTTGGTTACCTTGGAGATCAGGAAAAGGCAGAAAAGGAGTTGGAGGAGTGCCAGAATATTCTGGATACGAATTATAAGGCTGCGGTTTCCATACTTAATATTGTAGCGAATAGCTATGAAGAAAGCGGCACGGGTACGATTATAGGCATAAGCTCTGTAGCAGGAGATAGAGGAAGGCAGAGCAACTACTTTTACGGAAGCGCCAAGGCAGGCTTCACTGCTTATCTTGCCGGGTTAAGGAACAGGCTTTTTAAACATAATGTACATGTACTGACTGTAAAACCGGGGTTTGTGGATACCAAAATGACTGAGCACCTGGAACTACCGGCTCCATTGACAGCACAACCTCAAAAAGTGGCTAATGCTATTTTTAAAGCTGCCAGGAAAAAGAACAATAGTATCTATGTATTAGGTATATGGTGGTTGATCATGGCTATAATCAAATCTATTCCGGAACCAATTTTCAAAAGGTTGAAGCTTTGAAAAAATTAGCGCTGTTTGATTTTGACGGTACCCTTACGACCAAAGATACTTTTATTGAATTTATAAAATTCTACAGGGGCACTGTAAGCTTTTATCTGGGTTTTATGTTGCTGTCGCCTTTATTGGTTTTGTACAAGCTGAAGGTAATACCTAACTGGAGGGCGAAGGAATACGTGCTGACCTACTTCTTTAAAGGAGAGCCCATCGATAAATTCAATGAAAAAGGTAAGGCTTTCTCTGAGAAACTGATCCCTAAAATGATCAGGAAGCAAGCCCTGGATAAATTCAACGGACACATTGAACGGGAAGATGTTGTAGTTATAGTGAGTGCTTCAGCTGCAAACTGGGTTAAGCCCTGGGCCGATAAGCAGGGCGTAGAAATAATAGCTACTAATCTTGAGGTCAAAAATAACAGCATAACAGGAAAGATTCTTGGACGAAATTGCTATGGACCCGAAAAGGTAGCCAGGATACAGCGCAATATTAACATTGGGGACTATTCTGAGATTCATGTATATGGAGATAGCAGAGGGGACAGGGAAATGCTGGATCTGGCTACTCATGCCTTTTACAGGAAGTTTTGATTAGCTGCCTATGAGCAGCCTGCTGTACTTGGGAAATACCTTCTTTACCGCTATTACCGCAACGATAGAAAGCACTGTGACTAGCATGGTATAAAACAAAAACGTGAGTGGACCAAGTTTAAAATCAGGATGAATTTGTGCCATGGCCATTTCACAGGCTGTAATCACGTAAAGGTGAACGAAATAAATACCAAAGCTATAATCTCCCAGAGCTTTTAAAATGGCACTGTCCCGGTTAAGTACATAAAAGCCTCTGAGTAAGATAATGCACAGCAAACTAACTTTTAATTTGGAGAAATTGAAAGCCAAATATGGGGCTATGCGGGCCTCTTCAAAAGAACTTAGTTTCGGAATATCTATTACATTAATAACCTCTAACACAGCTATAATACAATAGATTGCACCCAATAAAACCGCCCACGACGTTTTTAAGTTTATTAATCCTTTCCTGTACCGTGCCGAACCCATTCCGAAAATGTAAACGGGCAAGTAGTGGATAAAGGAATCTATAGTATTCGAAAAGAAACCAAACCTGTAGGTAAATAACCCTGCTATAAAAAGTACAGGAAAAATATACTTATAGAAAGCCGGTCGGTCCAACTTCAACAATAAAGGAGATATTATATAGAAAATGATGATCATTGGTATGAACCAAAAGGGGCCCAGGTGTTTACCGGTGGCCAGCATGTAGAGTGCCTGGATTATCTTCGGCAGGTCAACTAAATTTTCCGGCATCCATACAGGGGGAACTGAAGAGTACAGGTCAATGATGATCGCCGGTATGGAGGCTATAATATAGGGTAATACTACATATTTGGCCTTTCTCTTGAGGTAAGAAGAATATTCAAACTTGCCTTTAAGGTACTGAAACAGAAAGCCTGCAATAAATACGAATAAAACCGTGCCGTTATCCAGCAGTGTAATAAATATATCCTTAAATATAGAGTCTTCCGGCCATCTGAAAGATATACGGCAATGTATGCCAACAATGATTAAAATGGCAAACCCTCTGAACAAGTGAATATAGTTGAGGTAGCCTTCCTTCCTGCTCATGCCTGTTGAGGATAGTATAAATTAGAAAAAGGATTGGAGCAGGGACGCAAATAGGGGTTGTATAAACCTATGTAGGTTACAGTTTTGCCCGTGTCCATTTTGTTGATAAAAAAATCGGTAGAGAGCAGAAAATCACCAACTATATCACTACGGTACTGCACATACTTGTATCTGTACGGGAAAGTTGGCAAAATGCTATCTACCATAAAGCTGAAACGTACTATTTGCTTCTTTTTCCAATCAAAAAATTTACTTTGCCAATGTCCCTTTTGATCAGCTTCCTTAACAAAGGTTTCGAAGCTACTTTCATCAATTTTCAAATGTGTCAGATCTTTTTTCAGCATTTTGATCACCACAGTATTAAAATCCAGAATAGCGACGGTACCTGCTATGGCGGCCAAAATAGCCAGAAAGGCTATCCATAGAAATCTTCTCCGCGATATTTTTCTTGTTTTATCTGTCATAGCAAATACTTTTCAGCAGCCCTTAAAGAAAGTGCAGATAAAGTCAACGTAGGGTTGGAAGGAGTGATCGAAGGATATGAGCTACTTCCTAAAACCACTACATTCCGGTATTTGTGGTGAACCATATTCTTGTCAATGACACTGTCTTCTGAATTTAACCCCATCTTGGTTGTGGAGCAAACATGAAATTCAGTTTTTTGACTATAATCATCGATTTCTACTTTTTCGATGGGCAGGAACCCGAAGTATTTATTGATATCTTCAGGAAGCCGTGCTATACCTCTTTGTGCATACTCAGAGTGAGAGTTATAAATGACTTTAGGTTTTCTTTCATCCTCTGACAGCGCAATCTTGTTTTCTTTCTGAGGTAAGTCCTCATATATAAACTTGAAAATGGAAAGCTTCCTCCATTTTCCTGCCTCGTTTCTTATGAAAGGGGTATTAAAACTTTCGATTATACATGCTGCATGGTTTTTCCTGTGTTCCCCATCATACATCATATAGCCATTGGCCGATATAATAGAGCTACCACCAACATTATCCAAGTCATTATAATACAACCTGGCAAACACCCCGAGCTGTTCACAGATTCCTGCTCCAGTATTAGGGTTTGCATCTCCTGAGTTGAGAAGTATGTGGGCATTAAAAACAGCATTGGCTCCTAATACAATAGTTTCACCATCAGCCTTCTTTTCAAAGTTATCCTGAATATAGTGAACTGACTTTGCCAGGTTTTCTTTTGTATCCAGCCCAATAACCTGGGCTTCGTATTTTATAGTTACCCTTGGATCTTCATAAATATGACCCAATCCGTTTTCAATTGTAAACTTAGCGTTAACCGGACACAGATCACAAACCGAGCTGGAGCAACACGCTCCGCGATTACCAACAGCCTTACTGGCCCGTGCGGTAGGTTGGCTGATATACAGGTCTCCGTATCGTGACTGTAGCAAACTATCCACCGTGCTGAGTTGATGGGCAGGTAGGGGATAAGGGCCTCTTCTTGGGAACGGTGTCTTTTCTGGTCCGGAAATGGACATTATCTTTTCTACCTCAATGTAGTAAGGTTCAATATCTTCATAAGATAAAGGCCAGTCCTGACCTACACCATACAATGTGTTTAATTTGAAATCATTAGGCAGGAAGCGTGGTGTGCATCCCGTCCAGCAGTTAGAGCTGCCTCCGAAATTAGGATCAAAAACCCATATTTTGCCGGCATCTGTAGAGTATGTTTGGCCTGCCTTCTTTATTTGCAGTTCCTTTTCGCCGCGTTTTAAGGCTAGTCTTTCTGTGTAAGGGTGGAATTTTCCTCTTTCAAGAACAAGGATTTTTTTGTTGGAACCGGCTTTTTCCAAGTAAGACTTCAGGAAAAAAGAAGATGCAAAACCGGTTCCAACTATGATCAGATCATATTGGTCTGTCATACTATCTGATAATAACGCGTTTTTGTGATTTATTATTTCCGTCAGAAATCACAACTATATATACACCTTTATGCAAGTTGTTTCTGGCGTCAATAGTTAGTCCTTCCAATAAAGTATTAGGATCAGTTTCTATAAATAGTGAGCTTTTACCCATTACATCATAGAAGTTAATATTCACTCTGTCTGACTCCGATGCCATATAACCTTTAATATTGATATTATTTGGACTTGTCGGGTTAGGATAAACTGTAAGTTCCTCAAAGCTGTTTTTAAGTGTTACCCTAAGCACTTTTGAGTGACTGAAATTGCCATCCAGATCCACTTGCTTAATGCGGTAATAAGCCACATTCAAAGGTTTGGAATCGACGTATTCATAGTTTACAGCACTTGTGGTAGTACCGGAACCATCCACTCTGCCTATCTCAGTAAAATCATTAATATTTACGGCTCTCTCAACGGAGAAATATTCATTGTTAATTTCACTGCCTGTTGTCCAGTTAAGGTTTACATTAGCTCCTTCGATTGAGTAGGAGAAGTCTATGAATTCAACAGGAAGCGGGCTGTCGCTAAGTGTCTCAACCGTAATGGGATCACTGTCTATGGACGTATTGTTTGCTGCATCACGGGCGGCTACCGTAAAGGTGTATTCGGTTTCCGGTGATAATCCTTCAATGGTAACACCGTTACTGGTAGTAGTAACCGTTTCTGCCTGAGTTCGTGCAGTGGAACTGGTTCGTGATCCGCTGCCTTCTGAAGCCAGACCATAAGATACAATATACGCTGTTACACCAACATTGTCCACTGAATTATCCCACGACAAGGCAACCTGAGTATCAGTTTTGGCTCTTACCCATAGGTTTTGAGGAACAGAAGGTGCAACCACGTCTGCGGGTGTTGTAGCATTTGCAGTGTTTGAAAAACCAGATGCCCCGTAGATATTAACTGCTTTGACCTGATAAGCATAGTTTGTGCTTGGAGTCAGTTCATCATGCCTGAAAGCCGTTTCTCCATAACCGGTGGTATGTACAATCTCATAGCTTGAACCGGCCGTAGAGGCATATACCTCAAATTTAGGCATATAAGGTCCTACGGTTTTAAGAACTTCCGTAAAGATATAATAGTGACCAGAGCCATTTAAATGAACGCCGTCTCCGGAGTCAAATTGAGTCTTTATACGATTGTCATTGCCGAAATCGGTCAAATAATCATAGATGTCGATCACCCTTTCATCAAATGCAGCTCGCACGGCGTCTGCCTCTGTTTCCAGAAGGTGCCTCTTACTTGAGCTGCTGAAATTTCTTGGTTGGGTAGTCGTGAAGAATATTTCTACACCTTGCGATGATGCTAAGCTAAATAATTCACTATAGTGTCCGACTGTGGTTGAGGCATCTATATTTTCTGCGACATTGTTTGATGGCAGGTTTACAATAATGATGTCGGGGTTCAGTGCCAGGGCTGCGGTAATATTATGATCGGGATCAGCCGTAAAACCACCTCCACTGGTGCCGGTTTCTCTGACATGATAGGTGTTCAGTGCATTTGCGGCAAGATTGGTCAACGTGTAATTGGCGTTGTTAGCTGTCATGGCACTATCCAGCCTTTCAACCCAGCTCTGGTTTGTGGCAACCTCAGCCCCATTGGCGGTAGAAGACCCCAGAACTACTATATCAGTAGATTCATAGTCCCAATCCAGATCAACCAAAAATTCTGTAGCATCTGCGGTTGCTGTTAAATTGGTGGGTGCATCTGGCAGTACCGAAGTTGGTTTGTTACCACTTTTTAATGCACTGTCAGGAATTTGTCTCTCACTAATTCCAGGCCCCTTATAATAAACTTGTAAGTTATTTCCGCCTGATCTTTCAAAGTATTTAACTGTTATTGGGTATGCGCCAGGCTCAAGATAAATATTACCACTTTTTTTAACATTTCCATGTAACCCATCATTATCTACAACTTTTGTTCCCTCAATCCATAGCTGACTACCGTCATCGGATATGGTCGAGAAAGTATAAGTGCCGGCTGTTGTAATATATATGTAGCCAAAGAAGTCGAAGGCAAAATAGTCATCGTCTTCCGTGTAATCTGATCTAATGGATATTTTGAAATTAGGATGAGCGCCCTTGGCATGTAGTGCCCAGTCAGAAAAATCCTTGACGACATCCCATGTACCTCCTGCGAACATGTTAAAATATAATCCCTCCAGCACGGTGGTCACTGAAACGCTACCGCTCGGACTGGAAGCATTACCGGCATTGTCATACGCCACTACATAAAAACTGTAGTTTTTTTCTTTTTCAAGCCCGCTTATTGTGGCTGTTGTACTTGATGTTGTAGCAGCCAATGTGCCATCAAGGAAGTAAACTTTGTACTGTGTAACACCTACATTATCAGTAGAAGGAGACCATGACAATACTACCTGGTCTGTATGGACAGTAAAATATTCATCGGCAAGATTGTCTGCAGTAACGTTAATACGATGTTCTGTATATGCAAAATTGTCAAACTTGAAATTGCCGGGAGCGGTAGGCTTCTGACTATCCGTCAAGGTGGTTGCTGATGCAACTGCCGTAGGATCAGATGGGCCATTGGTGTTATACGCTCTTACTTTATAGTAGTATGTTGTTTCACTGGTCAGTGCCGTATCAGCATACATGAGCTTGTTGGCCGTGGTAGTGGTTACCCAGGTGAAATTAGTACCATCGGTACTTCTGTAAACCTCAAAGCCCAGTTCATCATCTGATTTATCCTGCCAATAGACATTGATAGAAGTAGCAGAGCTGGCGGAAGCATGTAAATTATCCGGGGCAGCGGGTAAAGAACCTAAATAAGGCTGATTGGATACATATATTTTATTAGATTCAAATCCTTTGCACAGACCTTCATCCTTTACAATTAATGAATAGGCTCCGGGGTCAGATACCGTAATAGCATTCAGGGTAGAATCGTCAGCATACAAAACTCCGTTTTTATACCATTCGTAATAGATACCGGGTTCATTTGTAGATAGGGTTACCTCTGTGCTGCCGTCCAATCCTGGTAAAGCAGTACTTCCTTCTGCTATGATTTTGGCAGTTGGTCGTGGTTTTTCGGTAATAGTATATGGCTCAGACCACTCAGTCCATTGAGAGCCTCTTCTGAATCTTACCTGATAGCTGGCAAAATCATCGGCTATAATTTCGTTGTCCCTTTCAGGAGATGGAGCCATAGCAGTGGTAACACCATCCTTTATTTTTCGCCATTCATATTCGTCAAAACCCTTTGATATACCTAGCCTCACATTAACTTCATCACCTTCACAAACAGATTTCACACCGTAATAACCATGAATGGTCAGTTTGCTATACGATAAAAACCAGGAGAAAAAGTCAGGCTCTGCATACGCCGTATTCCAAACACCATGACCCAGGGTAGGGTAGAGGGTGTAGCGAGGTGTTCCTCCAAGATTTCGGATCTTATTGAGCTTTTGTTCAGTCGATGATGGCTTGGGCCTGTTATCCCTTCCTCCCTGAAATTGCCAGACAGGCATATGGATCATTGTGGTATCAGGTGATACTACATCTGTATCAAAGGCGCCGTGGTCTCTATGACCTGACATGGGGGCAGCCGCTGCGAATAGATCAGGTCTTGAATTGATCAGCATCCATGTGCCCTGCGCTCCTTCAGATAGGCCGTGTATATAAATTCTGTTCGGATCAATGGGATACTTTTTTATCAGTTGTTCTACCAGGGCAATAACCCTTCCTGTCCATGTCTCCAACCCTGGACCGGGGTTATATCCATTTTTATTTTGCGGGAACACTACAAAGCCAGGCCAGTGCCTTGGGTCAGACGAATTTCTATTAATGGCTTCAAGGTGCTGACGGCCACCATGTTGCAAACTGTGATCATTATTCCACATTCTGGGATCTCCCTTTCCGTAGCAGTTTCCGCCCCAGCAGTCTCCTCTTTCTCCTGCACCATGCATAAAAACAATAAGCGGTTTTAAGTCAGTCCCTAAAGAATCAAAATCAGTAGGATATGCAATACGATAATTTAACAACCATTTGTTATTTCCCTGGTTGTATCCATTATTACCTGAATTAGGTAAAATATCAACCTGGTGAGGATCAGTGATCCAATTAGGATCTGTCGGGTGTCTGAAAAATGTAAAGTCTTTGTATTGGGATGAGTTAAACCCAGTCATAGCACCTCCATTGTCTGCGCCATAGTAAGTGCCCCTGACCAAGGTATCTCTTTTGTTTCCCGGTTCATCTGAATATGGCATTAACGGAGGATTGGAAGAACCATCCAGCCGGTAACTCATAGTACCTGGAACTATGTAATAGTAATCTTTTGGCACTTGCGCTGACAAGGCCATTGTAGCCAACAGTATAATTAATACGGTAGTAAGATTTCTTTTCATTTTTAACGCCATTTAGACAACCTTAATGAGATAAAAACTTTAACTCACGAACAGATGTAATATTTTAATCTATTTTTAAGCTTCTTCAAGAAGTTCCTTTTTAGGT
>NZ_SMLW01000180.1 GCF_009711405.1 Fulvivirga kasyanovii | reverse complement strand
CCTGGTGGGTGTGGAAGTACAGCCGGACAACACCCTGCTCAAAACCGGGGGCTGGGGCGCCGATAATGGTGGTGCCGCCTCTGCGGAAGTACTGGCGGCAGGCGCTGACGGCTGGGCAGAATTCACCGTCTACCCCACTAACCACGAGCGCTATTTCGGGCTGACTGAAAACAATGCAGATGCTACCAGGATCATGGACTATGCGATCAAGATCAGCAGCACCAACACCATTGTGATCCAGGAAAACGGCACCTCCCGTGCCGGCTACGGTGATCTGGAGCCCGGAGAAGTATTGAGGGTGGAGCGTACCGGCACTACCATAGAATATAAAAGGGGCGGCAGTACCTTCCATATATCACAGGTGCCCTCAACCACCTCGCTGAGGGTTGATGCATGTATTTACCATAACAATGGAGATATCCCAAACGGCACCCTCAACTTTGGTACAGCTACGGTAGAAGCACCCAATGCCCCAACAGCCCTGCAAAGCACCACAGTGACATCAAACAGTGCAGGCCTGCAATGGACGGATAATTCCGGCGATGAAACCGGTTTTATAGTAGAACGGCAAACCGGCACCGGGGCCTACGAACAGATTGCCGACCTGCCGGCCAATACCACCTCCTATACCGATGGTACCGTAACGGCCCCTGCCAGCTACACCTACCGGGTGTACGCCTACAACGCCGGGGGCAACTCCCCAAAAAGCAATACGGTGACAGTGACCACTGAAGGCACTCCGGAGGAAAGCCTGCCCGTTACCTGGGCCAACCTGGTGGGCGTAGAAGTGCAGGCCGATAACTCACTGGTAAAAACCGCAGGCTGGGGCATCGACAATGGGGGTGCTACTTCTGAAGAAGTACTCCCGCCGGGTACCGATGGCTGGGCAGGGTTTACCGCCTATGCCACCAACCATGAGCGTTACTTCGGGCTTACAGAAAACAATACGGACGCAACAAAAAATATTGATTATGCCTTTAAGATCAGCAGCACCAATGGATTGGTAATAAGCGAACAAGGGGAAAACGTACTGGGGATCGGGCATGTTAAAGACGGGGACATACTGCGAATAGAAAGGACGGGCAACACTATTTTGTATATCAGGAACGACACGATCTACCATACTTCAGGCACACCCTCCACGGGCCCGCTGATGGTAGACGTGAGCATATACCATAGCTCCGGGGAGATCAAAGGGGCAGTTACCTCGTTCGTGGCCGTGCCACCCCCTACTGATGTCAAGGCCGTGACCACGGATTTTGACAAGAACCTGATCACCTGGGAAACCCTGGACCCGGAGGTAAGCTATGAGATAGAGAGATCGCTAAGTGAAACCGGTGGCTTTGCCAGAGTGGCTACCACCGTGCGCGGGGCGCACGAGTACAAAGACAGCCAACTCGCCGATGGTACTACCTACTACTATCGCGTAAGGGCCACTAACGGGCAGGAATATTCAGGTTACAGTGCCGTAGTATCGTCCACAACCAAAACTGTGGTGACCCCCGAAAATACCCTGGAGCAAACCCCTCAATACAATGGCAACATATCGGCCATCAAGTGGAAAGCCCATGGGGACGCAGAAGAAAAGCTGTACACCTACAGCTACGAT
>NZ_SMLW01000202.1 GCF_009711405.1 Fulvivirga kasyanovii | reverse complement strand
GCCGAAAAAATACTGACCAGGATCAACCAAATTGAACAGCAGTTGGGAAGGGTAAGAATGGAAAAGTGGGGCGCCAGAATAATAGATATTGATATTCTCTACCACGCCCATGACATTATTGAAACAGAAAAACTGGTTGTTCCTCACCCTGGCATCCCCAACCGCCGGTTTACACTGGCCCCTTTGGTGGAAATAGCACCGGACTTTGTACACCCTGTATTGAAAAAAACCAACACCGAGCTGCTGGCCATATGCCCTGATACTCTGGAAGTAAAAAAGACCGTCAGCTAAATCTATTCATAGTAGTTCCTTCCAATGAATAAAATCAAATATTTTTTCTAAAAATCTTCTATATTCCTCATATTGCGGGAATAAACAAAATCGGATTTTATTATGATAACAAAGAACTTACTTAGCATTTTAACCTTATCAGCTTTAATGATGGCCTGTGGCTCTAAAAGTAATGAGCAGGAGGAGACATCCACTGTTGATACTGAGGCTGATTCAACGGCGGTTGCCGAAGTCCCTTCCACGAAAGAAGTTGAAGCCGTTGGTATCTGGGACAAAGTTTCTGTGAGAGCCACTCCGTCTGAGGACGGCAAATGGTTGACTTCCGTGAGCCTGGGTGAAAGCCTGACCTACTTAGGAGAAGAAGCTAAGGACAGTAATGATAAAATGTACTACAAGATCAGGCTCAACGATGGCAAAGAAGGATGGGTACGTTATGAGTTTGTAGTACCTGAAGCTAAACCTGCCGTATTTGTTAACGAATCGGACCTTTACAACCGTCCTGACCTGCTGACCAAATCGGACAAGAAATTCAGTAAAATGGATATCATTGCGGTTAAGCAAGCGCAGGATGACTGGGTAGAGGTTACAGGAAAGAGAACAAATGGCAAATGGATAGAAAGCGGATGGGTGAGGAAAAGCAATATTTCCTATGAGCCCGTGGATATAGCCATGGCCAAGTTTGCAAAACCTGCCATGGAAACAGAAGATCCTGACAGCAGGGCTAAAAAACTGGAAGAGATCCTGAACAATGTTGACCTGAGCAGCTCTGCTTTTGTAGTGGACATAAAAGCAGCTCTGGACGAAATTAAATTAAATGCCGGCAGCTCAGAAGAGGTAGATGCCACTGCAGAGGAAGAAGACTCTATGGAAATGGAGGATGAAGAGGCAATGGAAGAAGACCGCCAGGAATAACCGGAAACGGATCAAGCTGAATTGTCGAAAGACGCTAATAATTCTAATCCATCTTTGACGGGAAACTTTTAGTAGAAATCAGCCAACTATGATGAACAAGCAATAGGTGCAGTTTTACAAATTTCAGAGGTAAATCTTCACACTGCAACTCTTTATCTGCTTCCTATAAATAAAAAAACCGGAGATCGTCCGGTTTTTTTATTGTTTGTATTTTCTTAGCACCTATTTGCCGATCACATAGGTCAAAACAGGACGCTTGGCATGGTTCACCACATCCTCCGCAATGCTTCCGGTAAGCAAATGGGCCAGGCCGGTTCTGCCATGGGTAGCCATAGCAATCATATCAGCATTGATGCTCTCTGCAAAGTAAATAATACCCTCTTCCTCAGATCCTTCATTGAAAATATGGATCTTGTAATTCTCCAGATGGCATCTTTTTGCAAAATCTTCCAGCTCAGGGCGTGCGTAGCGGTCAGACTGGAAGTTATTAGGCGTATTGATGCGTACCAGGTGCAAGGTTGAGTTATAGAGCTTCTGAAATATTTTAACTGTATTGACACACTGCTCTTCTTCCTCTTCCAGTGCAGTAGCGTAAACGATCTCTTTAAAATCGAAGTTGGTAGCTTTCTTGTGTATGGTCAACACCGGACATTTGGCATGTCTTACTACTTTTTCAGCATTAGAACCAATCAAAAACTCCTCAAGCCCTGTACTGCCTTTGGTACCCATTACTACCAGGTCAACCGAATGCTCACTGATAATATCTTTGATATTGTGATAAGGGCTTCCAATTCTTAACTCCTGCTCGATGATGGCATCAGAAAATGAAGAACCAGCCAGCTCAGCCAGGTCTTGTTTTCCTTTTTCTATTAATTTCATCAT
>NZ_SMLW01000251.1 GCF_009711405.1 Fulvivirga kasyanovii | reverse complement strand
AGCCTTAAAGCAGAGGTTGCTACCTTTCTGAGTATCGCCTCTCCTGGCAATGACTCCTGCCATAATTAAAAATTGTGCCTCTGAATGCTGTAACCAGAGATCAGTAACCAGAGACCAGTAAACAACCAGCAACCAGCAACCAGTAAATGTACCTAAACAACCACACATACTACAGTTTTAAATACGGGGCCATCAGTCCCGGGGAGCTGCTGGCGGAGGCGAAGCGGCTGGGGGTTGAGTGCCTGGCGTTGACGGATATTAACTCTACGGCAGGATGCCTGAACTTTGTGCGGCTATCGGAAAAATATGGGATCAGGCCTGTGCTGGGGATTGATTTCAGGAATGGTGCACAGCAGCAGTTTGTCGGGATTGCTAAAAACAATGACGGTTTCAGAGAGCTTAATGAGTGTATTTCATGGTATTTGCACGAAAAAGAAGATATTCCCTCCAGGGCACCCACTTTTGAACATGCTTATGTAATCTATCCATTCTCATGCTTTACCGGAGGAGATCTGCAGGAAAACGAGTTTATTGGAGTAAGCCCTGAAGATATTATGCGGCTGCGGTTTTCTCCATGGAAGAACAGGCCGGAGAAGCTGGTGGCATTGCAAACCGTTACTTTCCGTAAAAAGAGGGATTATAATGCCCACCGCCTGTTGAGGGCCATAGATAATAATACCCTGCTGAGCAAACTGCCTAAAACAGAGGAAGGCAAACCTCACCACCAGATGATGCCTGCTGCGGAGCTGAAAGGAAAGTATGAAGAGTTTGGGGTTCTGGTCGATAATGCCCATCAACTTTTGGATAGTTGTCATATTGTATTTGAGTTTGGGGAAACGGCTCAGCTCAACATGAAAACCTATACCGGGTCGGAAGAAGAGGATTACCGCCTGGTACACCGGCTCTGTATGCGCGGGTTGAAGTACCGCTACGAGAATCCCGGCAAGGATATAAAAAAAAGAATAAACGATGAACTGTCTACCATACGGCAAAAAGGTTTTCTGGCTTACTTCCTCATCAACTGCAAAATAGTAAGTTATGCTCGCAAAAAGGGCTATTTCTACGTAGGCAGAGGTAGTGGTGCCAACAGCATTGTAGCTTACCTGTTGCGAATAACCGATGTAGACCCCATAGAGCTGGACTTGTACTTTGAGCGGTTTATCAACCTGTACCGGAAAAATCCGCCTGATTTCGATATCGATTTTTCGTGGCGCGACAGGGAGGACATAACAAGGTTTATTTTTGAATACTTCAACAAAAGGGTGCCCAACGGAGTGGCCTTGTTGGCTACCTATAGCACTTTTCAGTACCGCGCCATGGTGCGGGAGCTTAGCAAAGTATTTGGCCTGCCGCCCCATGAAATAGACCGGCTGGCGGATGGTGGCGAAGCGGTAGACCAGATCTCGGCCCTGGTGCTGCGGTACGGGCAGTTGATCTCCGGCTTTCCGAGCCATATGAGTGTGCATGCCGGAGGTATTTTAATTGCCGAAAAGTCGATCCATAACTATACTGCCACCAGTTTGCCACCCAAAGGGTTTCCTGTTACCCATTTTGATATGGTAGTGGCGGAAGACATAGGACTGTATAAGTTCGATATCCTGGGACAGCGTGGACTCGGCAAGATCAAAGACACCTTGGAGATCATCAAAGGGAACAGGCCCGATGAAGATGAGATTGATATCCATGACATTAAGCGCTTTAAAGTGGATGAGCAGGTAAAAGCCATATTGCGGGAGGGGCAGGCCATAGGATGCTTTTATGTGGAGTCGCCCGCTATGCGTATGCTATTGAAAAAACTCAGGGTTGACCATTACCTGGGGCTTGTGGCTGCCAGCTCCATCATCAGGCCCGGCGTGGCCAAGTCGGGGATGATGCGTGAGTACATATTGCGATTTCGTGACAAAGAAAGAGTGAAAGATGCGCACCCGGTATTGTTGAAGATCATGCCTGATACCTTTGGGGTGATGGTGTACCAGGAAGATGTAATTAAAGTGGCACACTACTTTGCTAAGCTAGACCTGGGCGAGGCCGACGTACTTCGTCGGGGGATGTCCGGGAAATTCCGTTCAAGAGAAGAGTTTCAAAAAGTGAAGGAGAAGTATTTTGCCAATTGCAAAGCCGAAGGGCACTCCTTTGAACTGGCCGCTGATGTATGGCGACAGATAGAAAGCTTTGCCGGTTATGCTTTTGCGAAAGGGCACTCGGCATCTTATGCGGTGGAGAGCTACCAAAGCCTTTTCCTGAAAGCCCACTACCCGCTGGAGTATATGGTAAGTGTGCTCAACAATGGAGGTGGCTTTTACCGAAGGGAGCTGTACATCCACGAAGCGCGTATGCATGGAGCTGAGATTGTACCTCCATGTGTCAATAAAAGTGAGGCCTACGCTGTAATAGAGGGCGTGAGGATCTACCTGGGCTTTGACCTGATCAAAGACCTGGAGGCGCAGGTGATGGAAAATATTCTGAGAGCCCGCAGCAAGCGATCATTTCTGAGCCTGAGCGATTTTTTGAAGCGCGTTTTTATTTCGCTGGAGCAACTGAGCCTGCTTATACGTGCGGGAAGCTTCCGGTTTACCGGTAAATCAAAAAAGGAGCTGCTCTGGCAGGCTCATATCGCACTGGGAAGAACCAAAAAGACCAATCCCGTACCATCATTGTTTGATTCACCGGCCAGGGAAATTAAGTTGCCCAAACTGTATACCTACCAGTTTGAAGATGCCTTTGAGGAAATGGAACTCTTCGGCTTCCCGCTTTGCGATCCGTTTATGCTCCTCCGCGATGAACCCGAAGTAAGCGTAAACAAAGCCAGTGACATGATGAATTTCCTCAACCAGGAAATAACCATCCTCGGCTATCTCGTAGCCATCAAAAACACCAGTACAAACAAGGGTGATCGCATGAACTTCGGTACCTTCCTGGACCGTAAAGGCCATTTCATCGATACCGTACACTTTCCCCAGGTAGCCTATAAGCACCCATTCAGAGGCAAAGGCATCTATAAAATTACCGGTAAAGTAGTAGTAGAGTTCGAATTCTGCACCCTCGAAGTCTCTGCCATGGAAAAACTACCCTACATCGATGATCCAAGGTACACAGATGATACGGGGGTGTTGAGGGTGGTTAGTAATCGGTGATTTTTTTGGTAAATGGTGGCCGGTGTTTGGTGATCGGGTGAGCAGTAATCGTAAGCAGTGAATTCAAACCATAGACTGAAAAATTTTCGT
>NZ_SMLW01000343.1 GCF_009711405.1 Fulvivirga kasyanovii | reverse complement strand
AAAAGGCTGAGGGAATGACGACCGGTTTTAACTATAATAGCTTACTCTTTCATAAAGGACCTTGTAATAACTTCATCTTTTGATTGTATTCTGATGAAGTATAGTCCTTTCACAAGATGCCTGATGTCCAGCGACAAGTTTTGGCTGCCGTCCGTACTTTTCAGTGACTGTGTGCGGCCTGAGGCATCATAAATCAATACTTCCGATACATCCTGAGGCAGGCCTGACAGGAATATTTTGTCATTGGCCGGATTAGGGTATAACCGGAGGCTTTCGCTGATATTTGTTTGCTTACTTTGCGTTTCTGCACCCATTCTGGCATTGCTACTGCCACATTGCGCTACCACAAAGCTCTTTTTGTTGTTGAGAGTATTGTTCTCACCACCCTCAGGCAGACTATAAGTGTAGTAGAAGTATATCGTTTGGCCGGCACTCGCATTGATCTGGTAAGGTGTACTGGCAGATACGAGGTAGCCCGGGTAAGTGCCGTCAGGAGATGTGCTGTAGTATAAAATACAGGTCGGTGATCCAACGCCGGAACGTTCGGGGACAAAAGTCAGCGTTGGGTTAGTAGCGTCATCTGATATTTCAACGGAAAAGTCTCCATTGACTGCAATATTACATCCATCTCCGTCGGGAGGGGTAGTTCCCGCACTTTTGAATTCTATCCAGTTGATATTCCACCCGGAATTATTAGACACCAGTCTTATAGTCTGGTCTCCGGAAGGAAGGTTTACAGATTCGCTTACCGTTGTCCAGTTTTGCCAGTCTCCGGTTGCGTTGAAGCTGGTAGTTGCTTTGGATGTGCCATTGCTGAAAAATTCAATAACTCCGCCTGCATTGAGGCTTGCCACCCTGTAGTCTATGGTGTAATCCCCGGCTTCAGGAACATAAATTTCATACTCCAGCCAGTCTCCTGCATCAATCCAGCCTACATTTTGGCCTCCGTCTGTATCGCTGGTCTCTTCCATCTGAATACCACTCATGTCGGTATAATTTTCAGCCTGAACGACTGCCGGAATGGGTACTCCATTGGAGGTTTGCTCGTCAGTGGTTCCGTTCACTGAAACTCTTTGCGACACTGCGTTCTCACTGTCACGGGCATTAACCCCCATCTGGTAGGTGGTATTGGATGTCAACCCGGTGAAGGTGTAGGAGGTTGAGGAAACATTATCAACCAGCGTGTTATTCAAATACACATCGTAGCCGCTGAGGTTATTGTCAGGGTCTGTGGAGGCGTTCCAGCCGATGGTAAGGCTGCTCGCAGTTGTGCTGGTGACCTGAATGCCGGTTGGTGTACCGGGAGGGCTGTTGTTCCCGTCCAGGTCACCCGTTCTGGTAAAAGTAAGCCTTCCAAGGTTATATACACCTGAATTAAAGGTTACACGGATGATGTGGCTTCCTGCGGGTATGTTAATATCCGTGGCGGTCACTGCCTGATAGGTGTCCCAGTCTCCCGTAAGAGGTGTGGAGTTAATAGTGGCCACGGGATTGCAATCCATATCAATGCTCAGGGAGCCGCTCATTCCGCCTTCCGAGGCTTTTGCAGCAATATTCAGGGCAATGTCATATTTTCCTGAAGTGGCATTGATGCTGTATTCTACCCACTCCCCAGGAGCTATCCATCCGATGGAAGTGCCTTGAGAGGGTGAGGAGGCAGCATCTACTTCATCATCTGTGCGGAAATTGGCCTCATAAATGTTGGGGTTGGTATCGTAGTAAGAAATACCATTGCCACCCGCATCATACAGACCGGATTCGAAGGTGCCGGGTATGGTATGAGGGGAGGAGTAGGGCACTTGTGTTCCCAAACCCACTATGACCTGGTAGACGTTACTGACTTCGAAAGCTGACCCGCTGTAGGCCCTCGCCGTGTAAGTATAAACACCGTCGGAAGAGAAAGATTGCTGCAACTGGTACGGTGCAGCGTTATCAGTCCCTACAGAGGCACCGTTTCTGAAAAACTCTACGTATGAAACGCCAGAGCCGGTGACATGGGCTTCCAGTGTGAAATTGCTGTTTACGCCGGAAGTACATGGCTCTTCTACAATTCCGGGAGCTGAGATGGAGATAGAAGCACCGGTGTCTTTACTGGTTGCCATTTCTCCTGCCGGAACATAAAGTGTGGCCCCGTCTGAAAAATGAACGGTAATGTCAGTACTGCCATAGTTATGGGCTACATACGTTCTTACACCGTCTTTTTCAAATACACCGGCTATCGGATAGTCAGCGGTTATTTCATCTGCCACTTGGCCAAGGGCATTCATGGTGTGAAGCCAATGGTAAGTCTGGGCATCGGAAATACCTACTTTTACATCCCTGCCCGTGTAGCTGTTGTACAGGCTTATGGCCTGGGCAGGGTCAAGGAATGCGAGGAAGCTCCAGTAGGTGTCGTACCATAAATTGGCATTGGGAGTATTGCTCAGCACTTCCGTTTTTGATTTCATGCCATTCCAGACTTCCTGAACATAATCCAGGTCATAACCCATATACAAAGCACCTCCGTGGATGGGGTAAAGCTGAATGCCATAAGAGGCGGCAATGTCTGATGTCCACCAGGTGCCATTGTCATACCCGGCGCTCCATATTCTGGCGATCATTTCGTGCGTATATTCAGGTCGGAAGGTCCTGTCGTGGATGTCGAACCAATATTCCTGTATGGCAGTCACCTCGGTGGTATACAGGTAAATGCCCAGGTCACGGATCTCGGGGTTGTTGGTGATGGTGCCCCAGTGGATCAGTGATGCATTGAATTGCATGGATTCGGAAGTCGATTCCTGGTCATTGCCGAAAGGCTCCGTAGCGAAGCCATTGGCCCAGGCGTGGCCGGCATAAGGGCTGAAATTTCTCAGGAAAGGAAACATGTTGTCTGTTCTGCTGGGGTTTCCTGCATCCCTGATCAGCATGTTAATCATAGGCCCCCAGTTATTGGCCCAGCCTGGCCTGAACTGCTCCAGCGCTGAGGCTGCATGGATGAAGTACCCCCAGTGAAAATGGTGATCATTGAGATTGCTGTCCTGGCTGTGTCCGGCGGGGTAGCCCAGAAGTGCATCCCAGGTATCGTTGTAATAAAACATAAAGGCCACTTCGCCACCTTCCACGGTTAGCCAGTCTTCAAGACGCTCCTGAACGGTATCCAGCAGTTGGTCCCGGGCTGCGGTATTACCAATCTGGTCGGCAATACGAGCAGCCTGGATCAGCCGGTTCATATTTTGCCCTTCGTTGTAAGAGTCTGTCCAGCCGGGAAGTCCATCGCCTTTAATGGCATTTATTTTATCATTCAGGCTGCCAATGTCAAAGCCATTGCTGTATTTGGCCAGATTAGGCAGGGTAGGGAGTACGCCACTGAACTTGTTGGCTACAGAGAACGTGTTGCCCCCAAGCATTTTAAGTTCACCTCTCACAGTGTGGTAAGTGGCCAGGTTCGGCTGGGCAGATCCTGCTCCTAGATGTGCCCACTGATGAGGCAGGAGTCCCAGCAGAACTTCGTTGTAGCCACCTTCTTTCACGTCCGGGGTAACTGCAAAAGTTGTGGTTACCATAGAAGTGTTTTCATTATAATTCCAGTCTACAGTTGTATTGGCCGGGAATACATAGGCGTACCTTTCGTAGTTGGCTATAAAGCTGTTGATATCCATGCCCGGAGGTACCAGGGCCATTGACCAGTAGTTTTTTCCAGCCAGTGATGAAGTAAATACTCCTCCGTTACCTGACCAGGTTGAGCCTGCTGGGCCGAAAACCACATAGTTGGAATTATTCATATTGTTTTGGATCAGCAGCTTGTTGCCGGAAACGGTGACACCAGGAGCATTGAAATTGACCTGTATCTGAGCAGTATTGCCCGAGGCTTTGGTGAAATAAACGAAGGGCATACCCATACCCATGGTGGCAGAGAAGTTGTTCCCTCCGGAAGCCCAGTTGGCTGTTACGGTCCAGTCGGAGTGGTCAGCAATGGTAGACCGGGTAGCATTAAGCCCGGAGACGCCTACTTTTATGGCATCTACTGCACTCATCGGTTCCCTGTATTCATTGGCTGATGAAGCCAGGGGAATGGTATAGTTGACGACAAGGCCATCCGTTTCTGATCTAAAAGACAAAGGGTAGTTAAAAGCTTGTCCTCCGTGGTCGTTTTTAACCAGGTTTGACCACCAGTCATTCGTAGGGACTGGCTTATTGGCAGCAACTCCTGAAAGCTGTGGCGCGCCAGAGGGAAAGGTATTTCTTCCTGCCTCATCTGTGCCGGGAAAACTTGTAGTGTAGCTGCCACTGCCTACAGGTACGACCTGGGCCTGAACTGTAAAGCTTAAAAGCGCTAAAAGGATCAATGCTAAAGCTGCATTTAAGGCCTTTGTAGCTGCAATCGTTTGCTGTAAAAATTTTAAAAAGATATTGCAGGGTGGCAGAGTAAGGAAGTGCCACCCGGTACATGAAGTTGGTTTCATAGGTTTGCGGGTTTGGGTTGAAAATAAATTCAAACTCAAGTTCGTCCCTATGATCAATCTATGAAAGTAAGCGGCTACTACAAATACTCAAAGGCGGGGGGTACAATACCTCAACAAAAATACATCAACAAACAGTAAAATTGCCCTTTATAGGGTGTATAGGGTGATTTTGGTTGCAACGTTATTCACCGGCTCTACGAAGCATTTGTTGAGGCGACATTTGAAGTGCAAATATATTTTCACATTCGGGCACCTATATTTTCTTTTTTTAGTTTATGGCAGAATGGAGATTTTATATAAAAATCAGACTGGACTTTAATTATATTCGCGGATTAATTCATATAGCTAATTTTTTGAATGAGCAATGAAACAGCAGAGGGAAAGTTAACCCTTCAGGAAGTAGAGCATTGTCTTTACGTGCTGGAAAAACTTAACGCCGACAGTGGCCAGTTTATTGCCCTGCCGGAAGATAAACGGGTGGCTTTGCTAAAAGCCGCCGGGATGTTGTCAAGGCCTGATCGGGATGAGGTCAGAAAGCGGCATAAACTTTCCAAACAATATCAGAGACAGTTGCAGGTACAGCGTGACCGGGAGGCTCGGGCTGCTACCGGTATCAGGTCTGCCAGAACAGCCACTGTGTTTACCGCTCCGAAGCAAATAGCCGATGTTTCGCAGCTTGATGAGCTACAGGCCGAACAGGTGCTAAGCTCGGCACGCAATTGCTATGTGTGCAAAAAAGAGTACACCCATCTGCACCACTTTTACGATGCCATGTGCAAAGAATGCGGTGACCTCAACTATTTAAAGCGCTTTCAGGCGGCCGATCTCACCGGGCAGGTGGCTTTGATCACCGGTTCACGGTTGAAAATTGGCTACCAGGCTACCTTAATGATGTTGCGCGCCGGTGCTACAGTGGTGGCCACCACAAGGTTTCCGGTTGATTCGGCTCTCCGTTTTTCCAAAGAAGAAGATTTTAGTACCTGGGGGCACCGCCTGCATATCCACGGGCTTGACCTGCGGCATATCCCCAGTGTTGAAATATTCGCCACCTACATGGAACAGCATTATGACCGGTTGGACATTCTTATCAATAACGCTGCACAAACGGTAAGGCGTCCGGCAGGTTTTTATCAGCATATGATGCCCAATGAGGGTCTGCCTTATCATGATTTGCCTGATGAGGCCAGGATGCTGCTTCATAACCACCATGATTGCCTGGATCAGCTCAAGAGTGCGGGCGTGGTGCACCTGGGTAAGAATAATTCCCTGCCGGTGTCATGGCATGGCAATGAGCCGGGAGTAGGGCTGAGGGCATCCGCACAACTATCGCAGATCCCTTACAGCTTTGATCAGTCCCTCGATGTAAAAGAAGTCTTCCCTGAAGGGCAACTGGATGCCGACCTGCAGCAGGTAGACCTTAGGAAAACCAATAGCTGGAGACTGCGGCTGGGTGAGATTCAGACACCTGAAATGCTTGAGGTGCAACTGGTCAATGCCGTGGCGCCATTTGTGCTATGCAACCGGCTGATTGCCATGATGCGGCGCGAAAATACCGGGCAAAAACATATTGTTAATGTTTCTGCCATGGAAGGAAAGTTCCACAGGTTCAAAAAGGAAGACAGGCACCCACACACCAACATGGCCAAAGCAGCCCTGAACATGCTTACACATACATCCGCGAGCGATTTGGCTAAGGATGGCATTTATATGAATGCCGTTGATACCGGCTGGGTTACTGATGAGGACCCGGCAGAGCTTGCCAAGCACAAGGAGAAAGTGCATGATTTTCAGCCACCGCTGGACATCGTCGATGGTGCTGCCAGAGTATGCGACCCATTTTTTGACGGCATCAACACCGGCACCCATTGGAGTGGCAAGTTTTTGAAAGATTACTTTCCGATTGACTGGTAGGTGGGTTTTTGGTGATCGGTGATCAGGTAATCAGTAAACGGTAAAATTCATCGTCATTGCGCGGAGTGAGGTATAGCTTGTCCCGAAAAATTTCGGGAAACGACAAAGCAATCCCCTT
>NZ_SMLW01000140.1 GCF_009711405.1 Fulvivirga kasyanovii | reverse complement strand
GGATTCGGTATTGATACAGCCGGTGATGTTATTGATCACCTCTACGGTATAATTTGCTCCACCCGGTATACCCGCATAAGTGGCTCCTGTAGCGTCAGGAAGCCTGTTGCCTCCACCATCAAGTTTCACGCTATTACCATCGTACCAGTTGATGGTGTAGTTTGCATTGGGGGCAGCACCATCAATTGTAATGATTTCTATTGCTCCGTTATCAGCCGCCGTACAATTGGTACTTGGCGTAAAAGCCTCCGCGATTACAGGAAGTGATGGCGTAAAGCCTACAACTACCTGAACCGGATCGGAAAGGCATCCTAGCTGGTCATTTTCAACAGTAACTTCGTAGGTACCATCTTCAAGGTTAGTTAGCGTCGCTATCGACTGGCTAACTACCGCACCCGTACCGATGTTGGTAAAGGTATACGTATAGGTATGTCCGGCCACAAAATTCACATCAGTCAGTGACACCACCCTGATCTCACCGGTAAATGGGCTGCTGGCAAGGGTCTCATCACAAACTGAGTTAGGATCAGACTCCAGGCTGAAAGTCGGCAAAGCACTGTTATCCGCCAAGGTGTAAGATTCTGTATTGATACAGCCAGTAATGTTATTGATCACCTCTACCGTGTATACGGCTCCTCCGGGTATTCCGGCATAAACAGCTCCCGTAGCATCCGGAAGCCTGTTTCCGACTCCATCAAATTTCACGCTGTTGCCATCATACCAGTTGATGGTATAGTCAGCATTAGGTGCAACCCCATCGATCATCGTGATCTCTATGGCGCCGTTATCCGCTGTTGTACAATTGGTACTTGGTGTAAAGGCTTCAACTATTGCCGGCAATGAAGGTGTAAACCCTACCACCACCTGTACAGGATCGGAAAGACAGCCTAACTGGTCATTCTCTACGGTAACCTCATAAGTACCATTCTCAAGGTTGCTCAATGTGGCAGTTGCCTGAGTAACCACCGCACCCGTACCTGTGTTGGTAAAGGTATAAGTGTAGGTATGGCCTGCTTCAAAATTCGCATCAGTCAATGACACCACCCTGACCTCGCCGGTGAAAGGGCTGCTGGCAAGGGCCTCATCACAAACCGAGTTAGGATCAGACTCCAGGCTGAAAGTTGGCAAGGCACTGTTATCCGCTAAGGTGTAGGATTCGGTATTGATACAGCCGGTGATG
>NZ_SMLW01000468.1 GCF_009711405.1 Fulvivirga kasyanovii | reverse complement strand
TCAATGAACTCTCTACGTGGTGCAACCTCATCACCCATTAACATGGAGAACAAGTGATCTGCCTCTGCCGCAGATTCAATAGTCACTTGTTTAAGGCTTCGGTTTTCAGGATCCATGGTCGTTGTCCATAATTGCTCGGGGTTCATTTCTCCAAGACCTTTGTACCTTTGTACACTTACAGACTCTTCTTTACCGTCTCCAGCCATTTCCTGAATAAGCTTTACCCTCTCATCTTCTGTCCAGCAGTATCGCTCATCCTTACCCTTTTTCAACTGGTAAAGCGGAGGCAATGCAATATACACATATCCTTTTTCGATAAGGGCATGCATATACCTGAAAAAGAAAGTCAGGATAAGGGTACGAATGTGGCTACCATCCACATCGGCATCCGTCATAATTACAATCTTGTGGTATCGAAGCTTGGTCATGTTCAGGGCCTTGTCGTCATCCTCTGTACCAAAACTCACCCCCAACGCAGTGATCATATTCTTGATCTCTTCGTTTTCGTATATTTTATGCTCCTGAGCCTTTTCAACGTTAAGGATCTTACCTCTTAACGGTAATATAGCCTGGAAGTTTCGGTCTCGTCCCTGCTTGGCTGATCCACCCGCAGAGTCTCCCTCCACCAGGTACAGCTCACTTACGGTAGGGTCATTATTCGAGCAGTCAGCCAGTTTACCGGGCAGGCCGGTACCGCTGAGTACGTTCTTTCTCTGCACCATCTCACGGGCCTTGCGGGCTGCATGCCGCGCCTGCGCCGCTATGATCACTTTTTGAACAATAGCTTTGGCTTCTTTTGGATTCTCTTCAAGGTAATTGTTCAGCATTTCACCCACTACGGTATCCACTGCTCCGCTTACTTCCGAGTTACCCAACTTGGTCTTGGTCTGTCCTTCAAACTGAGGTTCAGCCACTTTTACGGAAATTACAGTTGTAAGCCCTTCCCTGAAATCATCACCACTGATATCCACCTTTACTTTGTCAAGCAAACCGGATTTATCAGCATAAGCCTTCAGCGTCCTGGTCAGCGCTCTTCTAAAACCAGCAACGTGTGTACCTCCTTCAATGGTATTGATGTTGTTTACATAGGATACTACATTTTCACTGTAAGAGGTGTTGTAGCTCATAGCCACCTGAACGGGGATCTCACCCTTTTCACTATCCATGTAAATAGGTTGAGGAATCAGTTTTTCCCTGGTACTGTCCAGGTACTCAACAAATTCTTTCAAGCCACCTTCCGAATGGAAGAGGTCGCTCTTAGGCTTGCCTTCATCATCCATCTCACGCATATCCTGCAGCGTGATACTGATACCTGCATTTAAGTAGGCAAGCTCACGAAGCCTTGAAGCTACAGTATCGTAAGTAAATTCTGTAACGGTGAAAATACTGCCATCAGGCTTGAAAGTGATGGTTGTCCCTGTTTTATCGGTCGTTCCTATTTCCCTTACCGAATATTGTGGCACCCCTATTTTGTACTCCTGCTCATATATCTTCCCCTCGCGATGTACCTCAGCTTTCAGGTCGGTAGACAAAGCGTTAACACAAGATACACCTACACCGTGAAGACCTCCTGAAACTTTGTAAGTATCTTTATCGAATTTACCACCGGCGTGGAGCACTGTCATTACTACCTCAAGTGCAGAGCGCTTTTCTTTCGTATGAATATCAACAGGTATACCTCTACCGTTATCAGAAACAGTGATTGAATTATTTTCATTGATGGTAACGGAAATTTCGTCACAATGACCGGCCAGTGCTTCATCTATTGAGTTATCCACTACCTCCCAGATGAGGTGATGAAGTCCCTTGACACCTACGTCACCAATGTACATTGCAGGTCTTTTTCTTACAGCCTCCAGGCCCTCTAGTACCTGAATATTACCTGCCGAATATTCCTTCTTATTTTCTTTATCGCTCATAAACTTTAAATATATTCCTTATTAAAACACTGCCACCAAAGACTGGAATCCCTATAATGTGGATGAAAAGAAAACCACCTGTAAAATTCCATGGACCAGGGTATTTTAAGGTCTCCCAAAACTACAATAATTAATGATTTTTTTTAAGGTTTTTATTGGTTTATTATCAACTAATTTAGGCAGAAATCACCCTTTAAATCCTATTCAAAATACATATATTTCAATAGGGTTTTTGATCTCATTTCTCTGATAATTAATTGAAAGGCAAATGGTTGTACACCCGGCTAAAAGCCCTCGGGAAAATAGTCAGGGCAACAGGCCAAAACAGCTTGTAACAGCAGGTAATGATGGGGGGCAATTGATAGTTATACTTCCTGACTGTTCACGGTATGCTAATAATTCCCAACACGCAACATTACCAGGGTACAGGCTTCTTCAGTCTCAATACCCTGCTGATGGGCAAGCTTTTCCAGTTCATAATTTTCGGTACCCGGATTAAAAATGATGCGTTTTGGCTTCAGACTCAGGATGTAATCATACCACTCCGGCTGGTTCTGAGGGCCGATGTACATCGTTACGGTATCAATGCCTTCAATATGTGGTTTTTCCCTGATATCAAGGATCTGTTTATCGAAAACCTCCCCTTTTTTGATGCCTATTGGCACTATCTCGTGTCCATGGTTGGTCAATAGCTGGGCGGCAAGGTAGGCATACCTTCCCGGATTCGTCGTCGCTCCTATTATCGCTGTTTTTTTCATATCGTATCAAGACCCTGCAACACTGAGTTGAGGGTGTTTTTAAAATTCAACTTTCAAATACTGGCTCATCAATGCTTCTGCACAACGTTCTCCGTCCATAGCGGCAGACACAATCCCACCGGCATATCCGGCGCCCTCTCCACAGGGGTAAAGCCTTTTTAATCCAACATGCTCAAGGGTCTCTTTGTTTCTGGGAATCCTCACCGGAGATGAAGTACGGCTTTCTACGCCAATGATCTGAGCCTCATTGGTGTAATAACCTTTCATTTTTTTACCAAAAGCTTTGAAGCTTTGCCTGAGGCTTTCCG
This sequence comes from Fulvivirga kasyanovii, assembly GCF_009711405.1. Classification (GTDB taxonomy): domain Bacteria; phylum Bacteroidota; class Bacteroidia; order Cytophagales; family Cyclobacteriaceae; genus Fulvivirga; species Fulvivirga kasyanovii. The sequence goes on along the minus strand of NZ_SMLW01000468.1, from coordinate 9,425 downwards.
CAATAAAGTAAGGCAGCACTTCTTTCATATCCATTGAGAGTATGCCCGGCTGATATGAAGTATCAGGAAGGGAAGTAGAAATACGGTTCTCCACAAAGTCGACCATTCGCTGCGCCGGAGCGGTCTGTTTTCCACCGGCAAGTGCACAGGCTTTTTGCTCTATCTCCTTCTGAAAGTAAAGAGCAGCCATTTCGCCATATTTTTGCAGGTGTCTGAGATCATTAAGCTCAACTGCAGCCACTATGCCTGAGTTGGCAAAACGGGAATCTCTCCGCGAAGGGCTCATACCATTGACTACTATCTCTCCGGGGCTTGTTGCCGCAGGCACTATAAAACCACCGGGACACATACAGAAGGAGAATACACCCCTTTTGGTATGATTGACCATAGCCTGATTGACCAACGCGTAAGATGAAGCCGGCAAATAAGGACCTCGATCATTTTCGCAACTATACTGGATCTTATCAATGAGCTGCTGAGGATGCTCTATCCGTACGCCAAGGGCAAATGGCTTGGCTTCTATTGCTACTTTTCGCGATTTCAGCAGTTCAAAGATATCCCGGGCAGAATGGCCTGTAGCCAGGATAACACCTTCTCCCTTTATCACTTCTCCATCAGCCAGCTTTACTCCGGTAAGCTCATCACCGGTGAGTACCAGATCTACTACTTTAGAGTCAAAGCGCACTTCCCCGCCGGCCTCAAGGATACTTTCCCTGAGGGCTGTTACTATCTGTGGCAGCTTATTGGTACCGATATGCGGGTGGGCATCGTACAGGATCTCATGCCGGGCACCATGTGCTACCAATATTTCCAGTATACGCTGCACATCACCCCGCTTCTTGGATCTTGTGTAAAGTTTGCCGTCAGAGTATGTTCCTGCACCACCCTCTCCAAAGCAGTAGTTTGAATCGGGGTTTACAACATGGTCTTTATTTATGGCTGCCAGGTCCCTTCGCCTTGAGCGGACATCTTTTCCCCTCTCCAGAACAATGGGTTTTATACCCTTTTCTATCAATCTTAAGGCAGCAAACAGACCGGCCGGGCCTGCCCCTACTATAATCACCTGTTTTGCTGCAGAAACATCAGGGTATTCTTTCCTGTAACTGATCAGCTCGGGAAGTGGCTCATTCTGGTACACTTCTACCTGTACCCTTACCCAGACAGTTGCCTGGCGTGCATCTATGGATCGTTTGACGACCCTGACCCCGGCGTTGGCTCCCGGCTTTAGTTTTCTCTGTATTACTTCGTTGAATCTGTCTTCGTCAAAAGCCTCCTCGGGCCTTAGCTTGAGATCAAGTGTTTTTTTCAATGTGTAAGGTTTTTATCCTTAAAAGTTATTTTTTCCCCCTTGCCCCAAAGGAGAAGGTATAGCCCAGGCTAAGTCCAAAATTAAAAGCCAGTGGCATTTTATTTTGTGGAAGATCAGAAAATGCATCCTCAAATGTATCGCTAACATCAAAACTTCTATAGCCGGTTCCCACACTCACAAAGGTATCTGCGGTGAACCCGGAGCTTACCGTACTCTGCATCAGGCGGTAACCCAAAAGCACGGAATATTCGATCTTCTGCTCACTGGCACTTGCCCGCACCACATTGTCAGGGATCAGTACATGGCTTACATTGGCAAAGTGGCTCAGGTTGGTAAACCGCACCTCATGACCAAAATACCAAAGGCCGAACTCTCCGCCCGGATTGTAAAATTTTTGTTTTATGGCTATTCCATAGCCTCTGCTGTAAATTTCATCAAGTGGTATATCATTGTCCCTGGCAAAGAATGGATCGCGAATACCCTCAAACTCAAACTCGTGCCCCAGCCGCTCCTGTAAATAGAACTCCATACCTATAGGTACCCGGCCGATGAATGAAAAGAAAGGATTTGCATTCACAACCACTCCCTGAAATTCATTGATCTTGGATTGAAAGTACCTGAACCTTCTGCCCCGGAACCTGAAATCAGCAACTCCATATTTTTTGGTGGTACCCTTTATCTCCTCAAGGTCCTCTTTTTTGATCAGGTTATTGTCGTAAATAGGTTTGTAATAACCAGACAATGAGCCATCGTTCTTATAGAGTTCCCACTTCCCTATTTTCTTTCCGTCTTCAATAATACCTTTGGTCTGAAGTGAGCCATCAGGATAGTAACCATAGTACTCTCCTCGTCCATTTACAAACTTGCTTTCCCCTTCCAGGTCTCCTCCTTCATAGTAATATTTCCACAGGCCATGGTTTTTGCCATCCACTATAGGACCTTTCACCTTTAGTTTGCCGCTTTTGTAATACTCGGAGTAAATACCATTGCCATTTTCGAAGTTACTTTCTCCTTTGAGGGAACCATCCTCATAAAACAATCCCCAATAGCCATCCTTCTTGCCATTAACAAACGCTCCCTTAGAACTGACGGCTCCGTTTTCATGATAATATACCCACTTGCCGTCAGGCTCACTGTTTTGAAACTCGCCTGCCGCCATGAGTGCTCCGTTGTGATGATAATACTTCCAGAGACCTGACTTTTTCCCGTTTTGATACTGGCCTTCAGCTTGTAGTGTGCCGTCTTTGTAATAATACTTCCAGATGCCGACATTCCGGGTATCTGATTTAGGGCCTTCGGCACGCTTCTCTCCGGTTGGATAATATTCAGTATACCTGCCTTTGCCGTAATCATAGGTGATCTCGCCTTTTGTACCTCCGTCTTCAAAGTACTCAATCCAGTGGCCTTCCCTTTTGTTATCTGTAAAAGTGCCTTTTTCCTTTAAGGCTCCACTTTCATAGTAAATTTTCCACTCCCCCTGCCGCTGCTGGTCGTTGATCTCACCTTCCATGCTTTTATGCCCATTCTCATAAAAGTACTCCCAATAACCATTATTTGAATTATTGGTAAGATCACCACGCATCTTCAGTTTGCCGGTTTCGTAGTAAAACTCCCACTGGCCGGTAGTTTCATTATTGGTGAACTGCCCCTTCGACTCAATATTGCCATTGATGTAATACGACATGTATTTACCATCCAATACATTGGTAATGGTATCTTTCACGTGATAGATCTCCTTAAGGTGGTTTTTCTCCTCATCGTGAAAGGTATACCTCGTATGCTGCGCAGATACAATATGACAACAACATAAAAAGCCAATAGCGATATAAGCGATTAGAAACCTCAAAAAATGCAAATATTTTACATCTAATATACGGAGAAATGCTTGTTTTGGAGTGCTTTGCAATGCTATTTATCAAAGACTTCTTTCATAACCCAGGTTTTGCCCCACTCTTCGATTTCCTTTGAGGACCAAAGCTCAGGAAAAAATACTATCTTCTGAAAACGGGGTGGCAGGAATTTCTGCCAGTTGGTTCCTCCGGTAGCAGCAATATCGTCCGGGTCCTTGTGCAGGTATCGCACGGCAGATTTGTAATGTGACAAAGGCCAAAGCACGTTAGCTGCCAGGTCGTACTTTCGCATAGCCGTTACGATCTCTTCTTTGCGATCAGAATCCAGGAAATTCTTTCTGAATACTTCGAGAATGTTCTTAGGCTTGTATTCTTCCGCCAGCTTGATGAACTCCTCCAGGTACTTTTCTTCAAACTGCTTTAGGGTAAGCGTCTTTTTTCCTGAGGCCAGTTCAGTAGCCCCTCGTTTCCAGTAGATCTTATCCATCAATGTCTCTGCCGGATCATCATCAGACAATTTTTTCCTGGAGTCATATTCTACCAGATTGTAAAGGTTCGTAGAGCAAATCTCAATTTTTCTGTACTGGGCAGATTGAAAACCACTGGCAGGCAGCAACGACATTCTGAATTTAAGGAACTGCTCCCTGTCCATACCATCTATCATCACTGAGAAAGAATCTTCCAATATGCCAAAATAGCGATTAATTCGCTCCAACTTGGTCAAAAAGTAATCCTCAGTAATATTTGGTTCAGAAGCTATCTGGTCTATTTCCCATAGAATAAGTTTAAAGAATATTTCGGTATGCTGATGATAGGATATAAATATCATTTCATCTTTCAGGCCTGTTTTAGGATTTTGAAGGCTCAAAAGGGTATCCAGGTGAATGTAATCCCAATAAGTCAGGTAATCTGAGTACAACAGGCCATCCAGGTAAGAAGAAAGGTCCTGGCCCATTACCTCGTATTTTTCCTCAAGCTTCTTGATCTGCTCCAGGATCTTGGGATCAATTTCCGATTTATTCATATACTTTATAGCCTGTTTTTAAATGTAATTTACTGGATTTCACCTGATAATCAGAAAATCAATTTCAAACGTTTTAAAAAACAAATAACAGCGAAATTGACTCTTAATAAATGGTAAATCTTTAAATGTTGCGTAAATTTGAAACTTAAAACTGAATAACCCAAATTATAGATAATTGATGACAACGAATACCGCCCAAGAAGAAGCAAAACGTAAATCTTCCAACGACTTGTTCGAGTCTCCGGATTTTTATCAGATAGATGACCTTTTGACAGAAGAGCATAAATTAATAAGAGGTTCGATCAGGGATTTTGTGAAGAAGGAAATCTCTCCATATATCGAAGACTGGTGCCAGAATGCGCATTTTCCTTACGAGATTGTGAAGAAGTTTGGCGACATCGGAGCATTCGGACCTACCATACCGCAGGAGTACGGAGGCGGTGGCCTTGACTATATTTCTTATGGACTGATCATGCAGGAGATTGAGCGCGGTGATTCAGGTATGCGATCTACGGCTTCTGTTCAGGGGTCACTGGTAATGTATCCTATTTATAAGTTTGGTTCTGAGGAGCAAAGAAAGAAATACCTGCCTAAACTGGCTTCCGGCGAATGGCTCGGGTGCTTCGGGCTCACTGAGCCTGACCACGGCTCAAATCCCAGCGGCATGGTGACCAACTTTAAAGATATGGGTGACCACTACCTGCTTAACGGCGCTAAAATGTGGATCTCCAATTCACCAAAGGCCGATGTAGCTGTAGTTTGGGCAAAAAATGAAGAAGGGCGTATCCACGGCTTGATTGTAGAGCGTGGCATGGAGGGTTTCAGCACCCCCGAAACCCACGGCAAGTGGTCTTTAAGGGCAAGCTGCACAGGTGAGTTGGTATTTGATAACGTAAAGGTACCTAAAGAAAACCTGTTGCCTGGTAAGAGCGGACTCGGAGCCCCAATGATGTGCCTTGACTCTGCCCGATATGGTATTGCGTGGGGTGCTATAGGCGCTGCCATGGACTGCTACGATTCTGCCAGAAGATATTCAAAGGAAAGAATCCAGTTTGACAAACCTATTGGCTCTTTCCAACTCGTACAAAAGAAGCTATCTGAAATGCTTACCGAAATTACCAAAGCCCAGTTGCTAAACTGGAAACTGGGTAAAATGATGGAAGAAGGTAAAGCTACCACCGCACAAATTTCCATGGCAAAAAGAAACTCGGTCGAGACAGCACTCAACATAGCCCGGGAGGCCAGGCAAATCCACGGTGGTATGGGTATAACCGGTGAATACCCGATGATGCGCCACATGATGAACCTGGAGTCTGTTGTAACTTACGAAGGTACGCATGATATCCACCTGCTTATACTTGGAGCTGAGATTACCGGGATTCCGGCATTTAAATAAGAAATACTCTAGTGAAATACTAAAGTCTGCTTCTGTTAGGGGCAGACTTTTTTTGTACCCTAGGATCTACACTTCAAAATACTGGCTCAAGCGGAATTTCCGGAGTGACCCAAAAATTTTCACCTCTTTGCTGACAGGGAGTTGTTAATAGCAATCGGCAAAAGCAGTAGCAAAGGCCCATAATATAACAACAAGTGCGATTTACTGATTTTCAGTGGCAAGTTTCACATTACTTGCTTTACTTTCCAATCTATTTACTCCATAGGTTTTAGGTTTGATCGAAAATACTTCTATCCGACTACTGACCTGGAAGCTTTACCAAACTTTTGGGAGTTTAGTAAAGCTACTGTTTGGTTCTGCTTAACTACTAGTTCAAGCCCCCAGCTACCCTTATGCCTGAACAAAACACTGATAGGCCTGCCAGTGGTAGGTAATTCCATAATCTATTTCATTAACCTCCCGAAAACAATCTATGGCATCAATGCCTTTTTAAGATAGTTATTTGTACGAACCATAGCCAATTTACTGAAATATGCCAGCAAAGTTTAACCCATATGATCAGGAAGAAGGGAGTAAAAAGTCAATCCATGACAAGCAGTTACACGGCACTTATGCAAAAGCTGACCGCGGTCGCAGAGGCCTGACCAGAAAGACCTTTAATCGAAAAAAGAGAGGGTCAACGGTAAAAGGTGCGCAGAACCGGCTTAAGCAATTTAAGCAAGCGACTCTGGTAGCCGTGGCTATTACCGGATTTCTACTGCTTGTCCTGGCGCCGGGAGAGGCCGGTTATACACAAAGCGACACCGCCATTGCACCTATAGTCGCGGCTGACAGCATAGAAACACCTGCCGACAGCCTTGCCGATGAACAGCCGGAATTTACTGAGGCAGCCAAAGATGAAGCTATTGTAACCATAACAAATATATGGCGTGGTTTCTACGCCAATTTGCCCAAATTCCTGGTAGCCCTGGTCACTCTATTTGTTGCCTGGCTTTTGGTAAAATTGGTCAAGGGAGGTTTATCAAAGGTTATCGGCCAATGGAAGAATGGCTATGCCATCATTACTTTGGTGACCATTTCTATCTGGCTGTTTGCCATTGGTGTTGCGGTGAGTGTAGTTGCCGGTGACATACGTGCCCTCATAGGTTCGCTGGGTCTGGTAGGTCTGGCACTGTCGTGGGCACTTCAGACGCCAATAGAAAGCTTTACCGGCTGGCTGCAGAATTCGTTTCAGGGATATTACCGTGTGGGCGACCGGGTAAGTGTCGGAGAAGTTTTTGGTGACGTTTATAAAATTGATTTTCTTACTACTACGGTATGGGAAATAGGTGCTCCCTACAGGCAGGGCTTTGTTCAGGCCGAACAGCCAACCGGCAGGCTGGTCACATTCCCCAACAATGAGATCCTTTCCGGAACGGTGGTGAACCTGACGCGTGATTTCTCCTATGTATGGGATGAGTTGGCAATAGGTATTGCCAATGAGTCAGATACTAAACTTGCCATGAAGGCCATTGGTGATGTTGCTACCAGTTTACTGGCAGAATACATGAAAATACCCTCTGAGAAATACTCTAGAATCCTGAAAAGGGCCAACTTAAGCCATAATGTAGCCGACAAGCCGGAAATATACGTTTCTTTAACCGACTCATGGACTAACGTTGTGGTTCGTTACCTGGTAGGGGTTCGCGAAAGGAGGAAATGGAAAAGTGAACTGATCCTTAAAATAACCGAAGAGCTTAACAAAGACCAGTATAAAGGAAAAATCATATCGGTTTACCCCAGAAGACAGGTGCAGTTCATAGATGCAGATGGTATACCTTCCGGTACAAGCGTATAGTTTCTACCTAACTACACTGTGCACTATAAATCTGCAGAACTTACTGTCCTGGCCGATACAATTTCAACAGTTACCTTTTGGGTATCGGTAAAAATATCGAGCAGGCGTTTTTGATAGTTCAGTGTTTCGCCCGGCATCAGCTTATCGGTTAAAGTAAAGGTCGTGGTCGAAGTTTTGCCGTTGGGTTTGGTGTAGGTCGCATTTAAAACAATATCCGTATATATCGCGAGGTCTGCCTTATTAGCTAACCTACCGTCGATCACGGACATGTTAATTTTATTCTTTTCCCAACTGTACCTGCTCACGAGGTATTCTTTAGGATTATTCTTTTCATGATCGTAAGCAGCATTGTTTCGCTCCCGCCATGCAGCAAAACCTGCATCTGAATTTGGTGATTTAACCGGTCCCTCATCAGAAGTCACCACAGCCTTTTCTTTGGCAGTCACCACCACTTTCTGTTTATTTTTAGACTTTACAGAAGAAAAACTCACCTTACCTTCGGCCACGGTCAGCACTACTCCTGCAGAGTCTTCTTTAACGTTAAAAGATGTACCCAGCACACGGGCATAAGCTAGTGAAGCTTTTATAATAAATGGTTTCAGGCTATCAGGCTGTACAATAAAATAACCTTCCCCAGAAAGGGTGACTCTCCTGTTTTCCACGCCAAAATCTTCCGGATAACTCAACGTGCTACCCACATTGAGCCATATTTTACTGCTGTCGGGCAGGTAAACTTTTACAACCTCCCCTTTTGCATGGATGTCGATCATCTTCTCCACAGGCCATAGAATAAAAAGAGCGACGGCCAAAATTACAACACCAGCAGCTATCTTGAACCATAAACTGTAGTTCCCTGTCACCTGTACCGTGTCAGACTCCGGGGGGTTCTCACTAATTCGTGATTGCAATTTACCCCACTCTTCGACAGTATCAGCATCCCGCATTTCCAACCTTATACCGGAATTCTGCCAAATTTGCCTGGCTTCTTCAAATTCCTTCTGACGCTCAGGCGAAGATTTAATCCAAAGATCCACCTCTTCCCTTTCAGCATCACTCAGGTCACCTGAAAGGTAAGCTGCAAACCTGTCCCAATATGGAGTACCCTCTTTCATCTGCGTGTTCTATAAAATATACCTGTTTACCTGCGTTTAATTTTTACCTGTTTTTGCGGCGAATATTTTGAATATGCCGGACATGTAGAAGAAGCACATGACGAAACTAAAACTACAATAATTATTGCGATTACTCCAAAAACCATATTTCTCATGATGCGATAATTTATGTGAACAGAACATCAAGAAGCGATTAAAGCCACTTTTGTTCTTATAGCACACTATTTCGCATATACCCCCAAGCATTTAAATTATATTTTACATCAGAAGCAGCCAGGCAAGACCAGCCAGAAGAATCCATATCAGCGATTTGAGCGTTAAGTACGGCTTAAGCTCATCCCTTAGTTTCTGTAAAGCTATGCCCATCTGGTTTTCGACTGTTTTCTGCGAAAGCTCCAATGCTTCTGCTATTTCTTTGTACTTCATGCCTTCATGCCTGCTAAGCAGATAAATGGTTTTGCATTTAGGCGGAAGCCTGTCAATTGCCTCTCTTACCTTTATCTCAAGCTCAGTGCTGGCGGCGGCATCAGTTTCTGCCGGAGCTGCAATTTCACTCATAGCAGCTTCATCCTCCAGTTTCACAATTTTCTTGTTAGACCTGATGTGGTTCAGAGCGGTATGAGAGGTAGCCTTAAACAGGTAGTGCTTCATCTTCTGCCGGAAATCTACCTGTTCGCGATTTTTCCAAAGCTTGTAAAATACATCCTGAACAATATCCTTAGCGGCGTCAGTATCTCCCACAATATTAAAAGCAAGCCCGCATAGCTCCTTATGATGAGCGTAAAATAGCGTTTCAAATTCCTGACGAGTTGCTTCCTGCATAAAATTATATACTAAAATGCTCTATTGGCAATTGACGATAAAGCTAGCAATCAATAAAGAGAGCCGAACAAATAA
>NZ_SMLW01000169.1 GCF_009711405.1 Fulvivirga kasyanovii | reverse complement strand
TGGGAAATATACTCGGAGCAATAAAGCCTGCAATTGAGCTTTCTAAGCAGAAAGACAATCAATCTCTGTTTTTTATAGCAGATCTACATTCTCTCACCACTATAAAAGATGCGCAACAGCGTACGGAGAATGTAAACGCTACCGCCGCCGCCTGGCTCGCCTTTGGTTTTGATACAGAGGCAAACATTTTCTACAGGCAGTCGCGCATACCCGAAGTTTGCGAACTTACCTGGTACCTCAATTGCCTCACACCTTTCCCTATGCTGGCCAATGCCCATTCGTTCAAAGAAAAATCAGACAAACTGGCTGATGTCAATGCAGGGCTTTTTACCTATCCGGTATTGATGGCTGCTGACATTATTCTTTATGATGCGAATATTGTACCTGTAGGCAAAGACCAGAAGCAACACCTGGAAATAACCCGTGATATTGCCAGTATTTTCAATAATCAATACGGCGATACCTTCGTTATTCCCGATGCCCAGATCGATGAAAAGGTAATGACCATCCCTGGTACTGACGGACAAAAAATGAGTAAGTCGTACGGCAATACCATAGATATATTCTTACCGGAAAAGAAGCTGAGAAAGCAGGTTATGAGCATAGTAACGGACAGTACTCCATTGGAAGAACCTAAGAACCCTGACACCTGCAACGTATTCTCTATCTACAAAATAGTAGGTACGGAAGAGCAAACCGCGCAACTTCGGGAGAAATACCTGGGCGGCAACTATGGCTACGGGCACGCCAAACAGGAGTTGTTTGAGCTTTTACTGAACACTTACAAAGAGCAGCGCGAAAAGTTTAACTACTATATGGAAAACCCCGCAGAGCTGGATGACCAGTTAAAGAAAGGTGAAGAGAAGGCGCGGATAATAGCCCGCGAAGTACTGGACAGGGTAAGAAAAAAGGTAGGCTTTATATAAAAGGATCAGGCCGAGTTTCTGGGGAAATATTAACTTTTTGTCTCTGTGTTTAACAAACAGTGGTCAATAGCAATAGACAAAGGCAGTTGGCAAATTGGTATAAGATAACAATAGGCGTGATTTACTGATTTTTAGTGGAAAGCCTCATTACCACGTAAAAAGAAAGTCATTCTTTGCTGATCATGTAATCAGGTAAAGAATGACTTTTTACTTTTTCGGGTTTATTTGACCCTATATATTCAGGTAAGCATTTATTTAGCCTTCCACACCACTTCTTTTTGCTGAGGATCCACCTGTAGGATTATCCTGGTTGGTTTTGGCAAAAGAACCAGCTTGGTCTCCTTACCCGGGTAATCATCAACCTCCACATAAACACCTTCCTTAAATGCGACGTCATAACCATCATCAGTGATGATCACTTCATTGGGCAAATAAGCTATCGGCAATAGAACATCGGTGTCAGGACAAAACTCATCATGTACTTCATGAAAAGCATCCTCAAGATAATCGCCGTACTTCTCCAGAAAGTCATCTTCGAGGTCATGTA
>NZ_SMLW01000309.1 GCF_009711405.1 Fulvivirga kasyanovii | reverse complement strand
CACTTACAGATAAACCACTAAACGCTTATTCAATTGTCGACAATGATATCAAAATAGAAAAGGTTGATGAAGAACAGCTTAAATATTTCTACAATGGAAATGCTGTCTTGAGCAGTTGGACATGGGAAACATTTGATTTAATAGGAAGTGATTGGTCTGGTAATTTCTGGTGGCTTGATACAGATGTCCAAAGTAATGGTACTTTTAGAAGACCTTCTATTCCTGATGAAATAAGGGTGCATCTGCCTGATCCGCTAGACTTCAGACTTACATCTGTTTCATTTGAAAGATTTTCTTTCCTCAAATCATATGAAGAATATGTTTTATATAATGCATATAATAAATCTTACCCTGACAGCTACAATTGGAATAGTGAAGTGCTGACTAATTATGAAGGTTTGGGAGATTAATTTAATGTTTTAAAAGGTGTATCTGATTGAAAGTGGGGCTACATTACAGATAAAGGAACATTTTAAAAAATAACAATGAAACAATTTGATTTCAATGACTTCTGGGAAGATAGTGATTACGCAAGGAAGGAGTATATCGGTGAGTTTCCGTCTGATGAACTGATAGGTTCTGTAGAAGAGGAATTGGGCTATAAGCTTCCGGCCTTTTATGTTGAAATGATGAAACTTCAAAATGGAGGCTTTCCCAAAAACACCTGTTTCCCAACCAAAGAATCAACTTCATGGGCAAGTGATCATGTGGAAATAACAGGAATATTAGGGATTGGGAGAGACAAAACTTACTCATTATGTGGTGGGCTGGGTAGCCAGTTTATGATTGATGAATGGGGGTATCCTGATATAGGTATTTGTATTTGTGATTGCCCTTCGGCCGGACATGATATGATCATGCTTGACTATAGAAAAAATGGTAAGGATGGTGAACCCGAAGTAGTTCATGTCGACCAGGAATCAGATTACCGGATTACCTTTCTTGCTGAAAATTTTGAGACCTTTATTAAAGGATTGGTCCATGCTGATGTGTATGATACCTCCGAAGAGGATCTAAAAGAAACACTGGAGGAATTGAAAACAGGGAGCTATTCGGACCTGTTGAAGGAGTTACTTCAAAATGAAGACGGACTGGACAGGCAATTGAGGAACCTGTTGATAAAGCTGACAGAAAAGAAGGGGTATTTTGCACTTCATGCGGATGAATTGTCCCATTTAGTATATGATGTACAGTTTTATCTTTATTCAAAGCACAAAAAGGTCTCATCTAAAGAGGAATATCTTAAAGAATACCCTCAAATGATTGCATTTGGGAATAATGAAATAACCACTAACGGCTACGCCCCGGGTTTTGTGGAAGATTGGATGAACCTTAGAATGGAGAATCAGGAGATAAAGAAAAAATTACTCGGAGGACTTACCTTTGAAAAGGCGTATGAGGAGAAGGTTATTAACGAATTAAAAAGGTATGATTAAAGAGAATTCTGAGTGATCTGATGATCTCGAACCATTAGATCACTTGCCTCTCAAATAAAATAGTAAGCCATGAATTACCAAACCTTTCAGCCTCATCCCGACTTAGAGTCTCTCATTAGCTGTTACTGGACATTGGAAGTACCTGCTGATACTGAAGCACAAAGGCAGCGCATTGTGCCTGATGGTTGTATTGAAATGGCATTTATACTTGGAGACGACATAAAACGGTATACAGTAGGGGATGAGTTCATCCTGCAACCCCGGGCGATGGTACTTGGACAAACGATGGAGCCGTTTTACATAGAACCCACAGGGTATGTCGACACTTTTGCAGTTCGTTTTTACCCTTATGGTTTTGCCAACTTTGTAACTACTCCCATTAAGACATTGGCCAATAAAGAAACCCCGATTGAATCATTGTTTGGGGAAAAGGCTAAAGCACTGGAACAAAGAATAATACAGGCAACTGACACCAGGCAGCGAATAGAAATTGTTGAAGGTTTTTTATTTGAAATGTTGAATGATCAGACGACCATCGACAATATAGTGAAAACAACTGTTGATACCCTATTCTCAACACGGGGCAGTGTCCCAATCAATTCTATTCTTAAAAGCGATCCTTCCAAAAGAAGACAACTGGAAAGAAAGTTTCTGCAACAGATCGGTATCAGTCCAAAGCAGCTAGGTAAAGTGATCCGGCTACAGGCGGCTTTAAAAATGCTGCTGGATAAAAAGGCACAAAAGCTTACCAGTGTTGCCTACGAAACTGAATATTACGACCAATCGCATTTTATAAAAGATTTCAGGGAGTTCACCGGCACCAGCCCAAAAGAACTGCTCGGAGATGAAAGCATGCTTCTCTCACGGCTTTTCTATAAATAACCTGTGGAATCTGCTGTCGCATTTTTACAATTTTCACCGTCAGCGGCAATTTACTTTTGTTTAATCAATCCAAAATAGAAGAGAATGAAAAGAACAAAGCACATTGCCATTGCAGCCATGCTGTCCTTTGCTTTTGCTACAGGCTTCAGTCAGAGTAAGCCTGCTAACGAAGCGCTAAAGGTGAATTTAACAGAAAGTCAAAAGATAAATGCCATGAACAGTTTTATTTCAATTTTCGAAATTCCGGCAACAGACATTTCACGCGCTATTGCATTTTATCAGGCCATTTTAGGTGTTCAGATCGAGAAGCTGGATATGCCGGAAATGCAAATGGGAATTTTTCCATATGAAGACCAAATGGTCACGGGGGTTATCGTCAAAGCGGAAGGGTATCAACCCTCGGCTGGTGGTGTAACCATTTACCTCAATGGCGGAGATGATCTTCAAACCATATTAGATAAGGTTGAAGAGAACGGAGGGAAGGTAATCATGCCTAAAACGCCCCACGCTGATGATAGCGGATATTTTGCCCTGTTCCATGACTCGGAAGGGAACAGAATGGGTTTGCATTCTATAAATTAAGCTATTAGCAAAAAGGTAGCTAATGAGCCAAACAGCGGCTTTACTAAGCTTCCGAAAGTTTGGTAAAGCTGACTGTTCAGCAGCACTGACAGTCGCAACCTTCAAACTCAAGAAATTCCGCCCGTGGCAGCCTTCGTTCCCTGATGAAAAGGTCGTTTTAAGAATGTCATGGGTATTAGTTTTTTGAATCTTCCTGATTATTCTTCGTGCCAGATCAACCTTAAGTCTATGGTATCCCCGGGGAATAGGTTGTATTAATAATGGATGCTGACCATCGAACTTCTGTTGTCTGTAGCTCCTCATTGACATTTTATATTTTGAAAAAAAGCCTGTCAAAGCAATCGGGTTGAGTCTTTGACCCCTAGCCCTGTTTAAAAACAGCCAAGGCCTCATTGGTGGCCTTCATTGTCTGTTGCTCGATCTTGTGCCAAACATAACAACCACTAATCCAGAGGTAAAAGATAGTGGGTTTTCTATAAAACAGTCTACATTTTTTGTTCGCTTCTTCCCCTATAAATATCTTTTTTATTGAAAATCAAAAGCACAATGCCTTTTTTGGAAGAAGAGTAGGAATTCCCAGGCAAGGATTCTATATATTGATTTGTATATTTCTGTCAATAAGTATTATTAACTCCTTAGCCTGACAACTAGGGTCTGGGACAATCACGGAGTCTCTCTAAGGAACAGATGTCTGCTGATTGCGCATATCGTCCTTTAGGTCATACTCTTTTTCCATTTCCCTGATCCGGTCGAATTTGTTATTGATCTCATCTCGCTGGAGGCGGATCTGTTTTTCAAGTGAAGCAGGGTATTTATTTTCTTTGACCACATCGTCATACGCCTCTACGGCATGCTTTTCCCCGCGCTCGCATTCTTTCAATACAGTTTTTGCATTAAACTTTTGCGGTGAAGTTCTCAGGTCCATCCAAACCCTGTGTAAATCAGCCTTGAAGTGGGTGCTGATTTCGTCCGGCTCTATGTTTATTTCCCTGGCAAGTGAGAGGGCATAGCTTTTTCTATCTTTGGCACACTGACTCAGGAATGTATTTAAAAGGTTATCATTCACATTGTCAGCGGCAGTTTTATAGCCTTCATGTGCATCAAGATTAATCTTTACAAGCTTTTTAATATTCTTTTCGAGATCCTTATTCATAGTAAAATCAGTTTTTCTTAATCAACTGAAAATTCCATACCAACGGCTACTAAATGATTAAAAAACCAAGTGATATGTATAAGGTTAAATACAATATATTACGGATGATTTGAGGTCAAATATAGAGGTATATTGCTGTAAATGAATGGGTTAATCAAAAAATAAAAATGCCCCAAACTAAATTAGCTCGGGGCATCTCTTTTTCCGTAGAAGTTATAGTGTTTTAAGCTTGGTTTTATTAGTGAACTAATAATGTGGAAATGCTACACATTTCCGTGAACTAGCGCTCTAATGCAGAATGCGTATACGGGGCTCTGGTGCTGTCAGGAAAGAGTTCGTCAAGCACCTCTTCAAGTTGTTTTTCGGAATAAATGAGTTCATCATTTTTCTTTCCGATTGTTTCACAAATCTGAAGAATGCAATTTTTCTGTTCCTGCGTCAGGTTTTCTGACTCTTCCGTAAATAATACCAGGGCTGTAAGCTTAGAGCGAAGATCATATGACTTCACTTTTAACCGTCTCGTATACCTTAATATGTTGTGGTATTCCTCGTTTAACTTCATAAAATTGGTTTTAGCTGGTTGGTTGCATATAATTTAACAAAATATTAGAGAAATAATGCCCGTTAGGGCGAATAATTTAAATCTTTTTTCGCCGGTCTAAGGTTCAGCGATTTAAAACATGCTAATATCCGTTTTCTCATTAACTGTTTGAACCCGTAAAAAGTTAATTTTGATTTAAAACATACGCTGTAAGATATTCTATACTTCTGCACAATTAGCTGTTAAATATTGTCTATTTTTATCAATAGGATATTTAACACTGAAACCGTGGAGAAGAAGCTAACTGAGATGTTGAAGAGTAAAGCCTCAGGCAGATATGAGTCCGGATTGCTTTTCAGGCCTGTTGACTGGCTCCGAATCCTGATATTGCATTCTAATTTGCAGAAGAACAGAATACCTTTTCCGGGGTCCTTAACCTTCCGATATATTACCGGCCTACATGCTTTTTATAGTAGAAAAGTCGCTAAGCATGAATTAATTGGTATACTTCTTCTAAAATATGT
>NZ_SMLW01000299.1 GCF_009711405.1 Fulvivirga kasyanovii | reverse complement strand
TGAGGCTAAAGTGGAAACCGAAGAGGCAGCCAAAAGCGATGCCAATGGCAGGGTAGCTCAGAACTCGGCAGTGCCTCAGGAAGTAGTAGAGCTTGCAAAAGATGTATATGGCAGCGACACACTCCCGGCGCTTACTGTAGCATTTACTTACACAAGAGGTGATTCTAATATCAATCTTGAAGACGAGTGGTCTTTTTATGTTTATGATACACCTCAAAGCGGATGTGTTTTAGGTGATGGCGACGGCCGCTACTACCCTGGCTACCTGAGCACTGAAAATGGTTTTGCTTTTGTGGAAGCTGAGGATATGTGTGGACTTGGCACATACGAGGTAGACAACAGGCAAGGTGGCTGGTTTGACTATGTTTGTGGCCCTTCCGGTTTCAGCTTTGATTACGATGGTGAGCCTGTATTTGTACTGGTAAGGCTGTGGTGCGAGTAATCGGCTGAGGCTTTTTACAGCATATAGTGCCCGTGGCTTATTAAGCTTCGGGCATTATTTTTTTGTTAATTTTGACCGCTAACTAACAATTGCGCTATGCTTGCTGATATCGACTATAATTTTGGTCTTCATGCTACTACCATCCCCGCACGGTCAGGAGTGATGGGTGTCTGCCGGATGACGGGTTTGAGCTATGTTGATAGCGGCCTGTCGTGTGATACATTTAATATCATTCATGTGTTTAGTGGCAATGAATTTGAAAAACAGGAGCTTACCGATGCTGTCAGGCATTTCAGAAAGCGCAACCTTGACTTTTGCATCTGGGTAAGCCGGGAAAACCTCACGCCTCAGGTGAGGGCCTGTTTTGAAGCTTTGGAGCTTGACATTCAGGGTGAGGAGGTTGGTATGGTGCTGGATCTGGATGATTATGAACCAATAGACAAACTTGGGCATGTTAACATCCAAAAAGTAAATACCCGGGAACATTTGATACAATACGCCGAGGTGATTGCAAGGAACTGGAATCCCGCCGATGAAAACGTAATCCGTTACTATGAAACGACAGCAGCCCTGTACCTTGATACGGATACCGGAATCGAGCTTTTCCTCTACCTGCACGAAGGTGTACCTGTTGCCGGAGTGGAAATGTTTCCTTCAAATGATGAAGTAGCAGGGTTATATGGCCTGGCGACCCTTGAGGCGTACAGGGGAAAAGGTATTGGCTTTGCACTAATGACCCATGCACTCAATACTGCTAAAGCGTCAGGTTACAAACGCATGATATTGCAGGCTTCTGAAGATGGTATAGGAATTTATAAAAAACTTGGCTTTCGCGAACTGACGAATTATTTTGAATATTCATAAACACTCTCCAAAATGAAAAGAATTCTGCTTCTGGTTTTAATACTGGCCTGCCATACAGCCGCTGCCTATAATATTGATACACTTGTGGTGATGAGCAAATCCATGTACAAGGAGGTCCGTAACATAGTCATTACTCCCAACCAGTATAGCAAGAATGGAAAAGCTTACCCTGTTTTATATATGCTACACGGAGCGACGGATGACTATATGTTTTGGCCTGAATATGTACCGGAGGTTCGAGAGTTTGCCGACAGGTATCAGGTGATCCTTGTATTCCCTGATGGAGCCAGAACAAGCTGGTATTTTGATAGTCCTGTTGACAGCACTTTCAGGTACGAAACGTACATCTCCAAAGAGTTGGTGAGCCATGTAGATCAAAACTATAATACCATTGCAAATAGCAAAGGCCGGGCAATAACTGGTCTGAGCATGGGAGGTCATGGTGCTTTTTATCTGGCCTTCAGGCACCCTGACATATGGGGAGCAGCCGGTAGTACCAGTGGAGGTATGGATTTCAGGCCTTTTCCCGATGAGTGGGATTTGGCCAAAAGGCTGGGGTCATTTGCCGAATATCCTGAAAATTGGGAACGTAATACTGTGGTCAATATGGTGCCACTTATAGATAAGGATACCCTGGCATTGATCTTTGATTGTGGTACAGAGGATTTTTTCTATGAGGGCAACAACGCTTTGCACCATAAATTGCTGAATAGAGGCATTCCACACACCTATATTGAGCATCCAGGTGGACACACGCTGGATTACTGGCTGATATCTATTGAGTACCACCTGATCTTTTTTGAGGATTATTTCACCCGGACAGAGTAGCGTTGTACAGCTATTCCGGGGCACGTCTGGCAGAAGGTTAATGGGATTTATACTGTTTGGGATAAGGCTGTTTTAATAGTAGCCAGACGTACCCAGGTTATTTGTCTTTCTTATTAAATTAACACCTGGTAAGTTGTTTTGTTTAATTATTTATAATTTTTTTTAGACAAAAATTCCTATATACAATAGTTTGAGGTTTAAGGTACAACTTGATAACTTGGTGTAGAAAGAACCCATCCTGTAATTATCTCGCATGAACGATATTAATATTCGACCTTATAAAGAAGCTGATAAAGAAAAATTGCTTCATTTGATCCGTCTCAATACACCGCAGTATTTTGATCCTGCAGAAGAAGGTGACTTTAGCGACTATCTGGATAATGAACTAGAAACGTACTTTGTAGTAGAGGACAACGGCCAAATCATAGGCTGCGGAGGCATCAACTATTTTCCGGAAGAGCATACAGCGCGTATTTCATGGGACATGATCCACCCCGAAGCTCAGGGCAAGGGAGTAGGGAAAAGGCTCACGTTACATCGGATTGAAGAGATAAAAAAACGAAAGGACATTAAAACGATCGTGGTAAGGACTACCCAGTTGGTTTATCCTTTTTATGAAAAGGCCGGATTTACTTTAGAGAAAACGGAGCCGGATTTCTGGGCTCCCGGATACGACCTTTATCTGTTGAAAATAGTGTTGAATTAAATCCATGAGACTGATTACCCTTAAAACTTTTGACAATAGCATAGAAGCCAATTTGTTGAGGTCAAAGCTCGAAAGTGAAGGTGTACTTTGCTTTCTCTTTGATGAGAACATGGTATCGCTCAACCCGTTGTACAATCTTACCCTTGGAGGCATCAAACTCAAAATAAGGGAGGCTGATGCACAAAAAGCATTGCAGATTATTGAGGAGGTAGAGACCACACCATTTACTGATGAGCAGGATAGGCAGGTGCGATGCCCCGTTTGCCAGTCTACGCAACTCTACTCCGATTTCAAATCAATGAAGGGTTTGAAGGGTGTTTTTACAGCCATTGTTTCTTTCCTTCTTTTTGTTTTTCCGTTTTATTACAAGTCCGTATACAAATGCAGGCAATGTAATGCCGAGTTTAGGCCGGCGAAGTAAGCTGTTAAAATTATGCCATGGGTTAATGAACACTGACAGCTAATAAAAGCAAACCGATTTATAGAGATTATTTATCGACATCTTTAGACTATCTGCAGCAATCTTTTTAGATTAACTAGCCAAACATACAAAGGCGCTATGGATGTACTCGGTATCGATATAGGAGGCTCCGGAATCAAAGGGGCAATAGTAGACACCAAACAGGGAAAGCTTATCTCCGAACGATTTCGAGTGGATACTCCCCAGCCTGCTACACCTGAGGCCATTGCAGAAGTGATCAGGCAGATCAAAGACCACTTCAACTGGCAGGATGATATTGGTTGCGCTTTCCCCACTGTAGTTATCGAGGGCAGAGCCAAATATAGCTCCAACCTCGACCCGGCCTGGAAAGGTGTACAGATCGACGACCTGTTTAGTGAGCACTGTGACGACCTTCGGTTTGAGATCATCAATGATGCAGATGCTGCCGGTATTGCCGAGATGCGGTTTGGAGCGGGCAGGCATAAGTCAGGATTGGTAGCAGTTATCACCGTGGGTACCGGGCTTGGCAGCGGCGTGTTTTATGACGGACAACTGATCCCCAATACTGAGCTGGGGAGAATGCTGGGGAAGAAGGGCAAGCCAGTGGAACAGTATGCAGCCGACTCGGCCAGAAAAAGGGAAGAGCTTGAGTTTGATGAGTGGGGCAAGCGGTTTAACTTCTTTTTGAAATATGTAGACCGCATACTTTCCCCTGATTTTATTATCATTGGTGGCGGTGCTAGCAAGAAGATCCATAAATTCAGAAAACAGATTAAAATAAAGATCCCATACACGGTGTCGGAGAAGCTTAACAATGCAGGGATCATTGGAGCCGCTGTCAATGCGGCTGAACATCATAAATAGCGCGAGGCAAAGTTAAAATTCCGGATAAGTTGCATTTTTTCTTTTGCTCCATTTTCTGATAATTCCCTTCCGCCAGTGCCGGGATGGGGTGGCAGCGTTACTGAACGTAATAACTAAGCATAGTGAATTATATCAACAGAAGTCTGGTAAATTTGAACAAGTAAGTTAAGAGGGTTTTGCTCATTGGCATATAAAAAAGCAACCTTCATCTGCGTGAAGATTGCTTTTCTAAGGTCAGGACTAAAGTCAATTACTCCTTGATTATTCTTATGGCTTTACCCTCTATTTTCAAAATGTACATACCCTGTTTCATGTCCTCCATTTGTAGTGAGGTTTGGTTGCCGGACATTACTTCTCTGTTTTGCATATCATATAAGATCCAGTTGCCACTAAACTCACCTTTAATTTCCAATGTGTTTTTCACCGGATTAGGAAAAACACTCCATCCTATGTTTTCTGATTCAAGGAGGGACGGTGCCTCCGGTGTATCGCCGAATGCATTTGCTGTGGAAGTACTATTAATTCGAGCAGACTGATTGCTTACGGGTGTTGCGCTTGCAATGCCCGATTCTGTCAGTTTTCCTGTTGTGTCAGTG
>NZ_SMLW01000035.1 GCF_009711405.1 Fulvivirga kasyanovii | reverse complement strand
GCGGATGTCTCTCGAAGAGGACCCCGCGACATTTAGTGTGCAGGCTTCTGACATTACGCAGGTCAGGCTTTACTAGTGCTCTTAACTTCGGGATTCCGGATATTTTCTCCGTTGCTCTGCGAAAATTCCGGAATGACGTGGTATGGGTTAGCGGGTGGATGCTCTTGCTGGTGTATGACCTCACCCGGCAGCAGACAGCAGGTTAGCTTTAGCCGGAATGCCCTCTCCGACACGGAGATGGAGTTTTGACTTTGCTATTCTTCGGTTGATTTTAACGTTTGATATTTATCACACTCAAA
>NZ_SMLW01000568.1:9624-20848 GCF_009711405.1 Fulvivirga kasyanovii | reverse complement strand
TATTGATTACTTTTTAACCAACCTGTTTGAATTCAATCAGGTGGAACTCGGTGGGTTATACCTGCAACCGGAGACAGTTGAACTTGAGGACAGGATTGAGGTTCAGGATTCCCTCAAATTTGTATGTATTTCGCCGCTGGTTATACTTAACTCGTCATTCAACGACAGTACAGCCAAACGCTTTATTCCCCCTGAAACCGATACGTTTTCAGACCTTCTATACGAATCAACCATTGAAAGAATGGAAGCTTCCGGCATGTTCCTTAAGGAGCAGTTAGAGGGCTTTTATAAATTTCAGGTAGTGCCCGATAAAACCTACATTGCCAGGCTAACGGCAGCGCAAAAGAAATTTGCCAGAATCTATCCTGTATATGATCGTGATGTGAAATATGAGATCAGAGGCTATACCTTCCCGTTCACGCTCTATGCAGCCAAAGAGGTGCAGGAGTTCGTGCTTCACTGTGGGTTAGGGCAGTTTACGCATAAAGGTTTTGGTATGCTTGATGTAGCACACTCCAATCCAAATAGCCGTGTACTCAAGTATGAATTCAGCTACGCTTAGCGTGCAGGGTTCATTTCGTAGTATCCATACCCAATAAGTAATTCGGAACGATTGGTAGGAGGCTTATAGTAAACCAGTATTTCGTATTCGTTTTCTGTTTGAAAATGGTCACCTTCAAAATAATTGGACCTTAAAGTATCTCCTTTGATGTAGTACTGGTAGTCATAGTAGCCCTGCTTTAAGATCATTTCGCCATTATACATCCCTGAAACTTCGTCATAAGCCATCTGGTTTTGAAGGTTCCAGTTGTTCATTTCTCCAATTACATAAACCTCCCCATTGACCTTGTCTGCTTTGAGGTGGAATCTGACTGTTACATAATCGCTCTGCACAGAGCCATTCCCGGTATCGGAGTTGGCAATAAAGTATTCGCCATTCAGATCATCATATTGCGTGTAAGGCTGATATATTCTGGGTTTGTCCATCATCAGGTCAACCAGTGTAGGGCGGGTATTCCAATTTGCCCGCTGAACGTTCTGTCCGGGATATCGCAAAGAACGCATATCAAAAAAGCGAAACTCATTGCCAGCTTTGAAATTGTTTTCATAGTTGAAAAAACGGTATTCCAGCTCACTTACATTCTCACGAATAAAGTTGGGTTTCAATGTAGTGATGGCATTGTCCCACCTTTGATTTTGACGAATGACCACCGACACATTTTCCATTGGGTTTTGCAGCATATAGTCACTGTAATTGATAGTGAAGTCAAGCTGCTGGTTCAACCTGTTGTTGGAGCTAAGTCCGGTAAGATCACTCATGAGGTTAATAGATACGAGGTTGCTGAAAAGCATAAACCTTTTGGATAGGATGATGTCTGACTCATCCGTACCTCTATAGGCAACCAGCAGATAATTTCCAGGTACTTTGATGTTTGGAATTTTGAATTTATAGTGTACATATGACAGTTTCGTATCAACAGATAATTGATAGTTATCAATATTGAATTCATTATAGTCATATAAATAATCCAGACTTCTCAGGCGGGAAGGTGTCCAGTCACTGTTGCAATGAATAATTTTGACCCTGTAGTTTTCCGGGGCCTGGACGAGGTCATCAAATTCCAGTAACAGGTTGTTATTATTTAATGGGGCTATAGCAGGTAAGAGTACGGCATTGGAGCTGCCATTGTAAGGGTAGAGCTGAACTGTTCTGATCTCAAGTTCGTAGGTGGCATCCTTATAAACCAGCTTTTTGTCCTGATAAAGCGATTCGGGACGATTACCAGGTATATTAAATGCTCCCAGAATAAAAATAAATAGTGTTGCTGCGATCCATTTTCTCATAATGGCGATAAAAATATAATTAATTTTACGATATACAAGAACAGTTCCAACCTATTGGAAACTTGCGGTGTCTATATAACATGATTGCAGCGAATATATTATAATGGACTCGGAAAAAGCGCTCATAGACGGCTGTTGTAAGGGAGACCGAAAAGCCCAGAAGCAACTATTCGATCTTTACTCCAAAAAGATGATGGTTGTGGCTATGCGCTATTCCAAATCAGACCAGGAAGCCGAGGATATACTGCAGGAATCTTTTATTAAAATATTTGAAAAAATAAAGACATTCAGGGGAGAGTCGAGGCTGGATTTCTGGGTTAAAAGGATTGTTATCAATACAGCCCTAAACCATCAAAGAAGTAAGCTGTACCTTTTTCCAATGGTTGATGTTCATGAACTGAATTTTTCTGAAGAAAGCACCTTCTCACTCGCCGATTTTCATTTTAGAGAGTTGCTTAAGATGATTCAGGAGTTACCTTCCGGCTGCCAGGTAATATTTAACCTGTTTGCCGTGGAGGGTTATTCTCATAAGGAAATTGCCCAATTACTAAATATAAGTGAAGGGACTTCCAAATCCCAGTATGCGAGGGCAAAGAGCCTGTTGAGAGATAAAATAGAAACTGAAGAAAAAATTAGTTATGGAAATGCAAGATAAAACGCAGTTTGAAAAGGAGTGGGAAAACGCATTTGCAGACGCTGAAATGGATGTTTCAACATCCGTTTGGGAGAAAGTGGAGTTAGGGGTTTCCCAGGCCTCGGCAGGTAAATATAAAAGGAGGTTGCTGCTGTTTCAATTATTGGCGGCAGCATCAGTGGCTTTTGCCATGACAGTCGGGGGTGTTGCTGTTTATCACCTTCAAGTTAACGATCTGGGGAGCGAAGATAGCAGCATTGCCATAAACGATACTGAAAGTAAGGAGAGAGGACATACCGAGAACAATGCTCAGGCTAATGAGGATTCAAAGCCAGATAAAAATGACGGAGTTTCTTCTGAAAGTGAAACACTTAGGTCAAATTACAGTGACAGTTATGTAGGAGGTGATTCAAAAGAAGCAGAGGGATCAAGAGATGCCGTATCTAAGAGCACTGGCCATGAAGCCAATGACGTTGAAGGGGCTGAAAAGTCCGGTGCCGGTAATAATTTGGCAAATTCAGGCTCCGGAGTTTCCATCGATAGGCTTGACCAAACTGATCGTACTACAGCAAATACTGATTATACTATGCCAAATAACGATGGTGGTAGCAATAATGTGGGCGATGCAACTAATGTTAATAAAGCTAACGGAAATACGATGGCCTTAGCTGGCAAGAAGGAGAGTGATGAAAATGCCTATAGCAAGGGTGAAGGAATTATTGACAGGAAGCTGTTGGATAATGTGGAACATGAAAGTCGTGTAGCATCAAGCCAGACCGGTAATGGCTTAAATAGTGCAGACGGTGGTAAACTGCCTGAAGAAATTGAACGATTGTTTGAGTACCTCGAAACTACCCCACTGGAAGAAAGGGAGCTGAATATGGTGCCCTGGTACAGTTATGTCCCCAATAAAAAGCAAGGCAATAGTGATGGTTTGTGGGCTGGTGTAGGCTTCTCGGCAGGGAGCTTTGATCCTAACATGGGTGGTGGCGGCGCAGCAGCGGACATGGATATGATGGAGACCTCTAAGTTAAATGCTGCCTCAAAGCGAGCTCCATCCTTTGGCAAGGAGAGATCCGGGCAAGCCTATAATGTAGGTGTTAATTTTGGTACAAGGTTATCGGAAAAGTGGGTTTTGCAGAGCGGAATTGTCTATGCACAGCAGCAGACCACCAGTACCTCCAATGTGGTAAATACCAGTGATCGCCAGACCGTCAAGACATTAAGCAATTTTGCGGATATGGAAAATGCGGAAGATATTGCTTTTACCGCACCATATGATGTTAACAATACTTATGAACTCGTCTCGGTGCCTATACAGGCCGGTTATGTACTTTTGGATAGCAGGTTTAACATTGTTATCCTAAGTGGTGTTGCGAATAATATCTTACTCAAAAATCAAATTAGCGCCTCATCGGGAGATATAGAGGATGTTAATATTTCAGGAGATGACTCCCAATACAGGACCTACCAGCTCACCGGGTTGTTAGGGTCTGAATTCAGCTATGATTTTGGAGAGCATTACAGGTTGGCCTTGATTCCACAGGTAAGGCAATCTATAAATTCAATTACCAAATCAGATGCCGAATATACCAGCCGGCCAACTACCCTGGAAATTGGCTTTAGGTTCAAGTACGTATTCAGTAATTAGAATTAGAAAAAGCATTTATCATTTATTGTTTATCAGTCCTGTTTTAACACAAATGGCTGACCCCGTGTAATTAAAATCAATTTTTTTAAGATAAAATTTAATCCCATTCCAACCCTTGGTTGATTAGTTGTGTCTATTAGATAGTGGTTTTAAAAATTCAAATCATGCAAAAGGAAAAAACAAAGAACCGCATAGGTCAAACGATTGTCGCAGTAGCGTTGCTACTGTGCTTTGGCAGCATATTGTCTGGCTGTGGTGATAACTGTGAAGTGAAGAACAGTTATACCTACTACGAACCGGTTTACACACCGTTATCTGAAATACGATCATCGGTATCTACCTTACCGGCGCATGATCTGGAACAAACAGGTAAGATATACTTTAAGGATGGATATCTTTTTATCAATGAACCTAATGAAGGGGTTCATGTAATTGATAATCACGATCCTGCAAACCCTGAGAATATTGCTTTCATCAATATACCAGGTTCATTTGATATAGCAGTTCGTGGAAATATCCTTTTTTCAGACAGTTATATAGATCTGGTAGCCATTGATATTTCAGATATACAAAATGCCCGGGAGGTTGGCCGAATAGAAAACCTGTTTCCCGGCTATAACTCATATGGCTTTTATGCTGATACCGAAATGGGAATAGTTACTGATTGGGAAGCAGTGGATAAAATTGAAGAATATGAATCTGATTGTAATGCTAATTACAATTGGGGGATGTTCTACGAAAGAGGTATTGCAGTTGATCAGTTGGCCAACTTTGATGTGAGCGCTGCTCTGGCCCCTACCAATCCTGGTATGGCCGGTTCTATGGCCAGGTTTGCAGTGGTAGGTGATTATCTCTATGCCGTGGATCAGTCAGACCTGTACCCCGTCAATGTTAGTAACTCATCAGACTTAGAGGCGGAGGAGAAGGTGGTGATCAACTGGGGGATAGAGACTATTTTCCCTAATAACAATCATTTGTTTATCGGTGCACAGAACGGTATGTACATTATGGACATTTCTAATCCTGCGCAGCCTGCGTGGGTATCAAGTTATGAGCATGTCACCAGTTGCGATCCCGTGGTTGTGGATGGGGATTACGCTTATGTAACACTGCGTTCTGGTACTGAATGTCAAGGCTTTACTAATCAACTTGAGGTAATAGATATATCGAATATCAGCAGCCCTGAGTTACTATACACATACAATATGCACAATCCGCACGGTTTAGGTAAAGATGGAGATGTACTTTTTATATGTGATGGGGACGATGGGCTGAAGGTATTTGATGCAAGTGATATAGGAGAAATTGGCAATCGGTTAGTGGCGCATTACAAAGATATTAAGACGTTTGATATTATACCGTTTAACAATATTGCTATGATGATCGGCGAGGATGGTCTTTATCAATACGACTATTCTGATATAAATCACATTGTTTTTCTGAGCCATTTACAGGTTTCCGGAAATGTGGAGTAAGATTCTCCTTGTCATCCTTACCACTATGGCTGTAACAGCCCATGCGCAGGCTGATAAGGATAGGGTATATCTTAAGAACAAGAGTCTCATATTGGGAAAATTAGTTTCACTTGACAGAGACTCTGCACTTGTAAGATTTAATTCGGGAGATCATTGGTTTGAAACGGGTGATATCCATAGCATAAATATAAAAGGTAATACAGGAGCTGAAGTTGACCGAGGGGTTTTAGACTCGCTGAACACTGCGGGCTTCAAAAAGAAATTTGATATGATGCTGCAGTGTGGTGTAATGGCAGGAGGTGGAATTAATAACAGAGATGTTTACCCTGCAATGAGTTTAACACTAGTATATAGGTTTAAAAAACTTTTGCAGTTGGGCCTGGCTACCGGATATGAGCAATATGATGATTATAGAAACATGCCGGTATACCTATACTATAAAGGTGATTTGTTCAGGCATTTTTCCGGAGCGTACTACTATGCTGGTGCGGGCTATAGTAAAATGTGGGGAAAGCCGCATATAGAGCAGGAAGTTGATAATATTAAAGGTGGCCCGGTGTTAAAAGCGGGAGTTGGCTTCATTTTTGCGAGTAAAAGCAAAGTTGATTTTGTGACCACAGTTGGATGGAGCAGACAGCATATGGAGATGGAGTATCCTTTGTATCATACATGGGGTGGTGAGTGGAAAACTGAGGTGTCACGAACAATGGATCGACTGGAATTTAAAATTGGAATTTGTTTTTAATAATTGTTGCAAATCTCTGACAGAAGTACGTAAGTTTGCGGCCAATTTTGAAGGAAAGTTGAAGAAAAGTAGTTACCGATTGAGCAACTGTTGTATTAATAGAAAATATTTAATATAAATTTAATTTTTATGAGGATTTACGAATTGCAGCTAAGAAAAATGATGTACAGGTACGCAGTAGCTTTTGCTGTTACATTGATCATTATGATTTTAATTTAAACCTCACCTTCACCTACGGGAAGATTTTTTCAGAGTGAGGTGAGGTTTAATTTAATATCTCAACTTGAACTGCTGCTTCCGGCTACCCTTACCATTTTAGCAAGATATAGTTAATTCGAGCTATTTTCCAGTTCGTCAATTTCTTCCGCTTTTAGCTCCCATTGTTCATTGAGGGCTTGAAGTTGAGCTTTTAACTTTTCATATCTTGTATTCGCTTCCTGAAGCTTGTCAGGATTACCGAATACTGCAGGGTCTGCCATTTCTTTTTCAGCAAGGGCAACCTCTTTTTCAAGGGCATCTATTTGCTCTTCAATTTTTGAAAGCTCCCGCTGATGATTGATCAGGAGTTTCTCATTGCTGTTGCCTGTTTTTTGAGCGGGTTTGGGTTTTTCCTGTTTTTCAGGTTTGCTCTGCTCAGAGGTAGAAGACTCTTTTCTTTCCGCATCTATCTTGCTTCTCCACAAACTATACTCATCGTAGGTGCCAGGGTACTCTTTGATCTGGTGGTCTTCAATATACCAGATCTTATTGGCCACCTGGGAAACAAAGTGCCTGTTGTGCGATACCGTGATAAATGTCCCTTGGTATTGCTGCAGGGCTTGTACAAGTATATTTTCGGATTGAAAATCAAGGTGGTTTGTAGGCTCATCCAGCAACAGAAAGTTGGCTTCGGAAATAAGCGTCTTGGCTAAAGCTACCCTGGATTTTTCACCTCCGGACAGTACTTTGATCTTTTTGAACACATCGTCGCCAGTGAACAGAAAGCATCCCAGTACCTGTCGAAGCTCCAGTTCGGTTTTTTTACTTCCGGCTTGCTTGAGCTCTTCCAATATCTCATTGTTTACATTCAGGTCTTCCAACTGGTGCTGGGCATAAAAGCCCATATTTACATTGTGACCTTCCTGCCTTTCTCCTTCAATGGGTTCGGTGCCTGCTATTATGCGTAGCAGTGTTGATTTACCTTTACCGTTTGCACCTATAAGGGCTATTTTATCGCCTCTTTCGATATGTGCAGTGGTATCGGTGAGTATATTCAATTTGTCATACGATTTGCTCACATGTTCCAACTGAATAACATGCCGACCTGATTTCTGCTTAAAGTCGAATTTGAAATTAACAACGGCGTTGGTATCCACCACCTCTTCAATTTTATCCATTCTGTCCAGTGCTTTTACTCGGGACTGTACCTGACGGGCTTTGGTGGCTTTGGCCCTGAATTTTTCTATAAAGCGCTCAGTTTGCTTGATCTTTTGCTGCTGGTTCTCAAAGGCATTTTGTTGGATCTCAGAACGCAATTCCTTTTCCTGGAGATAGAAGTCATAGTTTCCTTCGTATACTGTAAGCTGCTGGTTGAAAACCTCCACAGTTTTATTGATGGTGTTGTTGAGAAATTGCCTGTCGTGAGAAACAACAATAACAGCACCTTCATAGCCTCTGAGGTAGTTTTCTACCCATTCAATGGAGGGTAGATCAAGGTGGTTGGTGGGCTCATCCAGCATCAAAAGTGATGGTTTTTCCAACAACAGTTTGGCGAGCATTACACGCATTCTCCATCCTCCGGAAAATTCTTTAAGCGGCCTGTGCAGGTCTTCCGTATTAAACCCGATACCTTCAAGTATTTCCTCTGCTTTGGCCTGCATGGTATATCCCTCCAGGCGCTCGAATTTTTCCTGTAGCTTGGTGAGCTTTTCTACAAGTTCATCAGAGTACTCGGTCTCAAGTTTTTTGAGGGTTTTTTCCAGGTTTCTTTGGGTCTCCACAGCTTCGCCAAAGGCCTGCATGGCTACCGATACAATGCTGTCTTCTGATTGGTACGAAAGCAGGTCCTGGTTAAGGAAACCTATAGTACACTCATTGCTTTTTCCTATCTCTCCCTTGTCCGGAGTATAGTCCCCATTGATCAGTTTAAGTAAGGTGGATTTTCCCGTACCGTTAAGACCTATAAGTCCGATTTTGTCTTTGGGTTTGATGTGTAAAGATGCGTCTTCGTAGAGAGGCCGGCCCCCAATGTAGTAGGAAAGGTTTTGTATTGCTAACATAACCGCAAAGTTATGAATTGATGAGTAATTCGTATTAACAGGCAGTTTTAATTTAGGAAGACGGTACATTAAAACATGGCCGGTTAAACCTTCGCCTGTTTTGAGGGTTAATATTATTCGGTAACTTTATTTCAAAAACTTATTGACCATGAAATCCCGATACTTTGTTATTGCCTTTTGTTTGTTGATAGCCTGTAATTCCTCTCAGGAGGCTGATGATAATTTGACTACTGATAAACCTGACGATAAACCGGTTGAAGAGCCTGTACGCACTGGCCTGGACCGGGTCAATCTGCCTGAGGGTTTTCAGATATCAGAATTTGCCGAAGTCGAAAATGCCCGTTCACTAGCTCTCAGTCCTTCGGGGGTTGTTTATGTGGGCAACAGGCAGGCCGACAAGGTTTATGCGCTGAAAGATACCAATGGTGATGGAAAAGCAGAAGAGAAGTATATCATAGCGGAAGGGTTAAACTCTCCTAACGGTGTGGCTTTTAAGGATGGTGACCTGTATGTGGCAGAGATCAGCAGAATACTCAGGTTCAATGATATTGAATCGAAACTGGATAATCCTGGTAATTATGAAGTGGTTTATGATGATTATCCCACGGAAGGGCATCATGGTTGGAAGTATATTGCATTTGGGCCTGACGGCAAGCTTTATGTGCCGGTAGGAGCACCCTGCAATATTTGCAAAAGCGACGATCCTGTATTTGCTTCCATTACCAGAATAAATACCGATGGCACAGGTAGGGAAATAGTTGCTGAGGGTGTAAGGAATACCGTTGGTTTTGATTGGCATCCTGACACAAAGAACTTATGGTTTACAGATAATGGAAGGGACATGATGGGGGATAACATACCTCCCTGTGAATTGAACAGAGTTACCCAAAAAGGTCAGCATTTTGGCTATCCCTTTTGCCATGGTGGTGATATTGCTGATCCGGAGTTCGGATCGGAGCGGCACTGTAACGAATTCAAAAAGCCTGTCTGGAATTTTGCAGCACATACTGCTCCGTTGGGAATGAAATTTTATACCGGTACAATGTTTCCCGAAGAGTATAAGGGTGATATTATTGTAGCCCAACATGGTTCGTGGAACAGATCGTCCAAAATAGGGTACAGGCTGATGCGGTTAAAAGTTGAAGGTTCCGGCGTAGCAGAAGCAGAGGTATTTGCCGACGGCTGGCTTAATGAAAGGGCACAGGAGGCCTGGGGAAGACCGGTGGATGTACTACAGATAACTGATGGTTCCCTGTTAGTGTCAGATGATCAGGCAGGTAAAATTTATAGAATTACTTATGAAAAACAATAAAACCCACTTAAGCCGGTTGCAGGTGATGTTATTTTGTGTAGCTGTACTGCTTTCGGCTTGTAAAACTACAAATGCGCAAACAGCTATGTGTTATATAGAAGACCCGATAGCGGAGCTGGGCTGGCTGCAGGATATCATTCAGCGGCAGAAAAGCCTCAATGTAGACCGTAAGGCAGACATATTTGAGTACACCTTCAAAGGTGAGAAGTATTTTATGGCAGATATGTGTGTTGGTTGTCCTGATTTTATAACGGTGTTCTACAATTGTATAGGAGAAAAGGTATGTGAATCCGGCGGAATAATGGGAACGAACACCTGTCCTGATTTTGAGGAAGAGGCCATTAGCAAACGACTGATCTGGTCTTCATACCGCGATATTGACGATTACTAAGGTTAGCCGCTTCCTGCCTTCAATTATTTGGTTTTTGGCTTGTAAAGACCGTCAAAAGCTATTTGCCAGGTTTTCCCATCATCGGTAGAGCTTTCCATGAGTTGTCTTACCGTGCCATCTTCATTGAGGGTGAAAGTCATTCTGGAGATACTGATTTCCCCTTGCCGGTTCATGAACTGACTTTCAAATTGAAGCATGCCCTCATTTTTATCTGTTTCTATATAGTTGTAGGTATCGCCCATGGCACCTACCCAGTGCTGGTGCCATTTCTGGTCTATAGGGTCATAGTAGTTCATACTTTGCCCTGAGTAGTTTCCTGCCGTGGTATAGCTCTCATGGATAACGCACCCGCCATTGGCCAGTGTTATGGAATTTTCCCCGGCTTTTTGCCCTCTGGCATATACATCCCATTCGCCAATCCAGAAATCAAAGTGCCGGCGTTTTTCATCTTGCAGACATGGGTAGGCGTTGAGCTTGATTTTAGCCATAGCTTCTTTGTATCCTTCCAGATTTCTGATATTATCAAAAGCAGGGTCTTCGCTGATCCTTTTGAAGGCTACAGCTCCATTGTCGGCTCCCGCCTGCAGAGTCTTCACCGCCTGCTCTCTTTTATTATCCAGAGCATAGGCTTTGGCTATATTGTAATTGGTAAAGGAGGGCGGGTAGTTAAGTTCCTGTGCTCTGGTCAGGTACTCTATGGCTTTGCCGTACGCTTTAAGGTTCATAGCACTAATTCCCAGGTTATACCAGGCTGAGGAATCTGTGTTGTTCTCTTCCAGGTATTTCTGGTATCCTTTAAGCGCCTGCTCATATTGCGCATTATTAAAATTAGCATCAGCCGTTTCTTTCAGGGTCTGTGAAAATGATATTGTGCTGATCAAAATCAGAATAACAGGTAAACAGGTCCGCATCG
>NZ_SMLW01000568.1:0-9469 GCF_009711405.1 Fulvivirga kasyanovii | reverse complement strand
TTTTTTTTTTCTATTATAGAGGGACTATCTGCAATTAAGGGTAAATCCGATAATATTTTACCTGTTTACTTCGGTTGAGGCGCTCCGGACATAGTCAGGCAAAGATCTCTGTATTCGGAAGGGGTGATGCCGGCTATCTTTTTGAAGGCATTGTTAAAAGAGACTTTATTGTTAAACCCGGAGTCAAGGGCAATATGGATTATCTTTTTATCTGTCTGATCAGGGTCTTTCAGCATTGATTGAGCCTCATGGATGCGATACTGATTAATAAAGTCAGAAAAGCTCTGCCCGTCGAGTTCATTGATGCTCTGGGAAATATGGTGAGGGGACAGCTCCAGTTGTTTTGCCAATTGCTGTAGCTTAAGGTTGCTGTCCAGGTAGGGCTTTTCAGTTTCCATATATGTTTTGATCCGGGTTAAAATAGACTCTGCGGCTGTGGTTGAAAGCGATGATCTTTGGTATTTGGAGGCTTCATTGCGTATAAGTATCTGGGGGTTTTGGTATCCATGATAGCCAATAAAATAAATGAATACCGATGAGGCTATAGATATAATATAGTCGTATTCGATTTTTAATGTGCCTGTAAACACCAGCGCATAATAGGCAAAGAAACTTAATGTATAACCCGTAAAGGCATAGGCTACCTTTTTACGCCAGAGCAGAAACTTCAATTCACCATTATGGAGATTGCTGCCCATAGCATGTATAAACCAAAAAATGGCCGCACTGTAAAAAAGCAGGTGTCCGCATTGAAAAATCACCTGGGTTGTCCTGATTAGAGGATGATATGAAATGTTAAAAGCAGGCTGAATAAAAAAGTAGATCAGGTAAAGTACAAAGGGGAGCAGGTGCCAGCCGTTGAAATACAAGTTTTTCCTGTCGGACCGAATATAAAAATAAGCCAGTGGCCCCAGTACATAGGTAAGTCCCTGAGCTGAGGCTATACTCTTGGGGAGTAATTGATCATAATGCGTCCAATAGGTTACATAGTAAAATAGCATGACGCTGAATGATAAAACAAGAAAGCCCAGTAGGTTATTTATTGAAGAGCCTCTCAAAAAAATCATGGTGCTTAAAAAGATTCCCTGCACCGCAGCAATTAAAAAAATGATCGTCCATGTATTTAGTGATGGTTCCATAGGCTATTGGGATGCTCTTGTGGAAGTGATGGAAAACATTTTCCATTGATCATTCTCTTTTCTATAAAGTGCTGTCCATGCGAAGGTTGTGGTCATGTAGGTTGAGTCGGGAGAATCGGCTTCCCTGGTTTCGGTGATTTTGTTTATCGTAAGGGAGGCAAACTTGCCATCGTCTGAGATGTGAATGGCCGGAGGTGCTATGTTGTCCCATTTTCTATATTTGACCTGGTTGAAATACTGAGAAAATTGCTCCTCTATTTGAGCTTTTGAAGCTTTGGATATCTGCCCATTCTGAATGGAAACGAGTGTGTCGGCCATGCGAGAGACCAGTAATCCGGCGTCTCCGGTCATGTGGGCCTTCCTGTCCAGCTCATCTGACAAAAGGAGCTTAGCCACTTCCCCTTCTTTGTCAACGGAGGCTGCGCATGCATTTAGCAATAAAAGTGCAATAAGGCTAAGCGTGACTTTCATTTTGAGGATCAAATTTCCTTTTACCGGTAAGCAGGTCAAAGAACAGGATGAAATCTGAGGCCAGGCTATATCCCGGGTATTGAAAGGTAGCGGGTTTGTTCTTTTCAAAGAAAAAATGCCCTACCCAGGCAAATCCATACCCCACCAGGGGGATAAGAGCAAGCAGCCACCAGATCTGTGTGAATATGGCTGCAAAAAGGAGTGCAAAAACCAAAGCAGTACCTATGAAGTGTAGTACCCTGCATGTAACATCACTGTGCTCAGAGAGGTAAAACGGATAGAATTCTTTGAGGCTGGTATATTTCTTTTCCATATCAGGCTTAGGTTATGTTGGTATAGAAAGTTACAAAATTTTGATGACATATGTTTTGCATCCGATGTGGTTTCCATGACGCGGATATTGGCAAAAGGGTGAAAAGTTACGTCAATAACTATACTATTATTACATGAGTATTGTCAGCGCCAATGTTCATCAGGTATAGTACAATAATATCCCTTAACATTGCGACCATAGTTCAATCTAAACCAACAAAAAATGAGGAGATTATTTTCAATCAGATTGGCTATAGTTGCAGCTTTAAGTTTATATTTTGTTTCATGTACTCAGGAAGATGAGGTAGTTGCCCCGGCAGTTGAGGAGCCTTCTGATGAGCTGGTTGACTTTTTGGTCAGTTCAGGATTCAGCAAAGATGAGATCAAACTGGAGGAGGATGTTTTTGTTATCGATGATGACATTCTCATCGCAAAGGATGAAGTACAGAAGTACGTGGATGGTAACAGGTCTGATCTTTCTGATGCCAGAACAGAGCATTACCGTGGTTACTATCTGGTGAGTAACAGCTATGTTACCAATATCAAATTCTATATTGATTCTTCCGTACCTTCTTCATGGGTGACTGCGATACAGGGTGCGGTAAGTCAGTGGAATGCTGTAAATGGCACAAAATTGTATATGTCAATTGTGTCAAGCAGCAGCAATGCCAATACCGTAATCGGAACTGGCTATTCTTCTGAAAACTGGGTGGCAAGAGCCTATTTGCCTTCATACAACGGCAGGCCGGGACATACCATGACGATCAACACCAAGTATAATTATCTGAACAGTGGTTACAAACTATTTACCATCGTGCATGAGATGGGTCATATATTTGGTTTATACCACACAGATCAAACTCAGGGTTACTTCATTAATGGTACACCTTCTGTTGATTCAAACTCAGTGATGAACTCATACATTTTACCTTGGAATGGTTTCACTTCAGGTGACGTTTCAGCGGTTCAAATACTTTATCCACAGTAGTTTTAAGTAGTTTCTCTAATTTGAAAAGGGGCAGTTTTGCCCCTTTTTTATTTAAACCAGTAGACCTTTTTAGGAAAGCTAAAACGTGAGGAGTAAATAGATTGGAAAGTAAGGTAAGTAATGTGAGAACTTGCCACTAAAAATAAGTAAACCGGCTTATTGTTATATTATACGAGTTTGCCTACTGCTATTAATAACTGTCTGTCAGCAGAGAGGTGAAAATTTAGGATCTCCCCAGAAATTCCGGTTGACCCCCTTTTTACTTGCTTCGTACGCTTATTGCAGAAGTGCATTTTGCTGTTTTCTATTTGACCCTAAGTTATTTGCTGTTTGTTGACTGGGTTATTTATTTAATTATATTGCGAAAATTTTACAAATAACTTAACGATTTATCTGAATGAAACAGAACTTTTTTTGTCTGATGCTGGCGATAGTTTTAGCAGCATCGGGTGCGTATGCCCAAAGTGTAGAAGAAAAAATTGAAAATGAGAATGTGGTATTGGGTGAGATTATTAAAGATGGAAAATCTACCATCGGTTATATCAAGATGATGTACGCCTATGATGACGGATCAGTTTATCCGGCTCCATGGCAGTACCAGTCAGACATAAGGTTTATTCCTAAAGAAGACTTTGAAAAGGCCGAAAAGATCAAGAATAAAATGTATGAGAAGTACGATGCCAAGGATATTGATGGCTATAAATATGATACCCTGGTTTACGAGTCAGTGAAGTATGCTGATATGTCTGCTGTGGGTACCGGTATGATTGCCAAAAAGATGTTCATGCAAAAAATATTGGATGATAAGATTTCCCTTTACTACCACTACGACTCACCTCCTGCAGTGGTTAGTGGTGAAACTTTTGCCAGTTATTATATAGAATGTGCAAAACCTCACCTGGTTTATCAGGTTGGAGATGAAGGTAAGTTAAAGCTGGTGAATGACATGAATGTAGAGAAAGAGCTTGCGGATTGCCCGGATGTGGTTACCAAATATAAAAATGGAGAGTATGAGGCATTAAAGAGCAACGGAGAAGCTTCAGGTGCCAACAAGCTGTTGAATAAAGTGCTCTTCCGCGAGGGTGTGCGTAAAATGGTTATCGAAGACTATAATAAGAGTTGCAAATAATTTCTAATCTTTAGAATGCCCGTGGTCTTGACCACGGGTATTTTCCTTCAGAGCAGTTATAAACTATCCGGCTGTTGCGGCCATTTTCCTTTTTCTGTTTATTTTGACAAGCCATAAAGCAAATAGTCATTCCATTCCATGATTGAAATGCATCAAGCAGTAAACAGTAGTGAAATAGAAGTAGCCCTGGTCCGGGGCAAATCCAAGCTCATCACCTGTAAGAATATACAACCTTTAAAGATCCTGCATCCCAATGCCCATCAGAATACCTGCCATTTAGTACTTACCAGCTATGGAGGAGGTATGGTTTCTTCCGATGTGATCAATATCAGCATAAAATGCGGAGCACATACAAATACCTTTATGGGTTCTCAGTCCAATACGCGTATTTATAAAAATGTATTGAATGCAGTCACGGAGCAAAACATAGAAGGAGACGTGGCCGAAAGTGCCTTGACGGTAGTATTTCCTGACCCGGTGGTACTCCAGGCGGAAAGCCGGTTTAGGCAGTCACAATATTGGGAAGTAGGGCCGGGAGGCTTGCTTTTTCTTGCAGACTGGTTTCAGTCAGGGAGAACGGATAGCGGAGAGAAATACCTGTTTGATACGTACCTTTCGGAGATTAAGATCAGTATCGATGGTAAACTTTTGGTATTGGATCGTTTCAACTTTGCCCCACATGAAAATATAGCGGATTCTCCTGCAAACTTCGGGCAGTATCAGTCCATGCTGTCGATCTATGTGGCAGGTACCCCTGATGATTTACGGTTTAAAAAGATAGAGAACAAACTTCTGGAAATAAGGTCTGAAACCCAGCCTGCCTTAAATTATGATGCAGGTGAGCAAAAATGCATTATTTCCTTGACCCGTGCGCGTGAAGGGGTGTACATCCTAAGGGCCATGGGCAAGTCCAGAATTGATCTGCAACCACTCTGCGCAGGCCTCATGAACCTGTTATCTGCCCCGGAACTGTTGGGGTATAACCCTATGAAAAGGAAGTTCTAGCTCACCGCCGCCTGCTTTCTTTTACCGATTGCAGTGCTTTGGCTTTAGCACCGTTGATATGGCTAATTATCTCTTCCAGGCCATATCCATGCAGTGCCTTGGCAAACAGAAAGGGGCCATCCCCGCGCATTTTCTTTGAATCCCTTTCCATGACCTCCAGATCAGCGCCCACAAGATCCTTCAGGTCTATCTTGTTGATCACCAGCAGATCGGATTGCGTAATGCCCGGGCCTCCTTTGCGGGGTATCTTGTCGCCACCGGATACGTCGATGACATAAATGGAGTAATCCACCAACTCTCGACTAAAGTGTGCGGCCAGGTTGTCCCCGCCACTCTCTACAAACAGAAAGTCGATGTCATAATCAAACTTTTCCATCAGGTCTTCCAGCGCATTCATGTTGAGCGATATATCCTCCCGGATGGCCGCGTGAGGGCAACCCCCGGTCTCTACCCCCACAATACGGTCTGCACTTAAGGCACTGTGACGGATCAGGAATTCGGCATCTTCCCGGGTGAAAATGTCATTAGTGACTACTCCGAGCTTATAATCGTTGCGCATCCTTTCGCACAAAGCTTTGAGTAGGGCCGTTTTACCGGTGCCTACAGGGCCACCTATGCCAACAGTAAATGCCCGCTTCCTGAAATTTCTGTAAGAAGGTAGTTTTCTTGTTTCCCTTTCATTGTAATCGCCGGGGGAGTCATAAGCTTCGTGCGAATGGCCCTGGAGAATAAGAGCAAGTTTATCGAGAATAGGCATATACTTTAATTTTGAAATAGTTTGGAATAAATAAACTCATGGAATACCTGTGCGGTATCCAGTAAAAAGGCTGACCTTGATGCCTCCGTATATCCTTTGTTCAGGTACTTTTCCAACAGGTCGTCAAATAAGGCATAAAAGTCATGTTGCAGTCTGTTGCCTTCCATAGAGCCAATGAAACCCAGCCTGATGGCAGCACTGATCTGGTCCCTTAAAACGATGTGCAGGTACATGGCATGTACGTCTTGAAGGTCGAACCCGGCCCTTTTCATGCATAGCGGGAACATAATAACAAAATGAACCGGGATGGTATGCTTCACAAACCATTGATTGACTTTACTCATATCTCCGTCAGGGTAGAAGGACGTCATCAACCTTAGCCAGTTTTTTCCTTGAATTACACTGGCTTTGTATATGGCAGGTACCAACATGGTGGCTTCATAGCTTTCCGTTATTTTCAATAAATCATCATCCAGGTCAGGGTGATTAAAGCAGGAATTGATGAAGGGTATATCCATACTTGCCGACTGCTGTAAAAAGGAGTACAGGTGTTTTTTAAAACCATAAACATCCTTGATCATGCCGAAAGTAATGCTGCTTTCGAGGCCGGAAGAGTTGGCAAACGAACCTGTAGGCAACGAGGAATCTACCAGGTGCATCAATCTTGCATACTTGTTCATCAGAATAAATTATATAGTTGTGCCAAAGGCAGTTGAGATGCCGGCTCGCAAGTCAGGTGTTCTCCATCCACGGTTACTTTGTAAGTTTCAGGGTCGACGTCAATGGACGGCAGGTAATCGTTCAGTGCCATGTCCTTTTTGCCAATATTCCGACAGTGCTTAACCGCCACGATCTGCTTGGAGAGTCCATAGTTTTTACTCACATGATCCAGAGAAGCCTCTGATACAAAGGCCATTGACGTTTTGCCGATGGCACCTCCAAATGCACCAAACATGGGCCTGGAGTAAGAGGGCTGTGGCGTAGGGATAGAGGCATTGGCATCACCCATCTGTGATTGTACTATCACGCCACCTTTAATGATCATTTCCGGTTTTGAGCCGAAGAAAGCCGGTTTCCAGAGTACCAGGTCAGCAAGCTTGCCCACTTCAACTGAGCCAATCTCCGAAGCAAAGCCATGTGCTCTTGCCGGGTTGATGGTGTACTTGGCAATATATCTCTTAACACGGAAGTTATCTGCTTCTTTCACAGTCTCCTCAGCCAGTTCTCCTCTCTGTACCTTCATTTTGTGAGCTGTCTGCCACGTACGGCAGACTACTTCGCCCACCCTGCCCATAGCCTGTGAATCGGAGGCCATAATGGATAAAGCGCCCATGTCATGCAGAATATCTTCGGCAGCAATGGTTTCACCTCTGATACGGCTTTCGGCAAAAGCTACATCCTCAGGAATATTTTTATCAAGGTGGTGGCAAACCATGAGCATATCGAGATGCTCATCGATAGTGTTGACCGTAAAAGGCCGGGTAGGGTTGGTGGATGATGGTATCACATTGGGTTCACCGCAGGTTTTTATAATATCAGGAGCATGTCCGCCACCTGCACCTTCTGTATGGTAGGTGTGTATGGTGCGTCCCTTAAAAGCTTTGGTCGAAGTTTCTACAAAACCACTTTCATTCAGGGTATCAGTATGTATGCACACCTGGATGTCGTATTGGTCTGCAATAGCAAGGCAATTGTCTATGGTTGCCGGTGTGGTGCCCCAGTCTTCATGTAGTTTTAGTCCCAGCGCGCCTGCTTCTATCTGTTCGGTCAGGCCTTCCGGTTTTGAGGAGTTGCCTTTACCGAGGAAGCCGAAGTTTAAAGGGAAACTGTCTGTGCTTTTTAGCATCATTTCAATATAGAATGCTCCCGGCGTACAGGTAGTAGCATTAGATCCCGCAGCAGGACCGGTACCTCCGCCAACCATAGTGGTAACGCCAGAAGCCAATGCTTCGTGGATCTGTTGCGGGCAGATGAAATGAATATGCGTATCTATAGCTCCGGCCGTAAGTATCTGTCCTTCCCCGGCCACAACTTCGGTAGTAACCCCGATCACCATATTTGGGTCTATACCAGGCATAATGTGTGGATTCCCGGCTTTACCTATGCCCGTAATTCTTCCGTTCTTTATCCCTATATCAGCTTTGTAAATGCCGGTATAGTCTATTACCAGTGCATTGGTAATAACAAGGTCAAGTGCTCCATCCTGAGGTACACCGCTAGCTTGTCCCATGCCATCGCGGATAACTTTGCCGCCACCGAATTTCACCTCTTCACCATATATACAGTAGTCTTTTTCGACTTCTATGATCAAATCTGTATCTCCCAGCCGGACTTTGTCTCCGGTAGTAGGGCCGTACATGTCGGCGTATGCTTTACGGTCTATATTGTAGCTCATGGTATATCTTTAGTGTTGGGTGCTAAATTGAAAGCCTTCTTTTTGTGCTTTTTCTATGGCTTTTTCCTTATTATGATCATTAATACCTCCGTCGGTGAGATTATTGCCGCCGTAGATGATTTTTTGTCCGTCTATGGCTACTAAATCCACTTTTTTGGTTTCGCCCGGCTCAAACCGTACGGCAGTTCCGGCAGGAATGTTGAGCCGGTACCCAAAGGCTTTAGGCCTGTCAAATCTCAACATGGCATTTGTTTCGAAGAAAGGGTAGTGAGAACCAACCTGAACGGGCCTGTCCCCATCGTTGGTAACATGTACTTCAATGGTTTCCCTGCCGGGGTTCAGTGTGATGTCGTCAGGCTTAAGCCTGTATTCACCGGGTTTGTTTATGGCAGTATTGTCAGGTGGTGTGGTCAGCCCCTGCTTAGTTAGCCCGGAGCTATACAATGCCAAAAGCGGGTCGCCTGATTCGCGGCATATCGGGTGGTGCACCGTTACGAGTTTGGTGCCATCGGCAAATGTCCCTTCTACCTGCACTTCATGGATCATCTCCGCCACGCCTTCCATTACATCGTTGAGGCCCAGCAGTTTCTTTCCTTTGTTCATCAGCTCGGCTACACTTTCCCCATCACGAATAAATTCAAGTATTTGTGCAGCAATAAGAGCTACTGCCTCGGGGTAGTTGAGCCTGAGTCCGCGGGCATACCGCTTTTGGGCAAGAAAGCCGGCATTGTGAAGTACCAGCTTGTCAATATCTTTTGGAGAAAGATGCATAATTATGATTTCATTTGAATTAGGTTTTCGTAGATCATGTAGCTGCCATAGGTAATGCATACAATAGATGATATCACTATGGCAATCGATTTTATGACAGTGTTGACTTTCATTCTGAGGGTAAAAGGAATGCTGAAAAGGCTGGCTGCGATCAGCATGCCCAGCATGGAGCCGATGCCAAATACCACTAAATAGGCAATGCCCAGATAGATATCTTTAATTTCGCTCATTACCAGTAACACGAGGGCTCCGCTACCGGCCAGGCCGTGGATCAGGCCAATGGAATAGGCAAAGCCATGTTTATATCTGAAAGAATCCATTTTGCGAGAGTAGCTGCTCTTATTGGTTAAGCGGGTAAAACCCATGATTATAAGCATGCCCCCAACTATAGCTTCGAAAATCCCACTATCCAGAAAGGTAGCCCGGCTGAGAATAATAAATGTACCGACTATAACTATAGTAGTAGTATGGCCCAGCCCCCAATAAACCCCGTCTTTTAAAG
>NZ_SMLW01000601.1 GCF_009711405.1 Fulvivirga kasyanovii | reverse complement strand
GATCAAAATGGTATAAATGTCTGGGTACATCATATGCTGCCCAATACTGTTTGTAATACTGGGCATCATGGCTTTTGTAATTTGGAACAGCTACAATCAACTTGCCAGTTTCTTTGAGTTTATGAGCTAGAATCTGCATGAAGTCATTGAGATTAGGTATATGTTCCAGCACGTGCCACATGGTGATAACGTCAAATTCTGTTTGTTCCACATCCTTTATATCTGCTGAAATGTTTATGGCGGTTTTATCGGTAGCCATTTTTCTGGCATTTTCATCAGGCTCTACACCATTGATTGCCCAACCGTCCTCTTTACATGCAGATATGAAATGACCTGTACCACAACCTATGTCCAGCATGCTACCCTTTTTATTGAGGGAATTAATTAGCGCTACTTTTTTCTTTAAAGTAAAGTTCCTGGCTATTTTATATATAATGTTAACAGGACTATTGGATTTGTTGCTATGAGAAATATAATCCTGAGACTGGTAATATTGAGATAGATCCTCTGCTTTAGGACGTGGATTAGTAAAGGTGAAGGAACAATTAGTACATGTTACCAGATTGAATTCTTCACCTGAAACGGTATAGTCTTTGCAAGTTAGGTAGTTATTAAAATGCCCGCTATCACATAGCGGGCAGGTATTTAATGTTTCAAGCATAACTTCTATTTACTCAGATAGACCATCAACACGGAAACATCTGCGGGTGATACTCCACTGATCCTGGATGCCTGGCCTATCGTTTGTGGTTTTATTGTTTTTAGTTTTTCTTTTGCTTCTGAGGAAAGCGCCTTAATACTTTCATAATCGAAGTCCTTCCTTATCTTTTTATCTTCCAGTTGCTCCATTTTATCGGCCAACTGTTTTTCTTTATCAATGTAGTTATCATACTTTATCAATATCTCGGCCTGTTCTAATACATGCTGATGATATTTCTCCAGATAAGTCTTTAGATCGTCGTTAAGATCTTTTAGATGATTAATGCCTAATTCAGGACGCTTTACCAGGCCTAGTACTGGTATGCGTTGTTTAATGGGTGCAGAGTTTAGGGATGTCAGGTTTTCATTGGCATCTTCCGGTTCTACCCTTTTTTGCTGTAGATCATTAATGAGCCTGGCTACATCCTTTTTCTTATTGAGCATGTTCTCCAACCTTTCATCCGAAGCAAGGCCTAGCTGATGTCCTTTTTCTGTTAATCTTATATCCGCATTATCCTGGCGAAGTAGAATTCTGAATTCCGCTCTGGAAGTAAACATGCGGTAAGGTTCTTTTGTACCTTTATTAATAAGGTCATCAATTAGAACTCCAATGTAGGCTTCTGATCGCTTTAGTATGAATGGTTCAGCCTCTGTTACTTTATTATGAGCATTGATACCAGCAATCAAGCCTTGACATGCAGCTTCTTCATATCCGGTTGTTCCGTTGATCTGCCCTGCAAAGTATAGGTTTTCTATAAGTTTCGTTTCCAGGGTTAGGCTAAGCTGTGTTGGCGGAAAGTAATCATATTCTATGGCATAGCCTGGCCTGAACATCTTTGCGTTTTCAAAACCTGCTATTTGCCTTAGTGCTTTGTATTGAACATCTTCTGGCAATGAAGTAGAGAATCCGTTAACATATATCTCTACAGTGTTCCATCCTTCAGGCTCTACAAATATCTGGTGCCTGTCACGTTCAGCGAACCTATTGATTTTGTCCTCAATAGAGGGACAATATCTTGGCCCTACCCCTTGTATGCGCCCATTGAACATTGGGGACTTGTCGAATCCAGTCTGCAATGTTTCATGAACGTCATTGTTGGTATAGGTTATAAAGCAGCTTTTTTGTTGTGCGAGTGGCTGGGTACTTGAACTAAACGAGAACTTCTCAGGAAATTCATCCCCTTGCTGTTCTTCCATTTTGGAGTAGTCCAGTGATCGGCCATCTACCCTTGGTGGTGTACCTGTCTTCATTCTGCCAGCTTCAAAGCCTAGGGAGATTAACTGTTCTGTTATTCCTTTTGCAGCATGTTCACCGGTTCTCCCACCGCCGAATTGCTTTTCGCCTATGTGAATG
Source organism: Fulvivirga kasyanovii (assembly GCF_009711405.1). Lineage (GTDB taxonomy): Bacteria > Bacteroidota > Bacteroidia > Cytophagales > Cyclobacteriaceae > Fulvivirga > Fulvivirga kasyanovii. The sequence continues at coordinate 23,451 of NZ_SMLW01000601.1, read as the reverse complement.
ATACCATTAAGAAATGTGCCGTTGGTGAGTACTACGGCTTTAGCTTTTATTTTGATGCCCATTCCTGTAGTTATACCGATAGCTTTATTGTTCTCTACTACTATCCCTGTAACCATCTCTTGCCAAAAGTCTACATTCGGTGTACCTTCCAGGGTTAATCTCCATTCTTCAGCAAACCTCATTCTGTCATTCTGCGTACGTGGACTCCACATAGCAGGACCTTTAGATTTGTTTAGCATCCTAAATTGAATCATGGATTTGTCAGATATTATACCCGACATCCCACCTAAAGCATCTATTTCTCTTACAATTTGACCTTTAGCTACACCACCCATTGCAGGGTTACATGACATTTGTGCTATGGTGTTCATGTTCATTGTTGCCAAAAGCACCTTTGATCCCATTCTTGCAGCGGCGTGTGCAGCTTCACATCCGGCATGTCCTGCCCCAACTACTATTACATCATACTCCGGAAACATAATCTTCCATTTTAAATATTAGTGTTCCACGTGGAACATCTTGTTCTACATTAATTCTGAATTCGTTATCAAGTTTAGTACTTACCTACTGTTCCACGTGGAACAGTAGTGTTACTCGCTTTAAGGGCGCAAAGATAAACAAGCTTCTTCTTTTTCACGCATGCCCTTTTCTTCTTCGGGGGTTTTGTCCTTGTGCCCCATTAAATGTAGTACACCGTGGATTATAACCCGAGCCAGTTCATCTTCGAAAGTGGATTTAATACTATTGGCATTATCTCTCACTCTGTCGATGCTGATGAATATATCTCCTTCTATTTGTTTGTCCTCTTCTGAGTTATCAAAGGTGATAATGTCAGTATAGGTGTCATGGTTCAAATAGTCTACATTCATTTGATATAGATACTCATCGGAGCAGAATATGAAATTCAGTTCTTGTAATGCAAAGCCTTCTTTTTCTATGATAGTCTTTATCCAATGGCTTATGTAATCTTCATTACTTAGCGTAAAGTCTATATCCTCTTCAAAGAAATTAACGGATGGCATTAGCTTATATAGAAGTTTAGCTCAACTACTTTGCCTTCTTCCATGAAATTAACTTCATCTGAAAGGTGCTTCATAAGGAATATGCCCCTGCCTCCGGGTTTCTCGAGATTCTCAGGAGCCGTAGGATCAGGCAGGTTTTTGTAATCAAACCCCTGGCCTTCATCACTAATAGTGAACTTGATCTGGCCATCTTGCAGAGATAACGATAATGCTACATTTTTTGATTTGTCATGCTGATTTCCATGCTTGATGGCATTATTGACTGCCTCAGTTACGGCAATCATAATGTTTCCATAAATGTCGTCATCTAGCTGGAACTTCTCCTTCGCATTGTCAATAAAGCTTTCGATCATTCGGATGTTCTCTGTAAGGGAAGGGATCTGAATTTTAATGGTGTTCATTCTGATTTAGTTGTTAGATTCTTTGCCTAGTCTTTTAAAGTATTCGTTAACTTCTTTTTTGTAATATGGGTATAGTTTAGGAGGTACTGTTTTTAGCAGTTCTATCTCCTGCTCTTTCATTTTAAAATATTCCTCGAAGGCTTTGGGAAGTGCCTTTTCATAGTCCTTAGCGGTCTCTCCTTTTCTCTCCTCGTCCAATTCACGCTCTCGCATAGCATTCTCTGCCTCCAGTAATCGAGTAAGTATCTGGCGCTGGCGTTTGATAGTTTCCTGAGTGATCTGCTTGTTTACGAGATCTGTTTCAGTTTCTTCCATTTTTTCAGGGATACCATCTCCAGGTTTTTTGCCGCCCTCTCCTTCTCCTGCTTTCTCCTGCATCTCTTGCAAGGCTTGCCTTATACGTTCCTGCTCTGCAGCCAGTTTGGCCAGCTCCTCTGAGAGTTCCCTTCCGGATTTTCCACTTTTCTTAAGGTTCTCTATCTTTTGGTTTAATTGCTGTTGTAATTCGCTAAGCGAAGGGCTTTTATCCTTGCCCTTGCCTTTCTGCGGTTTACCCATGGCTTCACTCATTGCATTTTGCATCTGCTGCAATACATCATCCAGTAATAATGCGAGATTGTTCATGGAAGTCATGGCAAATTGCTGTTCAGAAACAGCAACAGGCTTTTTCCTTTCTTTGATAGCTTCCATGCTTTTATCCATGTGGTTGTTCATATCCCCTACTTCACGGGTCACAAATGAAGCAATCTGGAACACCCTGTTAGCGAGGGAAAGCAAACTGTCTTCTACGATCTTGGCATCGTCTTTTAATTTAAGCTGCTGCTGGCCCAATTCTACAAAGCGCGGATCACTTTGGTTTACTTCGGAAAACTCCTTCATCAGTTCCTCCTGGTCGAAAGACAGTTTCAACAGGTTATGCACGATATCCCTTAGATCATCGAGATTCTCCTGCATCATCGTCATTTCCATACTACTCTGCATCTGTTCCATTTGCTTGGCCATCTTCTGCATCTGCTCCTTGGCCTTCTGTTGAGATTCTTTGGATTGTTTCCTTTTGTTCTTGTCCAGGGATTCTTTGGACTGCTGCTGCTCTTGCTCTACGTTTTGTTCCTGTTCCTGCATGTCAGGCATAGATTCAGGGTTTTTTAAGTCCTGATTAAGCTCCTCTAACGAATTCATTTCCTCTTTGAATTCTTTAAATTGTTCTTGCAATTCTTGTTGTTTCTCCGAGAGTTCTTCGTTTTCCTTATTTTTATCTGAAGTTTCTTTTATTAGCTCTTCCTGCTTTTCAATCTGTTCATTCAGCTCATTTATAGCCTCATTGAGCTTGTAGTCAAACTTCATTTTTTTAAATAACTCCAAGGTACGCTCTAGCTCTTTCTCGAGGTTGTTTTCCTTGTTGTTTAGCTTATCCAGCACGTCCTGTATATCATTCAGTTCGCTTTGCTCTTCCAGGAGCTTCTGAAGCTCATCATATAGCTTTTTCGTTTCTTCATCCAGCAGCTCGTCCATAAGCTCCTGTAGTTGCTCTACTTTTTCTTTAATACGCTCGTCTTGTTTAGAAAAGCGTTCCCTTTTAAGCTCGTTACTTCTGTTCTGCTCCTTAAGCTCTTCAATGGCTTTGTTCAGCTCCTCCCGTTTCTTAATTATATCTTTAAGCACATTTTCATCCTGCCAGCTCATTTCTTTCTGGCCCTTGAGTTTCTTTTCAGCTTTATCAATTTTTTCTTTGAGCTCTTTAGCCTCATTAATAGTTTTATCAATACTTTCCTGAGTCTCGTTCGTAGTCTGCTCTATATCCTGCTTGATCTCCTTTTTTGAAGGCAAACGGAACATGTAAGTGCCTGTTTTGGAAGCTTTGTGACCATTTACGCCATCATTGTCCCAAACCTGGAGGTAGTACTTAACAGAGCTATTCTCTGTCAGTCCTAGAGAGTCCAGAGACCATTGGTAATAATAGCGCTGATTTTGTGTGCGTGATATAGGGATATTAATGGACTTAAATGATGATTCTTCAGAACCCTGTAATATTTGATAAAATAATTTCAGCTTTGTAAGGCCATAGTCGTCGGAAATATTGCCACCGAGTGCGATAAATGAATATAAAGTGGTGTCCGGATATACACTCAGATCAATTTGAGGATGCTGATCGGGTATCACATCTATCTTATAAAGTATCTTCTCCTTATTTTCGCTGTACTCATTCTTAAGGCTGATACTGTATATCTGCGACTTTTTAAAAGTTTTTTCGAATTCAAACAGCGAATTATCCGCAGGCTTGAGTTTGTAACTTTCATCTGTAGCCTGAAAATTTACGGATACCTCGTCAGATTCTATGGTCTTTAATTGCCATTTAATGGAGGTTCCTTCCGGTATCTGAAGGTTTCCAACATTATTAAGGGTTTCGTTGCTTTTGCCCAGGTATTTAGGATAATCAAGGAAGACATTAAAGCTTCTTAAATTTGGCCTGTTAACAACATTGATATCATATGCTGAGGAAGTAAATCCTGCTGCTTCAAACTGGAAATCCTGATCATTTTGGATCTTCCTGAATGTATATGAGTATACACCGGCCTCGTCCCTGGACATTTTTATTTTTCTGCCATTGTTTAGAATGTAAGCGTTTTCAGGAATAGCTTCACCATTTAATTCCAGCGAAACAGTGAAATCTTCGTTTTTAAAAGCCAGAAGCTCTTGATTCACAAGGTTAAAATTGAAAGGAGCCTGAGGTACGAATTCATTGTTGAACTGGATAATTCTGGAGGAGCTGGTGGTAATGAAGGCGGGACTTAAAATCAATACGAGAACTATGATGAGCAGAGGAACAAGCAGGTACTTTAAATAACGTTTATTCTCTCCAATATCGACCGCATCTTTAAAATGGTACTTCCTGATCGTCTCCGCTTTCTGGCTGATACTGGCTTCTACAAGTCCACCCTTATATTTTTGTAACTGTATGACATTCAAAAGTTTATCACCTATTTCCGGAAATACGGACCCTATTTTTAATGCTGCTTCTTCATTGGTCATACCGTGCTTTTCACTGGTCATCCGGTATAACGGCAGAATGACATACACCGTCATGGCATAGAAGCCGGTGATGATAAAAGAGAAGAGCAGTATGGCTCTTATTACTGAGCTAAATCTAAAGGAGTATTCTAATGTGTTGAGGACAAGAAATATGGACAAAGTAAGCCCGAGAGAAATTATTAAACCCCGGAGAGCGAGGTTAAGATAATATTTTCTCCTGTACGATCTAAGATTAGCCTTAATGTGACGTTCATTATCAGTCATACACGATTTCTACTTGCAGAATATAGATTATACGAATTTAATTTAATCAGAGTTTGAATTGCATTTTGTCTCTAGGTTAAATATAATCCTTTATAAACATTTCAAACCAAAATCAACTCTTATAGTTCATTTCGAGGCCAACTTCCTTTTCAAAATATTCTATCACATGCATTTTTAACAACTTCTCCTGTTCAAGAAGATCAAAATGCGGTAATTTCTTTACGAGTTTCCAATGTGGCCACCCCTGTTCATCAAGCCCTTCTAACTCGTAGAATCCGGAGAGGCTGAGTACTTTGCAAATGGCAATGTGCATAAGATCTTGTTTTTCTTCCTTATCAAACACCTTTTTACCTTTCCCCAGCTCCTGTACACCGATCAGAAAAAGTACGGCATTGAGATCTTTGGGCCGTTTGCCAACAACCTTTTCCAGCTCAGTCAGCAGGGCTGCCCATGCACGATCAAGTTCGAGGTCTCTTTTAATCATTTTTATTTTCTTCCAGATCTTCCCAGAATTCTACAGCTCTGCGCAGATGAGGGACAACGATAGTTCCCCCTACTAAGTTTGCCACGGAAAAGGCTTCAAATACCTGCTCCTTGGTAAATCCCAGATCATAACATTTTTCAAGATGGTACTTCACACAATCATCGCACCTGAGTACCATTGAAGCTACCAAACCCAAAAGCTCCTTCGTTTTAGTGTCTAACGCTCCCTCAGCATAGGTATTGGTGTCCAGATTGAATATTCTTTTTATTACTTTATTGTCAGCAGCAAGGATCTTTTCGTTCATCTTGCTCCTGTATGCATTAAATTCTTCTACTTTATTCATTAATTTGGGCGTTTAAATAGCTGCAAATATATCTATTATAAGCCAATGCCAAAATACTGTATGGCTTGCAATAATAGCCTGGTAAAAGGTGAGGAAATGATCTGTTTGAAGTGTGATTACGAGATTCCAAAGACGGCTAGTCATCTGGATAAGACCAATTTTATAGCTGCTAAATTTTACGGAAAAGTTCATCTACAGGATGCCATTGCCTTTTATAAGTTTACAAAAAGTGGACGCGTACAGCAGCTTTTGCATCGGCTAAAATACCACAACAAGCCAGAGTTAGGCAAATTGATCGGTCGGAAGTACGGTCATGAGTTAATGGGCACTGAAGTTCAATCAACGTACGATTTAATTGTGCCTGTACCATTACATAAAACCAAACTCAGACGTAGAGGCTATAACCAAAGCGCAGTATTCGCATCAGGGCTTGGAGAAGTATTAGAAATCCTTGTAAATGACCATGCCTTGAGAAGGAATGTAAAAACTTCGACCCAAACGAGAAAGTCCAGAATAGAACGATGGAAAAATGTGGATAACATATTTGTTGTTCCGAAACCGGAAGAAGTCAAAGAAAAAAGGGTGCTACTTGTAGATGATGTTATCACCACCGGCTCGACTTTGGAATCTTGCGCCCGTGCGTTGTTGGATTCCGGATGCAAATCGGTTGGAGTGGCTGCCATCGCGGCTGCAAAATAATTTGAAAAAACCAAATTTTTTTGAACAAATCTTGCTTGAGCGACTCTGTTCAAGAGGCATCTGAAGGTCTTATTTTAGCGTTAAATGGGCCATTGGTCAGGTCGATGTCATATAAGCTACGTATAAGGCCTTTAAATTGTCTAATTTCTAATTTTTATATAAATTATCTATGAATTTCTTAAAAATTATTCGTAAAAAATGGTTTTTAGACGAATTTTAGTTTTTGATCTAGCTCATATTTTTCTGTCTTTAGAAATTATTGTTTGACTTTTTATCCCAAGAAACTGTTAGGAAAAATTTCGATGACCGTATTGGATTTTTAAATTTATCCTGTAGAAGGTTTAAATCTTCCTTTTCGAATATAAAGTAAGAAAGACATGGCTATGTTAAATTTCAGCATTTCTGATTTGTCAGTACTTTCCAGTGGGAGAAGAATTCGGTTGGAAAAAGTTTCATAATACTTATTAATTGTAAACAGCCAGTAACGCTTACTTTCAAATTACTACTGGGGATGTCTCTTTTGGTACTGCTCATTGCGAGTTGTGCCCCCTAGATTTATTTCCAATCTCTTTCGCACCTAGCCCTGATTCAGCCGAGGAAAAAATGGGCAAGTACACTCTGCCTATATAGTCGACCATAGAAATAGCAAAGTAGATATTGAATAATTCGTTGGCTTAGTCTGAATGTTGAAATTTTGTGTTTGCTTCTGCTTTAAGTATTAAACTTCTGGTAGTACTGATTCTGCAGTAAGGTTATTAAGCTCTCTAGTTTAGTAAAGCCGTTGTTAAATTTAGCTTGATAATCCATTATTTATTCGAGTGTTGTGTTTTAGCTAAATTAGAAGAGGTAATATACGGAATATGATTGTTAAGTCTTGGGACCTAGGCTTTACGCCGAATCTATCGGACGTATTGTTTAATATTTCTGAGTAATTATTAAGGAGTATTACGATGTCTCCTAATGCATGAATATAGAATTCTTGGGAAATGCTATGTCTATGTGAGGAAAACATATCTGTCATGAACAGGCAAAAATGGACAATCAATTATTCGGTATTTTCACAGGCTTTATGGTACGAATCTATTCTCCGATGAAGTGGTATCCTCGGGCAAGTAGAACCTGACTCAATAAATCTGGCCAGAAACTATGGGGTGATGAACTGCAAACGAAGATTGTGACGAAAAGCTACCGTTCAAATAGGACCATCTGCACCTATCGCTTTGAGTTTGTAACTTCCTGTTCAGTTTATAAGAGCCTAAGGATTATTTGAATTACTGACCTTACCCCCACCGAATATATATTAGGAACCAGCCGGGGCAAAGATATAAATATGTGTAGTTATCTCAGCGGGGATTGAAACGGATCAAGCGGAATCTCTGGGGAGACCCTAACACGTTCACCTCTCTTTGCTGACAGGGAGTTGTTAATAGCAATCGGCAAAAGCAGTAGGCACATTTTCACATTACTTGTCTTACTTTTCAATCCATTTACTCCACAGGTTTAACGTTTGATCCATTGAAACTCGCAATGTGAAGCTTGCCCTTGAAACTCTTGACCTGGTGGCTCAATTAAAAACTATTTACCAAGCATAGCACTGAAATATTAGTACTTCCCTGGAAGTTCTGATTGACCTAGGATCTGTAAAGTCGAGCTCCCTAAATTTGAAGCATTAAAAAAGCCCCGGCTTCTGAGAAACCGGGGCTTGTAATTTATCTTTTTACTTCTTAGTAGTTTGATCCTGCTCTGATCATAGCACATCTGAAACCGATGGTAGCTGTTGATGAATCCTGATCCAAATATCTTCTTGTACCGGGTGACATCCAGTATGCTACATCCTTCCATGAACCACCTTTGTAAACTCTTGCCTCATCAGTGATTAATGAAGTGAAACCTTCAGGGTTGTTTTCTATATCACTATTGTAGTATTGCTCACCAGTGGCAATGTTTCTTGTCTCATCCATGTAACCATCTCTACGGATTGGGTTAAGATCGTCAAAATCCTGAAACGACATTGGGCGGTATACGTCAAGTACCCACTCGCTTACGTTACCAGCCATGTTGTAAAGACCGAAATCGTTAGGAGGAAACTCATAGATGTATGATGTAATCAATGCGCCGTCATTCAGTTTACCTGCTATACCTGCGTAGTCACCACGACCTCTTTTGAAGTTGGCAAGGAAGTAACCCATTTCTTTTCCGTAAGGGTTTCTTAATGCGTGACCATCCCAGGGATATACTCTTTGGTGCGTCTGGTTTTCATCAAGCCACTGTGTACCAATCAGGGCAGTAGCAGCATATTCCCACTCTGCTTCAGAAGGAAGTCTGTAGTTAGGAAGTACAACACCTGACTCCAAAGGAATTCTTCCGTCAGTTTCTGCATACTCTTCACCGGCATTTTCTGCAAGCTTCATGTTTACAGCGCGGGTTCTCCACTCTGCATAGTTATTTGCCTGTACCCAGCTAACACCTACTACAGGGAAATATCTAAAACCAGGATATCTTAAATAATGATCAACGTAAGGGTCATTGTATGCCAAACGGCTCACCCAAACAGATGTATCAGGTAAAGCGGCAATGTAAACTTCCCTTGATGAATCGGAAACATTCAAATAGTGAAGGTACTCTAACCAGTGGATGTTTGCGATCTCAGTTTCATCCATATAGAATGAAGCCACGGAAACCGTTCTTTCCAGGTTATCTCTTCGGTTCAAAATGTCTTCTTCGTACGAGCCAACTACTGCACGTCCACCTTCGATGAAAACCAAGTTAGGGCCTTCTGGTTGTCCACTATAAGGGTTAACCATAAAACCGTTGTTGTCTTCATCATTATAAGCCAAACCTGTGGCAGTACTTAATGCACCAGGGTGTACGCTGGTGGGACGACTGCTCCCTCCCAGGAAGCACGAAGTAAGTAAAACTGAACCACTGACAACTAACAAAGCACTCTTAAAAAAGCTTGCAGTTCTTTTCATACCTGTTCTATTTATTCAAAAAAATCAAATGCAACTACTAATATAGTGATATAAACTCGTCCTTTACAAGTTTATGAGCAGGCAAAATAACATTTCTATTCGACAAATATTACACAAATTGTAAATTTTTGAACGTGAAGTTTATGTTAATCGCCTGGTTGACACTGTACGGGTCGCCGTTAAATAACTGCAAAACTATAATATTATTATCTATTAAAATAATAATGCCTGTACTGCCAACGCTTTTTTACCTTTTACCGCCTTCATAAACCGTAGAATAATTAATTAAAAAGGCATAAATAAAATTCCCTCATATTTGAAAAAACTAATTGGGCCGGTTCCCTTTTTATATTAAATATTCAAAAGCAGATTTACAATGAATACCAATGATCACGATTGATAATATAGATAGAAATAAGCTCTACTGGATATTTCAGTTATTTGGCTGGACATTATTTTTTATTATTTACAGCCTCATGGCCGGCTATTTTACAAATTTTCAGTGGCAGGTTTTTGCCGGCTATTTAAACACAGTGACCGTTGGGTTTTTGCTCACGCATTTTTATCGGATGTACATCAAAAAACATGAGTGGGTAAAACTTGGGATTTTCAAATTGGCTATCCGGGTTCTTATGGCTTCCTTTTTCATAGCCATGATCTGGGCGTTGATTATTCTGCCTATCAATAAAACATTCTTTAATGTAGAAAAGAGTGAGGAGTTGACCTGGTTCATTGTTTTGGTTATCGTTTTCAACTTGTCTGTCATGACGTTGGGCTGGTCCCTGATATATTTTCTTTTTCAACTATTCATCAATTTCAAAAAAAGCGAGGTTGAAAAATGGAAACTTGAGGCTGCAGTTAAAGATGCTGAGCTCATAGCGCTCAAATCGCAGGTTAACCCTCACTTTATATTTAACAGTTTGAATAACATTCGCTCTCTGGTAATAGAAAACCCGGAGAAGGCGAGGGATATGATTACACATCTCTCGGGCCTGTTGAGATACTCCATACAATTCAATAATATGGAGCGGGTAAGCCTGGAGCACGAACTGGAGATTGTTCAAAACTATCTCAATCTGGAATCCATTCAGTTGGAAGACCGGTTAAACTATAAACTGGAGATAAAACCAGAGACACTTGAGCTTAAAATTCCGCCCATGGCTGTGCAGCTACTGGTAGAAAATGCCATAAAGCATGGTATTGCGAACCTGCCCCAGGGAGGGATCATTAATATCAAATCTTCTCTGGAAAATGATACATTAATTGTAGAGGTTATTAATTCGGGCCAGATCAGAAAATGTGAGGATAGCACGGGCATCGGGCTCAAAAATGCATCGGATCGATTGAAGCTGCTTTTCGGCAAATTGTCCGATCTTAAAATTGAAAACCTGGACAGTAATTTTGTATCTGCTAAATTTAAAATTCCATTAACGCAATAATATTATGAAAGCACTTGTAGTAGATGACTCCCGATTGGCAAGAAATGAGTTGAAGAGATTGCTCAAAGAATTTGACAGTGTACAGGTAATAGGCGAAGCTGCAAATGCGATGGAAGCCAAAGAAAAAATAGAGGCCGATAAGCCGGATCTTGTTTTTCTGGATATTCAGATGCCTGGTAAAAATGGTTTTGAACTTTTAGAAGAGCTGGAATCCTCTCCCGAAGTGATATTTACCACGGCTTATGATGAATATGCCATCAAAGCCTTTGAATATAACGCGCTGGATTATCTTCAAAAGCCAATTCAAAAGGACAGACTTGCCGGAGCCGTAAGCAAAGTTGCCGAGAAAAGGGAAAAGCAAAAAGAGAGCGGTGACGAAGCACGGATGACTGAGCATGACCAGGTTTTTGTAAAAGACGGAGACAATTGCTGGTTCGTGCAGTTGGCCAATGTGCGCATGCTGGAAGTGGATGGCAACTATACTAAGCTATACTTTGATGAGCACAAGCCTATGATCCCCAGAACACTGAATTATCTGGAATCCCGCCTTGATACAAAAACTTTCTTTAGGGCAAACCGGCAACAGATCATAAATCTTAAATGGGTGGAAAGAATAGAACCATGGTTTAGCGGAAGCATAAAAATTTATATGAAAGGCGGACATGAGGTGGATGTTTCCAGACGGCAGACCCAAAGGTTTAAAGAATTAATGAGCTTCTAGGGTTTTCCTATTTCCGGATAAGATGCAGAAAGTGGCGATGACCTTCAAAAACTGACGACAGGCGACCATAATAAACGATAAGTCACGTCCCATTTTGGGAATAGCCCTCCAAAAATGAGCAATTTTTAATTGTTGCAACCGTTAAATTTCGCGTTATGGGGCATTTATGCCAATGGCACAATCTTTATCTCTGTTGAGGTAAGAATTAAAAATTACATTGGCTATGATACCTCTAAACGACTTTCAAATTTTACCTTTCGACAAGAAATGTGATTACATCACCATCTTTGCAGACTATATGATCTACAGAGTAGAAGATGAGAAAAAGTTTTACCTTTATCATGTAGACTCATACTTTATTGAAGTGTGCTATGCACCTTATGAAAACAAAGTGTTGGGTATAAAAGCTTTTACGGAAACAGCAGACCTTGAGGCTTACCTGGACTTCATCAGTATATCTGAACTAAGCTTTTGATTTTTCCTCCTGAACAATGCCGGAAAGTAGAGATATCGCCTGATTCACAGTCAATACCTCATTGACTGTGAGAATCAGCTTATCTTTCACCTCTTTTAATCGGCATCTTTTAGGGTTGGTTTGAGCAAAAGCCAGTATACGCCCGAATACATCTGATTTAAAATATTCTTCTTTGTCGGATGAAACGAAATAACCTTTCATCTTCTCTCCTTTCAGCGTAAGTTTTTCAAAACCAAGCTTTTCTGCCAGCCATCGGAGCCGTACGGTTTCTATCAATTCTTCTACGGATTCCGGAATAGGGCCGAACCTGTCGATAATTGAACTTCTGAAATTTTCTAATTCCTGCTCGGTTTTAATATTATCGAGTTTTGAATAGAGGCTTAAGCGTTCGGAAATGTTATTCACATAATCCTCAGGAATTATTACCTCCAGGTCGGTTTCAATGTTACAATCCTGGACCAGCACCTTGGTGGTTTCTGACAGCTCTTTTACAAACAAATCTCTGAATTCGGTTTCTTTCAACTCCTGTACGGCCTCGTCCAGTATCTTATGGTACATATCGAATCCCAGATCAGAGATAAAACCACTCTGTTCGGCACCCAAAAGATTACCTGCTCCCCGGATATCCAGGTCTCGCATTGCAACTTTAAATCCATCGCCCAGATCAGAAAATTCTTCCAAAGTGCTCAACCTTTTACGGGCATCCGAAGAAAGGCCTATGGTTGGTGGTGTTAATAAATAACAAAATGCTTTTTTGTTGCTTCGTCCTACCCTGCCACGCATCTGGTGGAGATCGGACAGGCCAAACATGTGAGCTGAATTGATAATAATAGTATTGGCATTAGGAATGTCCAGACCTGATTCGATAATGTTGGTCGAAACCAATACGTCATATTCGCCTTCGATAAATTTGAGCATGGCTTTTTCCAGCGCGGCTCCGTCCATTTGCCCGTGAGCAATCCCTACTCGTGAGTCAGGAACCAATCGCATGATGATGTTGGCCACACTCTCAATATCGCTGACGCGGTTATGAACAAAAAAGACCTGTCCGCCACGTCTCAATTCGAAGCTAATGGCATCACGGGTAACTTCTTCATTGAATGTATGAAGCTCAGTAGTTACCGGCTGGCGGTTTGGCGGTGGTGTGGAAATAATGCTTAAATCACGCGCGCCCATCAATGAGAAGTGAAGGGTACGCGGGATTGGCGTGGCCGTCAGGGTGAGAGCATCAACATTGACCCGCATCTCCTTGAGTCTTTCTTTTACCTTAACACCAAACTTCTGCTCTTCGTCAATGATCATCAGACCCAGATCTTTAAACTGGACATCTTTATTGACTATCCTGTGGGTACCGATAAGAATATCTGTTTCACCATCTTTAACCCTTTTCAGCGTATCCTTAATCTGTTTGCTGCTCTTAAAACGATTAATGTATTCAACCTTTACCGGAAAATCGGATAACCTGTCTTTGAAAGTACGGTAGTGCTGCATGGCCAGGATAGTAGTGGGCACTAATACTGCTACCTGTTTGTCATCCGTTACTGCTTTAAATGCAGCACGGATAGCAACTTCCGTTTTTCCGAAACCAACATCACCACAAACCAGGCGGTCCATCGGGTGCTGCTGCTGCATGTCTTCTTTTACATCGGCCGTAGCTTTTGCCTGGTCTGGCGTGTCCTCATAGATAAACGAAGATTCCAGCTCCGCCTGCAGGAAGCTGTCTTTCGAAAATGAATACCCAGGTGCCTGCTTTCGTTTGGCGTAAAGATTTATAAGATCTTTGGCAATATCTACAACCTGCTTCTTGACCCTCTTTTTCTTGTTTTCCCATTCCGGGGAACCCAATTTGCTAATTGACGGTGGTGTGCCTTCCTTTCCTGTATATTTGGAGATTTTATGCAGCGAGTGAATGCTTACATATAGCAGGTCATCATCCCGGTAGATCAGCCGGATAGCCTCCTGTATTTTGCCATTGACCTCGCGCTTCTCCAGGCCGGCGAATTTTCCTATACCGTAATCTATATGCGTGACAAAATCACCGGGTTGCAGGGTACGCAGTTCCTTTAGCGTAAGGGCCTTCGATTTAGAATGCTTGTCCTTGGTTTTATATCTGTGAAACCGCTCGAACAACTGGTGGTCAGTGTAACAGGCGATTTTTAAAATTTTATCAATAAACCCCTGTCTCAGGCTGGCATTAAGATCCTGAAAGTCAATCGTTGGGTCAATCTCTTCAAATATGGAATGCAGCCGCTGCAATTGCTGTTGCGAATCGGAAGCAATAAGTGTGGTAAAACCCTGGTCCTGATTTTCATTCAGGTTTTTAGCCAGTAATTCAAAATTCTTGTTGAATGAAGGTTGCGGCTCAGACTCAAAGGTGAATATCTCCGGGGCCTTAAAATAGAAGCGGTTTCCAAATTCAATTTTAACCAGCGGAATGGACTGATTTTCAAAACTTTTGGAAGTCTCAAAAAGGTCCTGTGGATTTAATATAACCTTAGTTTCCCCACTGGCTTTCAAAATATCATCGAAGCTCTCCTTTGCCCTTTTGAAGTAACCGTCGATCACATCCAGTGTTTGCTGATAATCCTTAAACCAGATCTTCGTGTTGTTGGGAAGAAAATCCAGAAAACTCTGGCGTTCCTCATGGATCAGTTTGGTTTGTACATTAGGGATCAGGTTTATCTCTTTAACCGGATCCACCGAAAGCTGGGAGTTCGGATCAAAAGTACGGATGCTATCTATTTCATTGCCAAAAAGCTCTATACGATAAGGTAAGTCATGAGCATACGAAAAAACGTCGATAATACCACCACGAACTGCAAACTGACCTGCTTCGTAAACAAAATCAGTTTTTTCGAAATCATATGACATGAGCAGCTCACTGAGAAACTCAACATCTACGGCCTCACCCACTTTAGCCGAAAATGTATTTTTTGTCAACGACTTTTTGTTGATAACTTTTTCTGTCAGTGCCTCCGGATATGTTACGATCAGCTCGCCTGACGATGCTTTGTGATTTACCCGGTTGAGGATCTCCGCGCGCATGAGCACGTTGGCATTTTCGGTTTCCTCAAATTCGTAAGGTCTTTTATAAGAAGTGGGGAAGAAAAGGATTTCCTTTCCTGAAAGTAAGTTTTGTAGGTCGTTGTGAAAGTATGCTGCCTCCTCTTTATCGTGCAATACGATCAGATGATTCTGGTGGTTGATCTGATAAAGTGCAGCAATCAATACCGCATCCAAACTACCTGTCAACCCTTTGATCCGGACATGGCGATCCTCATTAGCCTTAGTTATCTCGGCTATCGTCTGGATAATGCTATCCGCTTTGTACAATTTTAACAGGTCGCCTGCTTTCACGCCTAGTGCTGTCAAAAATTAAGTCGCAAAGGTAGGAAATTATTGAAGAGTGATGTGAAGGGAGAGTTAAGTTATTTTTAAAGTGGGGAATATCTGCAAGAAGCTTTAGAGCCGAGGACATTGGAGGAGACAAAAGCCCTGTATATTGCAACAGGGCTTCTAAAACTAAATAAACTTATAACTCGGCGGCTCAATATTATTCATCCGAATATAAAGATTGGCCTTAGCCCTGTGGTTGGTGCAGTGGTCGTTGGCAAAAATGATGGCTTGTGCCCGTGTCATTTTTGTATCGGGCCCAAAAGGCAATTCTACTTTTAGATCATCCTCTTTTAGGGCTTTAATGGCTGCTTCCATATCTGCGTAGCCTTTTTCAACAATAGCCCGAACTTCAGCTTTGGACAGGCCTTCTGCGCTGGGCTCTTCATATTTTACCTGCTCACCTTTGATCATGGCTTTACTGAAATAGGTGAGGGTGTAGCCTATGTGCACCATTTGCTCAGCGAAAGTTTTACTCACTTCACTGGGTTTGTAAGTGTACTTTTCTTCCGGCATAGCGTCAGCAACTTCCAGGGTATGCATTTTTCCGGTTTTCCACATCGGCAATGTCATTGACACAAACGAGGTGGTCTTTTCTTCCTCCTTGAAATTAAAGGCGGTTAAAATTGCCACTAGGCAAACAACTGCTGCCAGTAGCGAAATTCTCAATTGGTTTTTCATGGGACTTGGGATTTTGGTTTTACTCAATTTAGAAAATTACTTCATTATCTCATACCTTATGGAAGTTGTATGTAGTGGGAGCTATTTCGGCTTTTGAACTTTGGCTTTGTTTCAAAACAACACACCCCATTGTTTCACTGTGAAACAGATTTTTGTCTTATGCTTAATATTTGTGGTTCATTTCGATAAAAATCGTATTCTTACTTGATGGCACTATTTTAGGGTATGGATAAGTCTTTCATTCATTTTAGCCTAGATTAGCATAGCATGATCAAGAATTATATCAAAGTTTCTCTCAGGTTTTTCTTAAGGCAGAAACTATTTACCACAATCAATATATTCGGGTTAACGTTTGGACTCGTTTGTTTTATTTTTATGGCCGTCTGGGTGTGGGACGAGTACAGCTTCGATCGTTTCCATAAAAATGAGGACAGTTTGTACCAGCTTTTTGCAGAACGGGACCGGGCAGGTGAAAGTGTGATTGTACCATATGCGCCGTCATCGCTGGTGTCGATAATTGAAAGGGAAGTTCCGGAGGTAGATAAAATTGCCCGTGTATTTCCAGCTCATGCTGTATTTGCCAAAGCTGAAGATACTTTTTTAGAAAAGGGTATTTATGCAGATCCTTCCTTTCTTCAGATGTTTAGCTTTCCTCTGAAAGAAGGTAGTATTACAATTAAAGAACCCGGCTCCTTGATAATATCAGCCGAAACAGCGGAGAAGTATTTTCCCGGTCAATCGGCCATAGGTCAATATGTAGATCTTGTTCAAAACAACAGGCAACAATACAAGGTGACTGGTGTTCTGGAAAAAATACCTAACCAGTCTTCTCTGCATTTTGATTTCATTTTACCTTATCAGCACTTTGAAGATACCCAGCGGCCATGGTGGAAAAGCTCCAACAAATACTCATTTTCAAACTATAATGTTCAGGTTTTTATTCAAGCTACACCCGGGGCGATAGCCAGCACACTGGATGAAAAATTAACGGCTGTTTTAAAACGTCATAGTGTTCCGGGTACGGATGATGCCCTGTTTACCTATCCCTTTGCGAACGTTTATCTATATGATGATTTTTCAGGGATGGGAAGCGCCTCAGGCAAAATTTTGTATGTCAGGCTGATTTCAGTTGTGGCAATTGTCGTACTACTGATCGCCTGTATCAATTTTATCAATTTGTATACTGTAATGGCCAGTAAACGTAATAAAGAGGTGGGTCTGAGAAAGGCTGTAGGTGCTCACAGAAAACAGGTGATAGTTCAGTTCTTGACGGAATCCGTTTTAATAGCTGTTGCTTCCATGTTTTTAGCCATTACGCTGGTTGAGATGCTTATGCCTTTTTTCAATGCGCTGACAGGAAAGCATATTGCCCTTCCGTATTCGTCATCTGGATTCCTGCTACTTTTAGTTGCTGTCAGCATATTTATTGGATCACTGGCTGGTCTTTATCCGGCATTGCAATTTTCCTCCTTTAGCCTTTTACCTTCAAAACAAAAGCTAAACGTAAAAGCAGGTGTAACAGGGTTAAGAAAGGTGCTTGTGGTATTTCAGTTTTCCCTTTCGGTGGCTTTTATTGTCTTTTCCACAGTGGTTTTTAATCAGATCCGTTTTATCGGGCATAGTGATCTGGGTATTCAGACAAGAAATATTCTGCGACATGAGCTTCACGGGATCAGGGGAAAACAGGAAGCGTATAAGGAAGAATTGCTGCGCATTCCCGGTATACAATCTGTAAGTTTTACGGAACAGGACCCTTTAAATACTGCCAATAAAAACAATGGAATATCCTGGCCGGGAAAGCCGGAGGATGATAAATCTTTTTTTAATGTTATCCAGGTGAGCGAAGATTTTATAGAAACTTTCGGCATTGACATCTCCGAAGGTAGTGCTTTTACCTTGAAGAATCGTTTGGGTCAACTTGCGCTAAAGCAGATCATTATAAACGAGGAAGCGGCTAGTGCGATGAATTTGTCCGATCCTATCGGTACGGAGCTGACGGTTTGGGGAAATAAAGGGATAGTGGTAGGTGTAGCTAAAAATTATCATCATCAGCCTTTGAGCCGGCAAATTGAGCCGGTTGTGATATTGTGCAATCCGGAAGAAACCTGGAATGCGTACATTAGCATAGAACCTGATCATGTCAATACATCTCTTCAGGATATTGCAGTAGCATACCAAAAGTATGAGGATCAACACCCTTTTGATTACTCATTTATAGAGCAAGACTATGAAACCCATTATGCAGGCCTGACGACTATTGGCTGGTTAAGTGCTATTTTTACTGCGGCGGCTATCTTTATAAGCTCATTAGGCCTTTTTGGCTTGTCAGCTTTTCTTATGCAACAGCGGTCCAAGGAAACAGGGATCAGAAAGGCGTTGGGTGCTGATATAGCTGGCTTACTTTTTTTATTTTCCCGCGATTTCTTAAAGTTGGTTTTGATTGCCATCTCCATAGGCCTGCCATTGGCGTGGTTCTATGCGAAATCCTGGCTGTCGGATTATGCTTATCACTTTGAACTGGGCCTGCTCCCCTTTGTTTCAGCGGGCGTTTGTGCTATCGTCATTGCGTTGGCCTCAGTAATTTTCAATACGTTAAGGGCTGCTATGGCAAACCCGGTGCATACGCTAAAAGAGGAATAGGCCTTGAGAAGTGGCTTAAGCGTTTCTCATCATTTTAAGGATGTCATCAATATGTTCCCTGTTATTGGATAAACGGGGAACTTTGTTTTGGCCTCCCAATTTGCCTCTTTTTTTCATCCAGGCATAAAAAGTACCTTCCTGGGCACTATGAACAACCGGAGGCAGAAGAGCCATATCCTTATAGCGCTTGGCGTCGTAGTCCGAGTTTATCTCGCGCAGCTTTTCATCCAGGAATTGCGTAAACCGTTCCAGGTTATCAGGCTGTTTTTTGAACTCGATAATCCACTCATGTCCGCCCTTATTGCCTTCATCGAAGTAGATAGGTGCTGCAGTAAAATTATCGATGATAGCACCGGTTTTTGTACAGGCATCGGTGATGGCACTTTCTGCATTTTCTATAATTACCTCTTCGCCAAAAGCATTAATAAAATGTTTTGTACGTCCGGAGATTTTTATTCGGTAAGGGGATGTGCTTGTGAATTTAATAGTGTCACCAATATTATAGCGCCAAAGTCCGGAATTGGTGCTGATGAGCATGGCATAATTTTTACCCACCTCAACTTCGTCAAGCGAAATCGTTTGCGGATCGGGGTTATTAATTTGATCGAAAGGTATGAATTCATAAAATATGCCGTAGTCCAGCATAAGGAGCAGTTCATTGGAATCCTTCTGATCCTGAATGCCGAAAAAGCCCTCGGATGCGTTATAGGTTTCGCAGTAGTTCATATCTGCTTTGGGGATCAGCTTTTTGAATAGCTCTCTGTAAGGTGTAAAAGCCACAGCCCCATGAAAGAATACTTCCAGGTTGGGCCATATCTCCAGAATATTGTCTTTACCCTTTAGCTCTAATACCCGCTGAATAAGCAAAATGGTCCAGGTAGGCACACCCACCAGATTGGTTACATTTTCCTCAGAAGTAATAGCAGCCATTTTTTCGATTTTTTCCTCCCACTTATCCATGAGTGCAACATCCAGCTTAGGGGTCCTGATAAGTTGCGCCCATAGCGGAAGGTTTTGCATGATCACCGCAGAAACATCGCCGTAGTAGGAATTCGCATTGGGGTCGTACTCATTGATCTGGTGGCTTCCGCCAATGGTCAAGCCCTTGCCGGTAAACATTTTGGTTTCCGGATAATTATTGACATAAATGGAAATCAAATCTTTGCCTCCTTTGAAGTGGCAATCTTCGAGGGCTTCGGGGGACACCGGAATGAATTTACTTCTGGCATTAGTAGTTCCGGAGGACTTGGCAAACCAGGTAATTTCTGATGGCCATAAAATATTTTGCTCGCCCCGCATCAGCCTTTCGATATAAGGAAACAGGGTTTCGTAAGCATGAACAGGTACACGCTCTTTATACTGTTGATAATTCGCTATGCTTTTAAATTCGTACTTTTTACCAAACTCTGTGTTTTTGGCCTCTGAGAGTAACTTTTTAAAAAGCTCTTGCTGTACGTCGTGCGGGTATTTGATGAAAAGTTCGATATCATGTATCCGCTTCTTCATCACCCAGGTTAATATCGAATTCAGTATATCCACCAGCTACAATTTGATTTGAAATAACTTAAAAATAAAAATAAAACGGTTTGTTGGTGATATGCCGGATCAAATTTTTCTTTTTAGTTCGAAATGCTGCCCAAGGTACACTCGCCTTACCTGTTCATCAGCCGCAAGTTCTTCGGCAGAACCGGCTTTAAGCAGTTTACCTTCAAACATGAGATAGGCGCGGTCTGTTATAGAAAGGGTTTCATTTACGTTGTGGTCGGTAATGAGGATACCGATGTTTTTCTTTTTGAGTTGAGCCACGATGGTTTGTATTTCTTCAACGGCAATCGGGTCTACACCGGCAAAAGGTTCATCCAGCAGCACGAAGTTAGGGTCAACGGCTAAGGCACGTGCAATTTCTGTCCGGCGACGCTCTCCTCCGGAAAGTACCATACCGAGGTTTTTGCGGACGTGTGTGAGGCTGAACTCTTCAAGGAGTGATTCACACTTTTCTTTTTGGGCAGCCTTTGGAATATTTCTCATTTCCAAAACAGCCATAATATTTTCTTCAACAGTCAGTTTTCTGAATACCGAGGCCTCCTGCGCCAGATAACCGATACCTAGTTTTGCCCTTCTATACATAGGAAGGTCAGTAATGTTATCATCATCCAAAAATATCTGGCCCTCATTGGGTTTGATCAGGCCTACTATCATGTAGAACGTAGTGGTTTTACCTGCTCCGTTAGGACCTAATAAACCAACAATCTCACCCTGCTCTACCTGTACGGACACATTGTTAACAACGGTCCTTTTTTTATATTTTTTAACTAGATGGTCTGCTCGTAAAATCATATCTGGCAAAAATAACTAATCGAACTTTATATCCTTTATATTTAACTGAATAGACTGATAGCCCATATAGTTATTTTCCTCAATAGAAAATGCCATTTTGAACTTTTCTCCATTCTTAATCCTCTTTTCATATATTCCGAGATTAAACCCGATAGCCTCCAGCCGGTTGTTGCAATCTTCCTGCTGTGCGATGAATTTGAGGTGTTTGTTTTTGATCAACCTCAAAGAGCCTGCCACACTTATATTTTCGGCTAAAAATACCGGACAAAGATTTTCAGGGCCAAATGGCTCCATCTGATTTATGACGTTAAAGAACTTTGGCGTGATCTTGTCCAAGGTTATTTCCGTATCAATATCAACCAGCGGTGTCAGCAGCTCTTCTGAAATGGAACTGGATACCACTTCCTCAAATTTCTTCTGAAATGCCTCTACCTTATTGATTTCCATAGTTAAACCCGCCGCATACATATGCCCGCCAAACTGCTCCAGAAGGTCACTGCAGTTTTCAATAGCATTGTAAACATCAAAGCCCGGAACGGACCTGGCAGAACCGGTAGCTTTGTTATTGGACATGGTCAAAATGATGGTCGGACGATGGTAACGCTCAATACACCGTGAAGCAACAATGCCAATTACTCCTTTGTGCCAGTCATTTTTGAATAGCACCGTAGTTTTGGAAGATCTCAGGGCCTCGTTGGCCTCTATCATCGCAATGGCTTCTTCGGTTATGGTGGCATCAAAATCACGGCGTTTATCATTTTTTACATCCAGTTGCTGACCGAAATGGTAGGCTTCTTCCTCAGATTCTGATAGCAGCAGGTTCACGGCTGTTTTTGCATGCGAGATCCTGCCGGCAGCATTTATTCTGGGCGCCATGCCAAAGACAATACCGGTAATGGTCATTTTAGTTCTGATCCCTGCCAGTTTAATTAGGGCACTCAATCCAGGCCGCGGACTGTCTTTTAGTCTTTTTAGGCCAAAAAAGGCCAGAACCCGGTTCTCTCCGGTTATAGGCACGATATCTGAAGCTATACTTACTACCACAAGATCCAGCAGGTCGAGAGGATCGGCATACCAGTCTGGGTTTTGCGATACCAACGCCTGTACGAGTTTAAAGCCGATTGCACAACCGGGAAGTTCTTTGTATGGATATTCGCAGTCCGGCCTTTTCGGGTCTAAAACGGCTACTGCCGGGGGTAGCTCATCACCGGGCCGATGGTGATCGCAAATGATAAAATCGATACCATAAGATCGTGCCTTTTCAACAAGTCTGACTGATTTGATGCCACAGTCCAGGGAAATGATCAGGTTGAAGTTGTTTTCAGCGGCGTATTCAATACCGGCATCAGAGATCCCATAGCCCTCTTTATAACGGTCGGGAATATAAAAATCACAAGCGGGATAAAAGGAATTCAGAAAACTAAAAAAAAGTGCTACTGATGTGGTGCCATCCACATCATAGTCACCATAAATCAATATTTTTTCCTGCCTGGCTATGGCCTGTTCTATTCTGGTGACAGCCACGTCCATGTCCTTCATCAGGAACGGGTCATGGAGCATGTCCAGCGTAGGGCGGAAAAAACTACGGGCAGCATCAAAGTTTGTAATACCGCGCTGGGCGAGAATAGTGGCAATGGGAGGACTTACATTAATAGATTGTGATAATGAATCAATTATTTCCCTTTCAGGCTTAGCTTTTAGTACCCACCTTTTTTCTACCATGCACATTTGATTAAACATAAAGAGGCTGTCCCAAAAGTCAAAATTATATTCCGGTAAACGGCCCCGTTGTTTAAAACGAGTTGACTTTTAAGACAGCCTCTTAGATGAATTTTTTACTATCTATTCAGAGTCTGCCGCACCATCATCAGCAATAACGCCTTCCAGCACATCCTTAATAGGCACTCTTACACCATCTTTATAAGGTACGATCCATGCGTCTTTAACACCCATTTCCCTCAGGTACTTCTTGAAAGTATCTGCTTCCCAGTAATCTCTGAACTGGCCAAGGGTGATCTTTTGCATGCCGTCTTCATTTTCGCCACTGAAGTTTTCGTTATTCTCAAAATACTTAGAAAGGTCTTTGTTACGGAAAGCACCGATCTGCACTTTGAAAACCACACCATCTACCATTGGTCCTTCAGAAGAACTCGCTACGGGATTTGATTTCATGTCTCGTAGTTCAGCTTTTGCAGAAGAAAGATCGCTTCTAAGTTTTGCCAGGTCATCCTGAAGCTCACTTATTTTTGCGTCTTTGTCGCTCATTCGCGATTGCATGGCAGTATTCTCAGTTTTAAGACTAGTCACCTGGCTTTGAAGTGCTTGGTTTTCTTCTACCAATTGCTTCATTTGCTCAGGGTTCTTAGCATATTCTTTTGCCTTTTTCTTCCATTCTTTCTTCTCGGCCTTTGACAATTGGGCAAATGTATTCACAGAAAATGCCATGATCATGGCAAGTGTGAGTATCACTGTTAATTTTTTCATTATCCTATTTTTTGTAAAATCTTCGAAAATATACTCAATATAATTAAAATATTAAAAAAATTAGTT
>NZ_SMLW01000156.1 GCF_009711405.1 Fulvivirga kasyanovii | reverse complement strand
TTGCTGGGTTTTGTAGAGGGCGGAGAAAGTAGATTCTGTGAGCGTGATGTGGCTGTAGCCGGTTTTGTAGGAGGAAAATACTTTGAGGCTGTCTTCGAACCGGTTGTCAAGGGATGAGGGGCTTAAGATGAAGGTGTATTCTAGGGTGCCTACCAGTCCTCCGTTGGGTTCGGGGTAGTGCTCTTTGCCGTCTGGCATCCCTCCTTCTGTGGTGTACTCGATTAGTTCACCGGGATGGAGGGTGCCTTCCAGGCCAGGTCAATCCGGGAGATGAAACATCTGCTTAATTTCTCTATAACTTAGGTAAGAATAGTCGCTCTGCCTGCCATTTAGATTTACGCCTCCGGGGATCAGGATGTAGCGGAATTCACCATTGGTAATAATACCGGCAAAACCAGATGCACTGTTTAAACTAGCTCTCACTCTTATATAGCCTGGCACATAAGCGGTGTAGGTGAGGCTATATTCAGCATGAACCGGTAGTTGTTGTACAAATGGCAAGGTTCCTACCGGAGAGGCTTTATGGTATACCAGAATAACTCCACCTTGCTCTACAAACTCTTCGGAATATTCAGGTATATCCAGTTGATGGACTTTAACCGTGCTGAAATTTTCCAGATTCCAATCAAAAACTACCCAATCGGAGTACATCACATTGGCTGTACCCGGTTCCCCTTGTTCACCCTGAGCACCTTTTTCTCCTTGCTCTCCTGGTTCACCCTGAGGCCCTTGAGGCCCTTGTGGCCCGGGGTCCCCATCTTCAGCACAAGCTGAGAATAGTAATGAACTAATCGTTAGGCAAAGCAGATAAATAACTATGTTTTGGTTTTTCATGATCTTATGGTATTTGATGAATAGATTTTAAAACAGGGACTGTCTCAAGGCCTGCTTCATTGATTCAGAAATTGATAAAAACGTCTGTCCATGAGCAATTGAGTCTTGTTGTTACAAAGCTATCAGGTGAGGATAAATGTGGTTGTGAATTATGTAACAGAATGAAGGATATATGTAACAGCGGGGGTTTGAAGGGCATCTAATGTAAAACGCAGGTGGACACCCTACTTCATTTAGGTCTCAGGATCGCTCCTAGGCTAACTCAATTACCCCCCTCTTCCCCCACTCCCACATCAAACCGCAAAGGCTCCTTCCCAACCCGCACACTATCCAACTTCACACCATTAAAATCACTCTCAACCCTCTCTACCTCTACCCCATCCGCCTGTTTTAAATACTGCTTTCTGTAAGTATGAGGATCCGTTTGGTTCTTTGGATCGCTTTTATTGTGGGGTATGTGAAGGCCGTTTTCATCGAGGAAGTGGTAGAGGTCGTTTAGGGTTTTGAATTGCTGGGTTTTGTAGAGGGCGGAGAAAGT
>NZ_SMLW01000364.1 GCF_009711405.1 Fulvivirga kasyanovii | reverse complement strand
TTTAACGAAAAAGGTAAGGTTAGGCTGAACAGGCGTCTATGAAATCAACATCCACTCCACTCTTTGCAGGGTATTTTCATGGTCATTGCCATTACCAATATTGCTTTGAATGGTGCTGATAATTTCTTCAACGCGTTCGCGGGGGTAACCAAACTTGATGGCAAACAGGTTGCACAACTTCTTCTCTTCACTATGCACCTCATTGTCAATGATCATCATATGTACAAGGTCATATAGTTGGGAGAATCTTTCCAGTTTGTCCTCGGGTATTTCAAAGGCCACGGTGTCAGGGTTGTTTCTGATCGATTTTAGCTGTCCCCCTGAGATGCCATTTCTCTTGGCTATGCGCTGGAGCAACTGGTATTCTACATCATCAAAATTGCCGTCTGCCGCAGCCATTTCAATCAGGTTTTTCATATGGCTCTTGGCGGTACTTTTGCCCTGCCGGAACAGATTTAGGATTTCACTGAATTTCATATTAGATACATTAAAGCCAACAAGTTAAATTCATAATTTAAAGTATATAATCGGTACTAAAAAGAAGATCGCGAAATAAATGTACAAAAAATAAAGAATAAAGTTTATCGCAAAAAAAGAGGCTGCACCAAATACCACAACACTCTTTCATCAGGAGCGGAAATATTTGATGCAGCCTCTTAACTTTAATTTATATCCTGGCTTTGGCTTAACCGATCTTAGGCCATTTAATGTCGTCATTATCATCAAACAGAGGGCCAAGCTGTATTTCAGACAATGTATCATCATCCAGCCAGAAATTTATTTCGTGTTCCTCTGCCGAAATAAGTTTGTGGTTTGGTGTCTCTGCCGATGACCAATCTTCAAATTCCAGGTTGCCCAAATCCAGTCCTTCAAGGGTCTTGATCAGTTCATCTCTTTTGAGGCCGATCAGTTTATGGCCTTTGAAGGTCACCTCCGGGGCGCTGATAGCGATAGATACCAGTTTCCAGTCTTCTTCTTCATCGAACGAAATAGATAACTCCAGTGAATCATAATGCCACGTTTCGCTAAGCTCACCTTCTTCCGTTTCATATGAGTAGGTTTCAACTTCGTCAGGCTCACCTATGATTTGCTTCACCTGGCTGGTAGACATGCCGAACCTGAGTTGCCCCAGTCCTTCACCACCTTTTATTTCTTGTATTTTCTGATCCATCATCTTTTCTGTTATAGAGCAAATTTGATACAAATAAATGACATACGCCGCAGTTTGACTCATTTTATGTATAAAACCTTGGAGGAGTTTGCAACTGCTTTTATCAGAGGCATTCAAACATAGATTCGGAATGTTAAAGTCTCCACAGAAATTTAGATTGATCCTTCACGTGGCCAAAGTCTTACAACCTCCTGTTCATAAATGGTGTCTTTTAAGTAATCCAAACCAAATCGATTATGAAAATGTATAAGCCCTTTGCCCTGATTGTATCGGCCCTAATACTTGCTGCCTGCCATTCGGAGCCTGGTATAGAACCTAATAACTGTAGTTACGACGCCGTAGTTGAGGACCATACCGGCCTGGATGGCTGCGGGTTTCTGTTTAGGTTGAAAAATGGTGAATACCTTTACCCCGTATGGCCATACTTTTGCGGAACACCCCCTCAGGCGGTGGAAAATCCTTTGGAAGATTTTGAGTATGTTAATGGAAAGCGTGTCAGGATTGAATTTGAATATCTGGAGGGTTTTGCCAATGTGTGCATGAAGGGAAGTACCGTGATCATTAACAGTGTGGAGGATGTGCAATGCGATCAGGAGGAATGATTTGATAAAGAGGCTACTTCAATGAATTGGTAAACATTGAAGTAGCTTCTTTAGCAGTAAGTTATTCCAGTTCTTTTTCCAACGTTACCTGGAGAGGAGTGCCATTATTGACAAAGTAGTCTCCGGGCCTGAATTCGAACGATTTCGTTTTATAACCGTTTTTCTCCACTATTATGGTATGTGTATCATCCCAGCCGTCTGCCCTCATGGTGATATAAGCCAGACCGGGTGTAATAAACCTGTCAAATAGTTTTTTCCCTGCCTCATTATAAATGGTAACGGTAGTTCCTATTTCTACAAGTTCGTCATTTACCTTATCATAAGTATAGGCGATGTATTGAAGGTCAGCAAGCTCTACAACTTCAAACACGCCAACATCATAACCATACTCTTCATACTCCCTGCCTTCAGTATCAATTACCTCCAAAGAAGTGGTGGTCAATTGTCCTGCCAGCACTTCTATCTTAATTGGTAGAGGCTTGTCTACCAGATAAGCCAGGTTGGAACCCTTGTAGGGAGTGGCATAAAACGGGCTGTTGTCGTCTGTAGGCATTGACAAGTTGAACCTTTCGATGGTGTAAGAGCCTTCCGGCAATAGGAAGGTTTCAGTGACATACTTATCGTTTTCCCAGGGTTTTTGGTCATAATCCAGTTTTGAAATGCCAAATAAACCATGCACGGAAAGCTCACCGTTCTCATCCACAAACTCGATTGAAAGTGTCAGGTCTTCAATATTTACATCATCAGATAACCTGCCGTTGGTTGCTGATTTAACATCGTCCATATCGATGCCAAACTGAACTTCTCCCTTTTTTACTTCAAGGGGAGTCTCTTCCTGATCACATGAGGTAAACAGGGGTAGAAAAATGCTTAAAGCCAATACTATTTTTTTCATAAGATGGTTGGTTAAGTTAAAAATTTGGTTTTTGATATATGTTTTTGTGTTATTAATGTGAAATTATTGATTTTTATTAATTATTAATAATCGTGATAGGAAAATAATAAATTGAAATTTTATTGTTCGGCAGTTGACTAAAATGAGTTTCCTGAATCAGATAACCATCAGCATTTGGCATTGTTCTAAAAGTAGAACCTAAAATGTCTGCCTATGAAAAGTAATTTCAATGTTTCCCAAAAACTGATATCATCCCACCTGATAGATGGAGAGATGAATCCGGGTGAGGAGGTAGGCCTTAAGATCGACCAAACCCTCACACAGGATGCCACAGGTACCATGGTTATGCTGGAGCTGGAGGCTATGGGTATAGACCGGGTAAAGACAGAAGTTTCAGTTCAGTATGTAGACCACAACCTTATACAGGCTGACTACCGCAATGCTGATGATCATGTATTCCTTAAATCAGCAGCGCAGAAATTCGGGATATGGTTCAGCAGACCGGGCAACGGTGTTAGCCATCCCGTTCATATGGAGCGGTTTGGTATACCCGGAAAAACACTGGTAGGCTCCGACAGCCACACTCCGGCGGCCGGCGCCCTGGGTATGCTGGCGATCGGTGCAGGTGGTTTGGATGTGGCGTTTGCCATGGTAGGGGAGCCCTTATACATTAAAATGCCGAAAATACTGGGAGTGAGACTTAAAGGTGAGCTCCCGGACTGGGTAAGTGCCAAAGATGTGGTGCTGGAAATGCTGAGGCGGTATGATGTAAAAGGCTGCCGGGGCATGATCATTGAATACTTCGGTCCAGGCCTGAGCAGCCTGAGTGCTATGGACAGGCATGTGATAGCCAATATGGGCACTGAACTGGGAGCAACCTCAACGGTCTTCCCTTCGGATGAAGAGGTACGCCGCTTTTTGCGTTCTCAGCAGCGTGAGGAAGACTGGGTTGAAATCAGCATGGACGATGATGCTACATTTGACCTTGAAGACGAAATAGACCTCTCCACTCTTGAGCCCCTTATTGCCTGCCCGAGCAGTCCGGGAAATGTAGTGAGTGTAAAAGAAGTAGAAGGCAAACCTATAGCACAAGCTGTTGTAGGGTCTTCGGCAAACCCCGGTATTCGTGATTTTTGGGTGGTAGGGGAGATCCTGAAAGACAAAAACGTTCATCCTGATGTTTCACTTGATGTGAACCCCACCTCAAGACAAATTGTACAGAATTTAATAGCCACATCCTCTTTTCCCAGCCTTTTCAGGTCAGGAGCAAGGTTTCATCAGGCGGGTTGTATGGGGTGCATTGGTATGGGGCAAGCTCCTGCGTCTGGCAAGATCAGCCTGCGTACAGTGCCCAGAAACTTTCCCGGCCGCTCAGGTACGCTGGATGACCAGGTGTATTTGTGCAGCCCTGAAACAGCCGCAGCTTCTGCACTGACCGGGAAAATTACCGATCCAAGGAACCTTGAAAAGCTCTACGATGCCAAATATCCGCGGTATGAGTATCCCGAAGACCTGATCATCAATACTGATATGTTGCTGGCTCCCTCAGAAGATGGAGGCGAACTCCAGCTCCAAAAGGGCAAGAACATCAAATCGTTCCCTGAGTTCCCTGCTTTGGAGAATGACTACAAAGTGCCGGTAATACTCAAAATGGGGGATAACATCTCGACAGATGAAATACTGAAGGCAGGAGTAAAAGTGCTGGCTTTAAGAAGTAATATCCCTGCTATCAGTAAGTGGGCTTATGCGGTAGTAGATGATAAATTTTATAAAAAAGCACGGAAAGTGTACGATAAGCATAGTGGCCATATCGTGGTGGCCGGGGAGAATTACGCTCAGGGTTCCAGCAGGGAGCATGCTGCCATTGCCCCCAGGTACCTGGGGCAGGTTGCTGTGCTGGCCAAGAGCTATGCCCGCCTGGGGTGGCAAAACCTGATCAACTTCGGGATAATACCTTTCGAATTTGCCCGGCCGGAAGATTATGATTCTGTGGAGGAAAACGACATGATCAAACTGGAAAATGTAGTGGATAATTTTCTGAAAGGAGAGGTACAGTATGCCATCAATGAGACCAAAGGACAGACCTATGAGCTTAACCACAACCTGAGCCCAAGGCAGATTAAAGTGGTGATCGTAGGTGGCGTGATCAATTATTTCAAGATGTCCTCAGACAAATCTATGTCGATATTGAGCACATCGGACGTTTAAAAAGGAGGTAAAAACAATGCAAAATAGTATAACTGTTGACCAGCAGGCAGATGTGATCATGCGTGATAATTTGGTTGAGCTGCTGAAAGGAGGGTTTGCGCCGGTGGTCATTCTACTGGAGGAGTTCCATTTCGATAAGGCCGGAGTTGATCTGGATGGCCTGCCATTCTCAGCCTGGAGTTTACTGGAGCACATGAAGCACCGGCAAAAGGTATTGCTTCAGTTTATGAAAGACCCGGAAGACAATCCGGAGGTATGGCCGGAAGCTTACTGGCCTGACAACCCGGTTCCCGAAAATGAAGAGATATGGAATAATTCCATTGCCGAATTTCAGAAAGACCTGGAGGAGATGATCAACCTGGTCAAAGACCCGGATACAGAGCTTTACAAGGTTTATTCCAATGGAAAAACACTTGCCTGGGCTGCCATGACCACATTTCACCACAATGCCTACACTATAGGACAGGTAAAAGCCATCGGGCGGCAACTGGGAGTTTGGTAGCAACTGTTATGATGATTGCAGTGCTTTTTGAGATTCTTTGATCTGCTGTTTCAGCTTTTCGAAATTTGAAGCATTGTGCGCTCTGTTTGGCCTGAAATCCTCATCCTTATCCAGCGGATAACCCAGGTATTGCATCAGGGGGCCGGCTATAATGGCAGCCTCTTCCATTTGCTCTTCGCTCAGTTTATCCCTCCAGTGGCCGGATTTACCTTTCTTAACATGTTTGGGGCTTTCCTCCTTCATACTTTCAAAACTGGTACTTTGCGCCAGCTCTGCTTTGTGGATAACAGGGAGCTTTACTTTGAGATAATCCAGCAGTATGGTCAGTTCCTGTTGAAAACTGGAGTTGAAGCCTTCAAAAAAAGTAACGTGAATATCATGGGTTGCGCTTAACCGAAGGTGGTCCCACACGTGCCAGACCCATTCTTGCATAAGCCGTGTGAAATTCTTATCCAGAAATTGTTGAGGGTCGCTTTCCGGTTGCGGGAAATACTTTCTCATATATTCGGAAGTATAATATTTGGCTGCGGACAAGGCCCTGTCTCGTGGGTCCCGGATGATATAAATGATCTTGTCAAATAACCGGAACGCCTCTTCACTGCGTTTACAAACCGGCGAGTGGGTCCACACGTGGTTTGTGCCGGCTATATAGGCCTCTATATCATCTATGGGCATATTGAAAACACTGCTGATCCGGTAGCGGTACTGCAGGTCGGTGATCTCGAGTACATCAATCCTGCATTGCTCGGGAAAGTTGAGATCCCATGTTTTGGCCAAAGGATATATGGGGTGCTGCTCTATAAAACTTACCGTGTCCCTTCCACTTCTTTTCAGGATTTGTTGCAAGATTTTGTATAGCCAGAAATTGCCGCTTTTTGGAGAACCACTTTGTAATATTTTCATAGTAGGGCCGATGGTTGTTTCATCATTTAATAAATGACAGACAAGGCATTAATGTTATGCGAAAAGCAGAAAAATGAAACGTTGGATCAGACAGCACAAACACAGGTGAAGTGAAGGCGATATTGGTTTTCTTATCTGTTTATGTTCCCCTGAGCGACAACAATCATACATTAACTTGACACAGGTCATACCTAATCAGTCTCAAATCTTATTTCTTGTATTTTATTAAACCATGCTAAACCCAGATATAAAATGAGGACGCTGATAGTATACTATTCGTTTACCGGCAATAATGATATACTGGCCAATGACCTGAAAAGAAGGTTGTCGTGTGATCTGTTGAAGATTGAAGAAGTGAAGAAAAGAAACGGTTTCACTATACTGCTGGATATTGTTTTTAATCGTGATGCCAGGCTGAAACCCCATAAGGTATCGCTGCTTGACTATGACAATTTCATATTTATGGCACCCATATGGGTCGGCAGGCTGGCCGCACCCCTAAAAACCTTCCTAAAGAATAACAGAAAAGAGATCAGTCGCTATTCCTTTATCACGGTTTGTGGTGGAGTGGAAGGGCAAAAAGAAAAGCTCACCAGAAAGCTGATCAGGTTGCTACACAGGCCCCCGGAGATTGTAACAGAACTATGGGTTGCTGACCTGCTGACAGGAGGGAAGAAAGGCGCGTCTGTAAAAACTACCGGCTATCAGATAGCAAGGAAGGATCTGGTGGTTTTTGAAGATAAAATACAGGAGTTTTTAAAAGTGAATCAGCTAAAAGCCCAGCCGGTGTGATCAAGACCGAATAGCTGATGAAAGTCATTGAAAGTGTGCAACATATGTTACAATAAAGGATTGACCTGCCGGATAACTTTACCTGAAAATCACAGTGTCAATACTAACATTAATATTAAATACTTATGAAAACGA
>NZ_SMLW01000265.1 GCF_009711405.1 Fulvivirga kasyanovii | reverse complement strand
AAAACATCTATTTCCGCTGTTACTGCTGATGGCTCTTTCGGCGGGTGCGCAGGATAAGCCAATCTATGACTTCAAAAGCCTGGTTGGTGACAGCCGCGAGGAACTAGAAGCTCTCGCGCTTTACCCTGATGATATACGTGAAGCTATTTTAGATGCATGCCTCCACCCTGAGCTTTTGGTCAAAATAGGAGCCATACAGGCCAATACCAGGGATTCGTTCCATGAGTTGATTCAGTACCAGTCGCAACAGGTGCAGCAAAACTATTGGGAGCTGATGCGCTACCCGGGCCTGGTAGAGAAGATCGTGGATGGTGGCCAGAAGACGAAAAGTGAGATCAGGAAAATACTGGAAGATTACCCTTCGGACATCCATGAAATTGCATTGAACTATGGTGTAAGTCGTCTGCAAACACTGGAAAAAATGGCTGCCATTAACAAGGAGGCCAATGCTACATTGGAGTTGCTTCTCCAGGATTACCCACCTGCAACGCGTGACAAAGTAAGGCTGCTGCTGAAGTTTCCTGAAGTGCTGCATGTGATGGTTGAACATGTAGACCTGGCCATCATTGTGGGTGAATATTATAATCAGGACCCTGATTACGTAAGGGCAAAAGCTGACTCGCTACGGCTGGCAGTATCGCAAAAGCACCTGAGAGATGCCGAGGCCTGGAAAAAAGGTCTGGAGGAAGATCCAAAAGCTCTGGCTGAGTTTGAAGCGGCTTCAAAGGAGTTTAAGGATGAAAACGGATATGATGAGATTTACGATCCGATGTACCCCAACCCTGCCCCAAAGCAGGAGGAAGAGAAGCAGGAAGAGGTAGCCCGGACTGATATTCACATCTATTACGATTATTACCCTTACCCATTCTGGTTTGGGTATCCGGCATGGTTCCCTCATGTTTACTGGTACCGCTATCCCTATTGGTATCACTGGGGATACTATTATGGCCCTCAAAGTTCTATCCTGATTTTCGGTTTACCTTCTTATTACTACTTCCATTGGTATTTCGAATATCCAATTCATTACTACCGGTATCCGTACCTTTCTGACTACATTATCAGGTATTACCGCGGGCGGCCTGGTGTGGGCACTTCCAGAAGCAGCAGCCTTAATTCATCGATCGACGAATACCGAAGAACCAGCAGAGGCAGCGTGTTGGATGGCATTATCAATGAAGATAACAGCGAGCTGAGACGAGAGAAGATCAGGGAGTATGGGTACTTTGAGGAGAGTTACCGCCAACGTGCTGAGGGACACGCCAAAGAACCTGTGTCTCGTGAGCAGTACCTGAACGAAAACAGTGGTCGCTATCCTTACCTGTCCGGAAAAACAAAAACGGTGAAATCCCGAAGTAGCAGCCAGGTGCAATCCCGGACTGAGCCAAACATCAGGGTTATACAGCCTTCTTCCCGTTCTGTAGAGCTTAACCGGGCCCGCGAGCAGCACCAAAGCACCTGGGAGAGGTCTACTTTTAACCGCTCCAGGTCTACTGTGGTAAGGCCATCTTCTCCCACTACGACCAAGCGCAGCAGAAAGAACTATTAAAAATGACTATTGGATCAGCTCCTTCCGGCATTCATACTTACTAATCATTGCGCAGTACTTTTGCCGGATCAGACATTGCTGCTTTTATGGATTGATAGCTCACTGTAATAAGGGCTACTATTAACGCAGAAGCTCCAGCCATAAAAAAAACAGATACCCCCATATTTATTTTATAAGCAAAAGCATCGAGCCACATGTTCATAAGGTACCAGCCAATGGGCACTGAAATGATAAATGATATGAATACAAGCAGTGTAAAATCTTTGGAGACCAGGTAGAACAGTCCTCCTACCGGGGCTCCGAATACTTTTCTTATACTTATTTCCTTTGTTCGCTGTTCTGCCATGTAGGAGGCAAGACCAAACAAGCCTAAACACGAAATGATAATGGCCAATGCGGAAAAGCATTTAAAAAGTGTGGCTGTTCTTTCCTCAGAAGCATATAGTTCATTGAAATCATCATCCAGAAAACTGGCGTTGAAGGTATTCTTGGGATTGAGCTTCTCCCATTGGGTCTGGATTTTTGACATAGCCTGAGCTACGGCCCCTCCATCAACTTTGATCAGCATTTTCTCAAAGTGTTCGTCTTCCATAAATAGTACAAGGGGTTCGATAGGCTGATGTGCCGATTTAAAGTGAAAATCCTTAGCCACACCAATAATAGTATATTCCTTATTATTATAAGTGAGATGCGCCCCTATCGGCTCCTGGAAGCCCATAGTTTCAAGGGCCTTCTGGTTTACAATCACGGCGCTGCTATCAGAGACAATCGATTCTGAAAAATGTCTGCCTTCAGCTATCTCTATTTTCATGGTTGGTATGTACCCCGCATCAACAGACTGCGTATGGATCAATATGGTTTCGTCAGGATTTGCCCCTGGCCAGGAAATACCTGAAGTGGAATTTTGTACATAAACCGGGTGCTGGTCAGAGACACCTACAGACACTATGCCTTCTTCGCTTAATAACTCATTTTTAAAGACTTCATAATTTTCTCCCAGGGACTGTAGGATCACTACCTGCTCTTTATCGATTCCCAGATTTTTATTCTGAATATAGTCCAACTGTGTGGAGACAGTAATGGTGCCAATGATCAAAACGATCGACACTGTAAACTGAAGTATAACCAGTGCTTTTCTGAAAACAGGATTTGCACTTTTAGAACTTTTACCTTTCAGTACACTGGCCGGCTGGAAGGAAGACAAAAATATGGCGGGATAGCTCCCTGCCAGCAACCCGGTGAAAATAGCTGCCCCAATCATGGATATAAGCATTTTCAAACCATGGCCCGCCTCAAGCAAACCCAGGTCCAGCGACTTTCCAGACAAATAATTGAACGACGGAAGCAGCATATCGACAAACAGGAGGGCCAGCATCATGGAGAGCAGAGATATCATTACGGATTCGCCCAAAAACTGATAGACCAGTTGGTAACGGCTGGCACCAACCGTTTTGCGAAGGCCTACCTCTTTAGCCCTTTTAGCAGAACGCGCCGTAGAAAGGTTCATAAAATTAATGCAGGCTATGAGCAAAATAAAAGCTGCTACTATAGAAAAGATCTGCACATAGGTTTTATTGCCCTTCCCGGAGATATCAGCCGTAAAATTAACTTCACCCAAGTGTATATCTGTCAAAGGCTGAAGGTAGATATCCGTAACCGAACCTTCGCTATTCTTTTTAATCTCGTTTTTGATCTTATCGTTGAGCACAGCTATATTGGCTCCACTTCCGGTCTTTACATAACTGTAAATAAAATTTCTACCCCAATCCGTTTGAAGCTCTGGCTTTCCCACTCCAAACTTTTCGATTGACATCACATAGTCAAACTGCATGTGAGAGTTATGCGGCACGTCCTTCATTACCCCGGTTATGAGCATATCTTCCTTACCATTAAACTGTATGGCTTTCCCGAGAGGATTGTCATTGCCAAAATACTTATTGGCCAATTTTTCACTGATCACCAGGGAGTTAATCTGGTCAAGCGCCTTCTCCGGATCTCCTTTCACCAGGTCGAATGAGAAAATATTAAAGAAATCTTTATCTACATAACTACCACGTTCAACGAAT
>NZ_SMLW01000073.1 GCF_009711405.1 Fulvivirga kasyanovii | reverse complement strand
TACAGGATGTGAAAGAAAGTATGTCAGACAGGATCACTCCGCCCTGTACTTCGCAACATATTGCGCTATATTACATTACTGAGAGAACACTACGATCAGGGTATAGAGGAAGCTTAAAACATTAGTAGCCTGAAATGTCCTGTCTAGCAATACAAAGATATAGGTGCGAGATACTAAAAAAGGGCCACCCCCTTACCTGGCGACCCTTTACCCTCTCCTATGAAGATTTTGAATGTTTTATTGAATTCTGATAGACCGGCTAAAGTATTTTCCTGCAATGCCAATTCTCATAGTGTATGAGCCCGGACCAAGACGTGACATATCGTATCTTTTAGTCAGGTTGCCATTGTCGGCCAGTGTATCTTCAAAAATGATATCGTTGGTATTGTCCAGAATTGCCAGTTTCAAGGGCTCTTCATGCGTTTTCTGAAGGGCTATGTCAACTTTATTGCCAGATTGGTTGATGCTTGGCTTGTG
>NZ_SMLW01000652.1 GCF_009711405.1 Fulvivirga kasyanovii | reverse complement strand
ATATCCATCAAAGTGAATCCACGCCGTTTTTCCATGAATTGTATCCCTTTTAAAGCCGCTTTCACGATATTCCTTTCGAAAATAATCCCATTCTTTCCATACACCTGTTTTAAGTCCATCTTCATATGAGCCTTCATTAATTTTTCTACCCAGGCTATCATAATTTGCCCAAAATCCTGTTGGTATTCCATGGTTATATTTTCCTTTAGACTGAATTGTATCAGTTAAATAAAAGTTTGTCCACAGTCCATGTTCTTTGCCCTTGATATCAAATTGACCAATTGCTTTTAATCCTTGTTCATAGAAATATGTTGTGTCAGCTTGTGCACTTAAAATATTTGCCTTTGAAATGATTAACAGAACAACTAATAGTCTATTCATATTGTCGCATCAATTTTTCTTTTTAACACCTAGTAACTTGCAACTAAAATGAGTGGCCTCAGTTGCCAAGGGTACCGAAGTTGTTTTTTCACATTGCTCTGTTCGCATATTCATTTAGTGTTTGTAGCTTACGCCTTTTTTATCATTAAATATAATAATATCCCGAAAACGGCGCCTGATATAAAGCCTCCGATATGAGCTGCATTGTCAATCCCTCCAGTTAGTCCGAATAGCAAGTTTAAGACAACATATGGACCAATGAACATTAGTATTCCTTTCTTGGCATCTTTCGGAAAAGCACTGGTTAGCAAAAGTCCCAAAATAGCCCCATAGAGACCAAAAATAGCTCCTGATGCGCCAACACTGATGGTATTCTCATACCAATAAATACTTGACAG
Source organism: Fulvivirga kasyanovii (assembly GCF_009711405.1). Classification (GTDB taxonomy): domain Bacteria; phylum Bacteroidota; class Bacteroidia; order Cytophagales; family Cyclobacteriaceae; genus Fulvivirga; species Fulvivirga kasyanovii. The sequence continues at coordinate 35,581 of NZ_SMLW01000652.1, read as the reverse complement.
ACTTCCACAAATACCTGAACCAAAATAAAGGATGGAATATTTGACTCGTCCGAAGATTGGCTCAACAAACAGAGCAGCGATGACGAGTCCATAAATATTCAATAATAGATGCATTATTCCTCCATGTAAAAACATGCTAGACACAAGTCTCCACCATTCGCCACCTATAGTCTCTGCTCTTCGGTTCGCTCCCCAGTCAAGAAGTTCTAAACCATTCGGTGAAACAATATGAACACCAGAAAATATCATCAGAAGGAAGATCAAAATGTTTAAATTAAGCAAGATTGATGTTGCATAATGATCACCTTTTGGGATCAAGAATTTTAGCATGTCAATCAGTTCATCTGATTTTGGTTTTATTCCTTTTAACTGTCGTTTGTGTTCCGCATGATGATATTTCGGAAATATTAGTGCGAATAAAAAAACACAAAAGCCAATCCCGAAGGATCCAAAAATCCATTCAAGTTTGTTTCCATTCCGGTCGGCATAACTTCCTTCTCTGGGCTCAATTACAATTATTTTATCTGGCGTTTTAATTTGTAATCTCTCAATTGCCCTTTCGAAACCTTCTCGATCATCTGAATGAGGAAGGATTTCGAAATAAGTTGGTTTGGAAAATTTATAAGATTCAAAATCTTTAATGGATTGTTCGAAGAACTGCTGATAAAGACTCTCCTTCTTTTCTGGAGAAAGCTTATTGCCGATCTGTTTGTGAAATTTTATGCCATACCAATACTTAAATTCTTGGTTTGATGTGTGGAAGGGATAAACGAAATAAGAGTCGAAATTCAAATATTCGTTGTATTTACCACTCGTACGAAATTCGGTATGAGCACTTCCAAAATCTCGGTTCAGTTTAATTTCCTCGAGCGTTAGATACCTTGCATCTTCTTCTAACATATCAATGGTTCGAACCGCTGATAATTTCCCTGTTGCTGTTTTCAAATAACCATTTGCTGCAATCATCATCCCGACCATAGCTGCCCAGGCCATCATCTGAAACAGAAACGATCCATTGTCATTTTTAAATTTTAAGATTCGTAGTTTAGGTCTAAGCCAAATTGTTATCGGAATCCATGGAATAATTAAAGGGAGCCAGATGTTAAAGACATCTTCTTTTATTGATAAAATCTCCGAATTGATCGTGAATACCCACCTAAAAAGTAACGTAGCCATTGTCGTTCCAAAAGTCACAACAATGAAGGTTGGGGCTACATGTTTAAATTTCTTTGAGTAATGTTTCATTTAGAGGACCATGGAAGCCAACATTTGAATATATGCAACGTTACACATATTCACTGTTTATTTCTTTTTCCCAGCAAACAACTTACTCACTCTATAATAATTTCATCCAAAAATAACCAGGCAGAACTCCCTTCGCCGCTGTGGCCTTCGGGGCAGGTTCCTATGTTATCTACGACTATTTTTATTTTGGAGAACTGCTGCCCGGAAAGTTGGATATCGAAGTCAACTATTTGCTTTTCTGCTGTTGTTACGGGAAGTGTAGCTTGCGTTTTCCCCAGTAGCTCATAGATGTTGCCTTCTTTAGAGCCATAAACGGTAACCTGATCGGGTCTGAAAATCCAGCTTCCGTAATCATGAAGGGTACCAACTCTGACTTTTTTAATGGTAACCGGATTATCAAAGCTAAAAATGGCTTCCATGTCTTTCCCGTTGAAGCCCTGCCATTGGCCGCTTCCAAAGTTCAGATTTGCCCGAATGCCATCTGTTAGCACAAATTCGTTGTTGCCGGAATATTTTTCTGCTGGTGGGTTAGCCTGCTGTGGCCTCATACCAAAGGCGTGATGAATAAAGATTTCGGTAGTTGAGATTTTTCCGGACAATTGATCGCCCTGAAACAAGCCCGCCTTGATTTGCATAGTACGCCCTGGATATAATGGGGAAGCGTACTTTTCACTTTCAGCATCCGGTTCTGAACCATCGGTCGTATAATAGATGTCACCTTTAGGGTTTTCAGCTTCCATCTTCATGGAGATGGTCTTTTCTGTTTCGTTAAACACAGGCACAATGTCTACGTTATTCATGCTTTTGGCATAGTTCACACCCATCTTGTCGAGTGTGGGAAGGTGCCTGTTGACCCGGTCAATGAAATTGTCCCAATCCTTCTTTTCTTTTGGCGTCCACAAAACTTCGGCCAGTGCATAGATGCGGGGGAAGATCATGTATTCTGCATGCTCGGGGGATGGTACATATTCTGTCCACAGGTTAGCCTGACCTCCTAAGATGTAGCTGGCAGCTTCTCCGAGGGAATCAGGGGCGGGATCGAACGTATAGACGTGGCTGATGGGTGAATAACCTCCGAAAGCCGGTGGTTCCAACTGCTGCTGTCCCTGGTAGTGATCAAAATACAAATGTGTACCCGGACTCATGACGGCTTTATGGCCTTTCTTGGCGGCCTCTATCCCTCCATTCATACCTCTCCATGACATTACAGTGGCATTTGGGGCCAGCCCTCCTTCCAATATTTCATCCCAACCGATCAGGCGGCGGCCATTGGCGTTAAGGAATTGCTCTACTCTGCTGATGAAATAGCTCTGCAGTTCATGGACATCTGACAACCCTTCGGTTTTGATCCTTCGCTGACATTTAGGGCACTGTTCCCAAGCTGTTTTGGTGGCTTCATCTCCGCCCACGTGAATGTACTGAGAAGGGAATAAATCCATAACCTCCGTCAGCACGTCTTCCAGAAACATAAAGGTGCTGTCGTTACCTGCGCAATAGATATCGGTGATCGGCCAGACGCCTCCGGATGGAACTGGAATAGGCTCTTGTTTGCATGAAAGCCATGGATAGGCAGATATCGCTGCACTTACATGTGCCGGCATTTCTATCTCAGGCACAATGGTCACATGTCTTTCCGCTGCATACTTCACAATTTCCCGGATATCTTCCTGGGTATAAAAACCACCAAAATCTGCTACTTCACCCTCTTCTGGCGTGGGCCGGGAGTTCCAGTGCAGGTTCTCCTTGTTCACTCTCCACGCTCCTTTTTCCGTGAGCAGCGGGTACTTTTTTATTTCAATCCTCCATCCCTGATCGTCTACCAGGTGCCAGTGAAATGTGTTCAGCTTATTCATAGCCAGGTAGTCGATGAACTTTTTAATGAAGTCTTTAGGGAAGAAGTGGCGTGATACATCCAGCATCATCCCTCTCCACTCAAAGCGCGGATGGTCATTTATTTTCAGCCACGGTATCATTACTTGGTTGGATGGCCTGATGTCACTATTTCCCCATAGTTGTCGTAAGGTTTGTACTCCATAAAAATAGCCTGCTCCTGATCTTGCTGAAAGGGTAATGCCTTTTTGATCTACCTTCAACCTGTAGCCTTCAGCGTTTTCAATGGATGAGTCCTTCACAAACCGGATCGCATTCTTCTGATCATCACCGTATTGAAGTTTTTGTCCCAGTACCGGATGGAGCATGTTATTCAGCATTTCGGCTATAACTTTGGCATTTTCATCCTGTTCACTGTAGGCAATTGCTGTATTGGCTGACAATTCAAAGGCCCTGTCCATCACCTCCATCTGAACAGGCTGAGGAATAATAGCGGGCGGCTGAGGTTGGACAGCATCTTGCTGCATGGGGCTACATGCTAAAAAGCCGATCATATTTAGCAAAGCAAGGTAGGTCAGTGTCTTCATTGATAATCTTCTATTTTAAATGTCCATGCGTATTTTCCGGGTATGTCATTATAGCCTACCTCACTAACATCTATTGTTAAAGTTTCCTGGTCATATTGCCAGGGCAGGTACCCTTCCCTTCCTAAGAGGGATATTTTTGTATTAGGCTTAGGCTCAGGCAACTTCAGGGCAAGTTCACTTTCAGGCCACCCCAGGGCTATGGCGTAGAGGTTATTATGGTTACGCGTATAGAGCAACCGTTCTCTTTCCGAGGAATAGGTAGCCGCCAATCCATGCTCATCCCCCTGATCACTTTGGTAAAAACGATCAGATGGAATCACCTCTTTTCCCTGACTCTTAGAGGCCCAGAACAACCTCGCGCTGGCATCGTGGGTACTTTCATGATATTGTGCTTTAAAGGCATATCTTTTTCCGGCTTTCAACTTTATAGGGTAAGCATTATCAGCCTCGGTATCCACGACCAACTTTCCATCAACCCAGACCTTGATGGCATCATCCGCCTCTGCGCTAAAGCTGTAGGTTTCGGAATATTCCGGCTCGATGTAGCCCTGCCAGACGGCAGTAAAATTGTCTTCTTTAACAGGATGGCCGGGAGTATCCCTGACGAGGTCAAAGCTGATATTAGCCTCAACCCTGGATAGTTTTGCTTCATACTTTTCGCTGGTCTTGCTGTTCATTTCTGCTCCGTAGATGGCTTCACCGTTTATTTTGAGCCATTCGCCCAGTTGCAGGAGGCGCTCCTGTTGAAGCAAAGGGATCATACCGTCTGCACCGGGGCCAACGTTGAGGATGAGGCCACCGCCATTAGCCACGGTAGTTGCAAAAAAGTGGATGAGTTCACGGGGAGACATGTAGTCGTTGAGGCCCTCATTCCGGTTCAGGCCGAATGACCTGCTCAGGCTTCTGACTTCTGCCCATGGTCTTTCCATGGCTTCAAGGCCTGCGCTATATTCCGGCGTCAAAAAGCCTATGTCGCTGCCCGAGCCCCAGCGGTTGTTCACCACGGCCTCCTCTCCCAGCAAATTGTAATACCAGGAGATCAGCTCTGCGGAATGCCATTCTTCCGCGGTATTGAACCACTCTCCGTCAGCAAATATCAGTGATGGCTTGTAGGTAGAGACCAGCTCTTTAAACTGTGGGATCATATGCTGCTCCACATAATTCCCGATGTTCCGGTGAGGGTCTGTATCCCAGCGGTGCAGCGGGTGGTTCCATTCGGGAAGGGAGTAATAAAGCCCCATTTTCAGTCCTTCTGACTTTACTGCATGGGTAAGCTCACCCACTATATCACGCTTTGGGCCTACTTCTACACTGTTCCAATTCCTGGCATATTTGCTGGGCCAGAGACAATAACCATCGTGATGTTTGGAAACCATCACCACGTAACGAGCACCGGAAGCTTTAAACAGCTCAGCCCACTGCGCCGCATCAAACAGTTCTGCTTTGAACAGTGGTGCAAAGTCGTTGTAAATGAAGTTATCACCATAGGCTTTCTTCATGAATGTAGTCCGTGTGGAGTCTCCGCTTTGCAACCCTTTCAAAAACCATTCGCTGTAGCTGTTCTTTGCAGAGTACGCAGGCACAGAATACAGTCCCCAATGTATGAAAATGCCAAGTTTGGCCTCTTTGAACCACTCGGGGTATGGGCGTTCGCGCAGGGTTTGCCAATCATCGGTATATTTCTGCTGCGCCTGGTTAGGGTATGGAAGTATGCACAACACGAAGGCCAGGGCAATTATGGATCTTCTGATATATCGGGGAATGTCTTTATTCATTCATTAATCATTTTCCAGCTTGTCGAGCCAGTTTTTCTTTAGGATCACAGATGCTACAGCGAAAATCAAAAATGCGATCAGCATCGACCACAATTCTCTTATAACCAGGTAGATCGGCATAACGACAAGGGTAAACTGCCAGATCATTCCAATCACGATATTAAAAGCATCCCTGCCTGCATTCTTATTTGGCTGAAAGTCAGGGTATCTTTCGATGGTCATCTTTTTAACGGGCCCCCACCAGCCCCAGGGCCTTACGCTTTTGTAGAAGTCGATCAGGGTTTCTTCATTATCGGGCCTGGTGAGCAGGGAACCTCCTATTGACCCAACCAAGGAGACCAGGAGAATAAACGGGAAGGCGTAAAGCGGCTGAACCTCAGGAAACAGAAAAGGCAATATCAGTGAAGCTGCCAAACCGGCCATCATGCCCCAGAAATAGCCAAAGCCGTTGAACCTCCACCAGTACCACTTCAGCAGATTGGCTGCGGTGTAGCCACCGAAAAGGGCTCCGAATATCCATTGAGTTACGGAATTGATGGATTCAATAATGAAACCAAAAGAAATACCCAACACGATGATCACGAAGGAAGCAATGTAACTTGCCCTTACGTACAGTTTTCTGCTTCCATCCGGTTTGATGTATTTTTTGTAGATATCATTAACAAAATATACAGGGGCTGCATTGACGGTAGCGGCATAAGTTGACATAAATGCAGCAATTAACCCTGCCAGCAGCAGCCCTGTAAAACCGACAGGAATGAAATTATTGATGGAATAAGGCAGGATCATTTCAAAATCAAAGCCTGATTCCGTACTGATCTTTGGACCGAGAAATACTATGGCCAGAATGGTAAGGCCTGTAACGAGCATGTAGCGCGGGAAATACATCACCAGCGACACCAGGCCGCTCATTTTGGCTGCATCTTTTGCGGTTTTGGTTGCCAGGATCCTCTGCATATCATAGTTAGGCACGGGGCCTGCCATACTTACCAGTACGCCTTTGAAGAGCATCATCATTACAAAGAATGAGAACCATGTAAAACCGTCTTCACTGATTTTGGTGTTGACAGAATTGATGATGCCCGTCCAGTCCAGTTCAAGGTGCGACCCGAAGAATACATTTTTCCAGCCTTCCGGGATATGCTCTGCCAGCATTTCGGGACTCACGAGGTCCATAGCAATAATTCCTACGGCCACGGAGGCAATGGTCATGATCACAAACTGGATAAGCTCGGTGATGACCACACTATACATTCCGCCTTTGATGACATAGAGCGAGGTAAAACCAATCAGAATAAGTGCATAAGTATCGGGTTCCAGATCCCATGGCAGGAAGGTTTGGGAAAACTTGCCAATTCCTTTAAAGGTATAGGCAATAAACCCCACTACACTGATCAAAGCAAAAATAACCACCACCAATTGGGAAAGTTCTGCTCCGCGGCCATTGCCAAAGCGCTTTTCCAACCATTCGGCACCGGTCATTACATTGGACCTGCGCAACCAGACGGATAAATAAACCATCAGGAATATCTGATTGAACGTGGGCCAGATCCATGGCAACCATGCACTTTTAAGCCCATAGACGAAGCACATAGACACCAGCCACATGGTGCCGGTGATGTCAAACATACCGGAAGCATTTGAGACGCCCAATATCCACCAGGGAATGGTTTTACCTCCCAAAAAGTAGGCTTGCAGGTCTTTGGAAGCTTTTTTAGAAAAGTAAAACCCAAGGGCAATGGTCAATACCAGGTAGCCAACAATGATTACTACGTCTATCAGTTCAAGCTTCATATTTCGATACAGGCATCATAAAGTGAATATACGGTCAGGTCTTTTTCCAGCCCGGAGTGGTCGTCTGTATTTATTGTTACTGTTTTCTTTCTGCCGGGAACCAGGTCAAAATAGTTATCTGAAAAGTTATTTTCAAACCCAGATGCTTTTAAACATACATTCCTGGCCAACACATTTGCCGAAAGCTCTATTACAGTCCTTCCTGCCTCTTGTCTGAACTTTGCCTCTATTTCCGGCTTTTCCCATTTGATGGCTTTAGGTTCGACAAAGTAGTGATTGTCTTCATAAATAACTTCACCATCCCTCACGATTCTCGCAGTTAGCATGTGGCTGGCCTTATCCTTACCTTCAATTAGCTGCTTAACCGTGGTCTTGCACACGGCTTTGCTACTATTCTCGGCAATGTTCAGGTTGTGTCTGCCTTCGTAAACTTTCTTTCCTGAGAAGTCGAGTACATCTACTTCGAGAACAACTTTTTGAGGCACAAGTGAATCGGAAATGACAAAGACCTCAATATGATCATCCTCTTGAATGGTAGAGGCTATGATTTCCTGATAGGCGGTTTTAACAAAAAACTGGAGCGCTTTCCATCGGCCATAGTAATCCACGCTTGACCATGAGGCCACCGGCCAGCAGTCATTTTGCTGCCAGTAAAGTGTGCCCATACAGAATGGCTTGTTCCTTCGATGGGCATGGATGGCGGTTTTAATGCCTTCTGCCTGTAGCAACTGGCTCAGGTATAAAAAGGCCTCGAAGTTTTTGGGCTGGCTGTAGTGCTCCTCCATATATTTTTTGATCAGGGCATTGCCTCTGGGGTGCTTTTGGTGTAGCAACATTACAGGGCTCATCAAATCCCAGTCTTCCTGCTCGGTATATTTTTTTACCGAATCGATATCCGGGAATGACTGAAAGCCATATTCACTCATGAACCTGGGGACATAGGTGTTGTAAGAGCTGAATGGCAGCTCTCCATGCCACACGCCCCAATAATGGTTATTGCCGATTTTCAGATCATCCAGTTTTTTCCAGTCACTGATCGGGGAAGATGGCAGGTAAAATTTTTCAGGGTCCAGCGCTTTGACAACATTGGGCAGCAGCTTATGGAACAGGTTATTGTAATACTTTTTCAGGAGTATCTGCGTGACATTGTCATAACCAAATTCCTTTTGCCAGCCCCAGGAGACCCAGCCGATAGCAATTTCATTATTGCCACACCACAAAGCTATCGAGGGGTGATTTCTCAATCGCTTTACGTTATAAACGGCCTCTTTTTCGACATTTTTGAGAAAAGCGTCGTCTCCGGGATACATGCTACAGGCAAACATGAAATCCTGCCAGATCATGATGCCACGTTCATCAGCCAGATCATAGAATTCATCGTTTTCATAGAAGCCTCCTCCCCACACGCGAAGCATGTTCATGTTGGCCTCCACGGCATTATCGAAAACTTCCCTGTATTTCTCTGAGGTGACCCTATCCAAAAAGCTATCCGAGGGAATGTAATTGGCCCCTTTGATGAAAACAGGGGTATCGTTGACTTTAACAAAGAAGCTTTCTCCATCACTATCCGGTTTGTTTATAACTTCTATCGTTCTCAGTCCGACTTTCAAATGCTTTTCGGCGACAGTCTGACCATACTTTTGCGCCTTCACTTTTATCTTGTAAAGATCGGGCTCGCCCATGCCATTGGGCCACCATCGCCGGGGATCACTGATGGTAGCGGTGAGCGAAATGTTGTTTTTACCTTGCTCCAACGATACATGCTCCTTCTTCACATCAACGCCTGTACCTTCCGGTGATGTAGCTGTTAGCTGCAAATCAATGTTTTGAGCTTCAACTGCATTAAGCTCTACATGGGCAGTAATCACTGCCCTTTTCTCTGTCAGTGCATTTTGCTCAACATAAAGGTCGGCTATCTCCAGATCATTCCAGGCTTCAAGGTACACGGGGCGCCAAATGCCTGAAGTTACAAATCGCGGTCCCCAGTCCCAGCCGAAGTGATAGGGTGCCTTACGGGAATAAACACTGAGTTTGTCATCAGATTTATCATTCCCGGCAGGGTAAGTAAAACCTGCTTTTTCATAGAGTGGCCGGGTTACTTTGATTGGGGAATGAAAATAGAGTTTTAATTCGTTAGAACCTGCTTTTAATAATTGTTTACAGTCATGCTGCCACTTGACAAACATGTTGTCTGATTTGAATATCAGGATGTCATTCACATAAACGTCTGCGTAGGTATCCAGTCCATCAAACACGAGGTTAACAACATCGTATTCCAGGTCTTCGGGTTTGATCTCAAAGTTGAGCTGATATTCCCAATCTTCATTTTCTATCCATTGCAATTTGGTTTCGTTGTCCCTGTAAAAGGGGTCATCTATCAGGCCATGTTTCAGAAGGTCGGTGAAATTGGTGGATGGCACGGTGGTATCATACCATTGTGTGGTACCAGCCTTTCTAAATTGCCAACCTTCATTAATACTTAAAACATTACGAAAGTTTGCCCTTGCGCTCTTTTTATCCGTTACTTTTAAAGCCACTTCGTTATTTGTTTAGTAGGTGTATGCTCACGTTTTTAACTGTTTACAGCAGGTGAGTCTAATAATTTTGATAATTCGAGGGTTTTGACTGCATAAGTGAAGCCTTTGTGGATGCTGTACGCTCCATAGGTACCGTCTTTGCGCAGTGCCAAAAAGCCGACCTGTATGTTGGCGATATCCTTTTCGTTTTTCACAATACGCTTCAGCACTTCCTTGCAAGCCTCCGCCGGCTCATAACCGTGGCGCATCAGCTCAACCACCATAGCACTTCCGGCTGACCTGATCACGGTTTCGCCAAGGCCTGTCGCGCATGCCCCGCCGATTTCGTTGTCTACAAAAAGCCCTGCACCTATAATTGGTGAATCACCCACCCGGCCGTGCATTTTCCAGGCTGCACCGCTGGTGGTACAGGCCCCGGAAATATCACCATTATGATCCATGGCCAGCAAGCCGATGGTATCGTGGTTTTCAATGTTGATCACAGGTTTGTATTCCGAGGTTTTGAGCCATTCTTTATAGTCTTTGGCTGTTTTCTCCGTCAATAAATTTTCCGGCTTAAATCCCTGGGCGAGGGCAAACTGTTTGGCGCCTTCTCCTACGATCATGACGTGTGGCGTTTCTTCCATCACTTTACGCGCTACGGCCACCGGGTTTTTGATATCCTGTAAAAAGGCTACGGCACCACATCCGTCTTTACTCATGACGCAGGCATCAAGGGTAACTATGCCATCTCTGTCAGGAAAACCTCCAATGCCTACGGTTTGATTTTCAGGATCATTTTCTACGATCATCACACCTTTTTCCGCCGCGTCCAGGGCGTTGCCTTTCTTTTCCAGCACCTTCCAGGCCTCATCATTGGCCATCAGCCCGTGGTTCCAGGTGGATATTACAACAGGGCCTTTGGCAGATTTTCGCGGAGCAGGAAGCACCTTCCCGAAAAGGCTCTGGGAAATGCCCCATGCCGGCAGGCTAAGGGATGCTATTTTAAGGATGTCTCTTCTTTTCATGTGTGTGGTTTTTGTGGCTTCTAATAAAAATATCTCTTAAATGCCTCTATGGCTTCATACTCCGGCAAGCCGAGCCTGTCGTATTCGTGGGCGGTTTCCCGGTTCCGCTGCTCGGCACGCTGCCAGAACTCACGGCTGTCGGCACCTGGGAACAGTGGTCTGTCTTTCTGGGACTGGTGCTTAAAAATAGCTCTTCTTTTCTTCAATAGCTCTCCGGGGCTTAGAGGCACGGCCATCTCTATCTGGTGAATATCCCACTCCTGCCAGGCGCCCCGGTACAGCCATACCCAGCAGTCTTTCATCCACGACTCTTTTTTAAGGATGTTAAGTGCCCTGAAAATGGCATCCAGGCATACCCGGTGTGTACCGTGCGGGTCTGAAAGGTCGCCCGCAGCATAGATCTGGTGTGGTTTTATCTTTGTGATCAGGTCAACAATGATGTTTACATCTTCCTCTCCCAGCGGCTTCTTTTTCACCAACCCGGTTTCGTAGAAAGGCATATCGAGAAAGTGGATATGCTCCTCGGGCAGACCGATATAGCGGCAGGCTGCTTTTGCCTCCCCTCTTCTGATCAGTCCTTTGATATTTTGTACCTCTTTGCTGTCAGTCTCTCCCGGCCCCTTGTCCCTGATCTGGGTAACCACCTGCTCAAACATGCGGTCAGCATTTTCTTTCACAAACCCAAAAGATTGGTGGTAGTCGCTGACAAAATCGGCAAACCTGATCACGTCATCATCAAATACGGCAATGTTGCCTGATGTCTGATAAGCTACATGTACTTCATGCCCCTGATCATGGAGGCGGATCAGGGTACCTCCCATGGAAATGACATCGTCATCCGGGTGCGGACTGAAGATCAGCACCCGCTTTTTGGCAGGTTCGGCGCGCTCAGGGCGGTGGCTGTCATCTACATGTGGCTTGCCTCCGGGCCAACCGGTGATGGTGTGCTGCAGTTCGTTAAATATCCTGATGTTGATGTCATAGGCCGGCCCAAAGTTGGCTACAAGGTCGCTGAGACCATTGTCATTGTAGTCACGGTCCGTAAGTTTTAGGATGGGTTTATCCACTTTAGCACACAGGTTGATCACAGCTTTTCTTTGCAGCTCAGCCGTCCAGGTGCAGTCACTCACCATCCATGGCTGACCGATCCTTACGAGCTCATCACCCGCTGCTGTATCCAGTACGGCCAGTACGTTAGGGTGGTTTTGAAGAAATGTGGCCGGTACTTCATGGCTGGGTTCTCCTTCTACCGCCCGTTTGATGATGCTGGCCTTGCCTTCCCCCCATGCCATGAGGATGATTCGCCTGGCTTCCATGATGGTGCCTACACCCATAGTGATAGCTTTCCGGGGAACATTCTCTTCCCCGAAAAAGTCGCTGGCAGCGTCTACTTTGGTAACATGGTCAAGGGTGATCAACCGGGTTTTGCTGGTAATGGTAGAGCCTGGCTCATTGAACCCAATGTGGCCTGTTCGCCCTATTCCTAATATTTGCAGGTCGAGTCCTCCGTAGGAAGCAATCTTATTTTCATATTCAACACAATAAGCAGCGACCTCTTCAGCAGGCAGAGTACCGTCAGGGATGTGAATGTTAGCAGCAGGTATATCGATGTGGTCAAACAGGTGCTCATTCATAAACCTGACATAGCTCTGTAACGAGTCCGGGGTTATCGGATAGTACTCATCCAGATTGAAGGTAATTACATTCTTAAAGCTGAGGCCTTCTTCACGGTGTAGCCTGACCAGCTCTGCATAAACTTTGGTAGGCGTGGAGCCTGTTGCCAGGCCCAGCACGCACTTACCCCCCTTTGAATCATTTTCCCTGATCAACCCGGCTATCTCCTGCGCTACGGCTGCAGAGGCATCGATGGGGTCGTCATAAACCTTGACGGGGATCTTTTCAAACATATTTTTATCCCCTGACAATTGACTTGCATTAGTGGTTTTCTGTGTCATTTTTTAAATCTTTTTCAAGTCCTGAATAAGGATAGTTCTTACTTTCTACGGCCCATTTTCGGTTAATTTCGGGACCCATTACAAATTTCAGGGTACCTCCACCCATTAATTCACCGTGTTTGATATATGACCTTTCCAATGGCTGGCCGTTGAGTTCAACGGTTTGAACGTAGGTGTTTTTCCCTCCCAGACCTTCTGCTATAATTTCAAACTGTTTGTCGTCTGGCAGATTGATGGCTACATTTTCGAACATCGGCGTTCCTATAACATACATGCTGTTGGCAGGGTTGACGGGGTAAAAGCCCAGTGCTGAAAAAACATACCATGCCGACATCTGGCCACAGTCTTCATTACCGCAAAGGCCAGCGGGATCATTGCTATATAGCTCTCCGGTTATTCTTTGTACGGTTTTCTGCGTTTTCCAGGGTTGTCCTGCAAAATTGTAGAGGTATGCAATGTGATGGCTTGGTTCATTACCATGTGCATACTGCCCGATAAGACCGGAAATATCAGCAGAGATATTGTCTCCATGGATCTCTGAGCTTTCGCTAAACAGTGAATCGAGCATTTTCACAAACGGCTCCTCACCGCCCATCAAACTGATCAGCCCTTCCACATCGTGGGGTACAAACCAGCTATGCTGCCAGGCGTTACCTTCGGTATACTCCGCATCTACCCGGTGCGAGGAGTATTTGGGGTCAAAGGGTTCCTTCCAGGTTCCATCCGCCAGTTTTCCTCTCATAAATTTGGTTGTAGCATCATACAGGTGTCTATAGCTCTGAGACCGCTTCATGAAGTATTCATAATCTTCCTGCTTGTCCATCAGTTTGGCGATCTGCGCTATACACCAGTCATCATAGGCATACTCCAGGTTTTTGGTTACGGATTCGTTTTCAAGGTTGGCCGGGATATAGCCATACTCTTTGTAAAAATTAACCCCGCGAATGTCCTGCATGGCACTCTTTTTCATGGCTTCGTACGCCTTGGCTTTATCAAAGCCACTAAACCCTTTGAGCCAGGCATCGGTAATCACCGGAATGGCATGGTAGCCTGTCATGGTATTGGTCTCGTTACCGGTCAGCTCCCACACCGGCAGCAGACCATACTCGTCGTAGTGACTCAGCATGGAATTGATAAAGTCATTCACCCTTTCCGGCTGGGTGATCGTGAAGAGCGGGTGGGCCGCCCTGAAGGTATCCCACAGGGAAAAAATTGAGTATTTGGTATAATCTTCTACCTGATGTACTTCACCGTCAGCGCCTTTGTATTTCCCTTTCAGATCTGAGTAAAGTACCGGGGCCAGACTGGTGTGATAAAGTGCTGTGTAAAAAGTTTCGAGAGCATCTTTATCCTCACTTTGCACTTTTATTTTGCTTAACTCTGCCTCCCATTTATCCGAAGCTTCTTTTCTCGTACGCTGAAAGTCCCAGTGATCAATTTCTGAAAGGCTTTTGGTGGCACCTGTAATATCTGCACTCGACAGCCCGACTTTGGCCCTGACTACCTTACTCCCGTCGCCAAATTCAAGTACGGCCAGTAGCCTGGGCGAAGTCGCTTCCGGGCCTTCAGTGGGGTCTCCATCCTTATAAATGGTGTACGAAGTGACCGGCTCTGAGAATTTAACTGAAAAATATAGTTGCTGATTATCAGCCCATCCTTTTGACTTTCGATATCCGACCAGCGTGGTATCATTCTCTATTTTCAAATGTGTATCCACAGGTTTGTCCCAGTTGATCGCAAAGCCCAGATCAATAACAATTTGCGGCTTGCCTGAGCCATCAAAAGTATACTGGTGAAAGCCCACCCTTTCGGTGGCAGTAAGCTCCACCTTTACCTGGTTGTCATCAAGATACACGCCGTAATATCCTGGTTTCGCTATTTCCCTGGTATGCGAAAAAGCTGATTTGTAGTCGTAATCTTTTCTGGTGGCTACAATTTTGTTGATCTGAATTTCCCGCTGTACGGGCATGAAAAGCACGTCTGCCAGGTCTCCAATGCCCGTGCCACTGAGGTGTGTATGGCTAAAACCCACGATAACGCTATCTGCATAGTTGTATCCTGAAACCCAATCCCAGCCGTGAGTACCGTTATCAGGGCTGAGCTGCACCATTCCGAAGGGTACCGTTGCTCCCGGGTAAGTATGGCCGTGTGCAGCGGTACCTATAAATGGGTCTACATATTGGGTGTAGTGAATTTCTTCGACTGTCTCATCAGCCGTCTGCTCTACTGGTTTACTACATGCGGTTACCACAAGTATGACCAGGGGCAGCCATATCCATAATTTGCTTTTCCTTTTAAATATTTTCAATGTGCTGTTTAGCATATGGAAAGGTTTTGATGTTTGGATTCAATATTTTTCAAGTCGTGCCATATGAGTGCAGCGGCTCCAAGTATGGCAGCATTTTGTTCACCTATGGCTGACGGAAGGATCTTCACCCTGTCTTTATACAGGTTTAACATGAATTTTTCGGTATAGTGGCGTACAGGATCAAAGAGGATGTCGCCAGCATTGGCAAGGCCGCCGAAAAGGAATATGGTTTCCGGGCTGGTGTGTGCCACGAGGTCGGCCAGTTTCAGTCCGAGTATTTCTGCTGTATAATCAAAGGCCCGCAAAGCTATTGCATCACCTACCTGTGCCTTTTGGGCTATCAGTGCTGAAGTCATATCTTCAAAGCTTACTTTTCTCAGGGCCGACTTTGCCACGGATCTCCCCAGCAGCTCCTGAACCGTACGTACCAAACCAGGAGCAGAAACGTAGGTTTCCAGGCATCCCTGTCTTCCACATCCGCATTCACGGCCATTGACATCTACAATGGTATGACCTACTTCTCCGGCAAAGCCATCATAGCCATATAGCAATTCACCATTGACCACAAACCCGCTGCCTAAGCCGGTACCCAAAGTGATCACGACAAAATCTTTTAGCCCTTTTGCTCCTCCAAAGAGCATCTCTCCAAGTGCTGCTGCATTGGCATCGTTGGTCAGTATTATGGGAACATCATAATATTGCTTAAAGGCTTCTACAAAGGTCAAAACACCTCGCCAGCGCAAGTTAGGCGCATCATCTATAGTGCCTTTATAATAATTGCCATTGGGCGCTCCTACTCCTATCCCAACTATTTTATATCCATTGTTCGTTGCATTCAGTTCTGCTAAACAGCTTTCCAGGCCTGCATGCAGCTCTTCAAGGTACTCCTCAAAGCTCTCCTGGCTCGTACTGCTGATCTGGCTTGAACTCAATACATTACCTTCCCGGTCAGTAAGGCCAAACTTGGTACCTGTACCTCCTATATCTATTCCTGCTACTAATTCTTTCATGATCCTTTTTTAGTTACCTGATGCCCTTTGGCTCCGTAAAAAATTAAATAGACCATACCCAACAATGGTATGATGAATGACAACTGTACACCATGTGACTGGATCACAAAGCTTTGTACTCCCGGAAGGATGGCTCCTCCAACAATAGCCATAATGAGCAAGGATGATCCCTGGCTGGTAAATTTTCCAAGTCCTTTAATGGCCAGTGAAAATATGTTTGACCAGCCTATAGAGAAAAACAATCCTGTACCGATGATGCTCCAGAAGGCGATTTTTCCGGAAGAGGTTATGGCTAAGAGTAGCAGCAGTGCATTAATAGAACTGAACACTACCAATGCCTTTGCTGGATTGTTAAAAGTGATGGTAAAAGCCAGAAAATTTATGGCTATTAATACAAGATAAAGTAAAATATAGCTGAAATCCAGTGGTAAAAACACAAAGCCTCCACCTTCATACTTGATGCCGGTAACCACATAAATAAGGAAGAACACTCCAAAAGCAGTAACCAGCATTCTGATCAGTTTCTGATAACGCGATATTTCTGCATTGAGTGAGGTGCTGGCAATCAGGCGGCCAAGCATAAGTCCGCCCCAAAAGTAGGACAGGAAATAGCTGGCATCAGCTTCGCCCAGCGCTCCGATATGATCTTCTTTTAAAAACTCGACAATCCAGCTACCCACGGCCACCTCTGAGCCTACGTAAAACGCAATGGCGATTATTCCCAAAGCCAGGTGCCTGTTTTTCAATACTCCCAGTCCGGGTTCTATGGTATCTTCATTTTTGAAGGCAGGCATTTTACTCATAAAGGTGAGCACACTAAAGCCGATGAACACCAGCCCGTAGACCAGGTAGGTGTTGGCCACGGAATTCACGGTAAGCTCACCGGAAGAAAACACCTGATAAATTAAAATAGTACCTACAATCGGCCCTACGGTAGTTCCCAGGGAATTCAATCCCTGGGCCAGGTTGAGCCTGCTTGAGGCGCTTTCAGGTTTTCCCAAAATAGTCGCATACGGGTTGGCACATATTTGCAGACAGGTGACACCAGAAGCGAGCACAAAAAGGGCGGTGAGGAAGGCTGTATAAGAATGAAGCAAAGCAGCAGGGTAGAATGCAATACATCCCACTCCGCAGATCAGCAGGCTTATGGCCATACCATTTTTATAACCGATCCTGTTGATGGGGTCGCGGCCTTTTGAAGAGGAAATGATGAAATAAATGAGTGAAACAATAAAAAATGCCCCAAAGAACGCGAACTGTACCAGTGCGCGTTGCGGGGCGGTGAGGTCGAATATACCTTTGAAGGTATTGATGAGTATATCGTTCATTACGGTAATGAACCCCCACATAAAAAACAAAAAAGTGACTGTAACAAAAGGCCCGGTATAGCTTTTTGTCTCCATATCAGTTTTTACACTGACATTCTGCGATACATTATCCATTCCTTGTCGAAGTGTTTTGAAAATTCAGAAAAGTGCTGTTCTCTTCTAAAAGTAGGTATTTGTTGTCATTTAAATGTTAAAAATCATCAACACGGACATCGGGCTACTTCTGAGAAGCCAACCCAATGCCCATGCAGAATCAACCTTATTTTGCCCACCAAAGCTCAATATCCTGCTGATCAGGACCTTGCCTTGTCAATGCATCCTGCAGGTTAGCGCCATTGGTGTTCTTTTCATTGCTTCCGTATCGCATTCTTTGAGGATAAACACCATTGATCTCTCCAAAGCCATAGATATCCGGATCATCAACACCATCAGCTACGTCCGTGGGATAACCCGACTTACGTACCACTGACCAGGCCTCAAAGCCATCGGTATAGCTTGCGATCCATCTTTGAACGCTGACCTGCTCAAGCATTTCTTCGGTAGTGCCAGTAAGTGTGGCAATCGGAGCTGCAGAAAGAAAATCATCAATATCATCTTCCTCTACCTCCCACAATAGCATTCCTTGTCTTATACCTTCCTGATAAAGCGTATTGGCATCACCACCAAAACCTTTGAGTGCAGCTTCGGCCCTTAAGAAATATGTTTCAGCAGAAGTGAGTACAAGTTCGGGAAATATATCCCCATTACCTTTTTTCTGAATAATAATCTCAGCCGGCTTTGAAAAGAAATTATAGTTTGCAAAGTAATAACTGGTAAGGTTGAGTCTTGACGGTTGCCCAACATAATGAGTATCCTCTGGCATTGAGACTTTTACCTTATTACTACCATCAATTACAGTATCCTTGGTAGTGTAAACTACACCGGCATCATCAAGATTGGCAAGCATCAGGTCAAGTGCTTTCTGCTCTGCTGCATCAGTTGGTTTAGGCACAAAAATATCACCTCCCTCGGCAGGAGTTGCATATTTTTCCAGTCGGGGATCATTATTGTTTCTCAAATAATCAATCAGATGCTTGCTCACTGTCCAGTTTGAACCTATCCCGAAGTTATGCCATACATCGCCATATGCTGAGCTATTGAACTGATCAATTACCTTGTCCTTTTCAAGCAGCGCACTTTCCTCAAGGGTTTCAATTAAAGGGCTGTTTAGGGCTTCTGTAATTACAGAGTTGGCAAAATCAGCCCCACTGGCTCCATGGGCACGCATGGCCAGCCTCAGTTTAAGGGTGTTGGCAAGCGTCTTCCACTTTTGTAAATCTCCTTGATAAAACAAATCATTTTCGGCTAAATCCTCCAAGGCTTCACCTGTAGAAGTAGCATCGCCAATGGTTGCCATGGCCTGGTCAAGTTCCGCTATTATGCCTTCGTAGATGGTTTTCTGTGTATCAAACTTAGGATTGAGAATGTCAGCATTTCCCGATTCAGAGTAAGGCACCTCCCCAAAAATATCCGTAAATTTCTGGTAATACAACCCTTTAAGTATAAGTCCAACAGCATGCATCCTTTCATTTTCAAATTCACCTCCTACTCCAGTTAAGTCAAGGTAAGTATCAATTCCTCGAAGATACCCTGCAAGCCAGTCCCATGTAGCATCTGTATATGCTCCACTATAGGAATATCCTAATTCATCGGTCCACCATGAACCATCGAAGCCGAAGCAGAAGTGCCCTGCATAGCGATCCCCATGTATAAGAGGACCCCTCCAATATGGAAACCGACCTGGTGCATAAAGCTTATATTGTGGGTTTGTTAAAAAATATCTGCCACTGGCTTGGTCTGCAGTTACCGCTCCAGGCTTTTTATTCAAATCATCAAAATCTGATGTACATGATGCCAGCACTATCAAACCCAATGTTATTGCTTTGTTATATATAGCTTTCATTACGATTTACTTTAATATTAAAAATCAATTGTTACACTGAAGCCATAGCTTCTGGTAGTAGGCAAGTTGTAGAACAACACACCCTGACCAAATGAAGTGGTGCTGTAGCTCGATTCCGGATCGAAGTTGTCTATCTTCTTTGTCAGGAAGAACAGATTCCGTCCTATGAGACCTACTGATGCACCCCTGATAAATGTATTGCCAATCACACTTTCAGGCAACCTGTAAACCAATGACATTTCTCTCATTCGTATATTGGTTTGATCATAAACATATTCTGATGCAGGCAGTGACCCAAAATACTGCTGAGATGTAATACTTGCCGTATTTTGCTCATATACAGGCTCCTCTGCCGTGCCGGTATTCACCATAGCGTCAAGCACAACACCGTCGGTCCTGTATTGAAGTGTTCTTTCCGATACACCTGAAACATCTAAGGCTGCATCAGCTCCTGAATAGACCTCTCCCCCAAACCTGGCATCAATTAAAAAGTTAAAAGAAAGGTTTTTGTAAGTAAACCGATTTGAAAGACCCCCTAACCAATCCGGCTGATAATTACCTAAATGGGTGTACTCAGAAGACCTTACCGGCACACCACTGTCATTCACGACGATCTTACCATTTGGAGCACGCATATAATCATATCCATATATATCGCCAAAACCGCCACCTGCAGTTGCCTGCACTACTACGGCTCCACCGTTGGTTGTGCTAAAGATATAATTATCAACATCTTCTATGAGCTCAACCAATTCATTCTTGTTATGAGACATATTCACAGAAATATCCCATGAGAAATCAGGTGTTTTAATAGGTGTACCTCCAATGAGTAACTCAACTCCTTTATTGGTCATTTCGCCTACGTTGGTGTTGTAATATTTGTAGCCTGAATTTTCTGAAATTCTGACTCCCCAAATAAGGTCTTCCGACTGGATATCATAGTAGGTGAAATCTCCATAAACCCTATTGTTGAACATTTTCCACTCCAAGCCAAACTCAATAGTTGAAACTTGCTCAGGCTTTATATCGGGATTATACAGGGTTTCCTCCCTTGATAAGGACGTTTGGTCAAGATACCCTTCGGGATCTAAAACATAGGTATTAGCAAGTTGAAAAGGATCTGTATCATTACCTACTTGTGCCCAACTTGCTCGTACTTTAGTAAAACTCAGGATACGCTGGTTGCTATCAATAAACTCATTAATAAGTACTGATAAGCTGGCGGATGGATAAAAGTATGACCTGTTATCGGCTGGAAGTGCTGACGACCAGTCATTTCTGGCAGTTACGTCAAGAAAAACGGTTTCGCGATAGGCGAACTGCGCTGAGCCATAGAGAGAATTTACCTCCTTTGGGGTTCTAAATGTATATCCGGGTCTTAATTTTTTAGCACTGGCCACCGTGGCCTGAGTAGGTATTTTAAACTCATTCCCGGCAAATGAATATTTTTCATCCTCCTCATACCTATGGTTACCTCCAAAATTAGCAGAAAGAGCAAAATCACTTCCGAAATTCTTATTATAACTCAATAGAAAGTCTGCGTTGATTTCTTTGGATTTATTTGTACTGTAATCAAACCTGCCTTGACCGTAAAACCAATGGCCATAGCTATTCACTGTTTCAATATTTTGACTCGTAAAGTCACCACCTATTCTTGCAAAAGCAGAAAAGTTATCTGTAAACTGATAGTCTACCTTAAAAAAGCCAAAAGTCCTGTCCCTGACATCATCATTACGATCATTGTATAAGACCCAATAAGGATTCGATGTATCAGTCGCAGGGTCTCCATCGGCTTCCAATTTGTAAGATCTTACTGCAAAGCTTCCATCCTGCTGATAATCCTTCAAATCATTAATATCAATGTTCCTGGGAATGCCGTAGATATTTGCAACCACTCCCTCAGTACCAAGTGTAGCCCGGTTATGCCCTTCGATATTTGCATAGGTAATCTTACTGTCAAAAGATAACTTATCTGTAAGCTTTACATAGCTTCTCAGGTTAAAATTATGTTTACTGATATCCGAATTAGGCAAAATGGAGTTAGCCTGCGCATTGGTGTAAGAAAACCGCACATTAGCATTTTCATTCCCCCCGGCTAAACTCAAGGTGTTGATTATATTAGAGCCGGTCCTAAAGAAATCCTTAACATTATCTGATTGTGCAGAATAGGGGCGATTTTCTCCTGTAAAGTATGGCTTAGAGCTTCCATCGAGAGGGGCTCCCCATGAACTGCCCGTAGTTAAATCATGATTTCCTTGTGATCCTTGGCCGTATTCGTTTTGAAGCTCTGGCAATACCAAGGGCTTATCAAACATTACGCTAGATGAAAAGCTTACTCCAAGTCCTTTCCTGTTTGCCCCTTTCTTAGTTGTGATAAGAATTACACCATTACTAGCCCTTGATCCATATAAGGCTGCCGCGTTAGGTCCTTTAAGTACAGAGATAGATGCAATATCATCAGGGTTAATATCAGCTATACCATTGCCATAATCAGACCTTGAATATTCGTCACCCACATTGCTGTTTGATGAACCAAACCCCGCATTGTCCATAGGAACTCCATCCACAACATAAAGCGGCTGGTTGTTACCTGTCAGCGAGTTGTTACCTCTGATGATCACCCGGGTACTACTGCCTGGGCCAAAAGTATTGGGCGAGACAACTACACCGGCAACCTTACCGGCCAATGAATTAATGACGTTGGTCTCTTTAACTGTCGAAACTTCTTCTCCGCCAACTTCAGTCAGCGAGTAACCTAAGGCTTTCTTTTCCCTTTCTACACCTAATGCCGTAATCACAACCTCTGTCAGTTGAGTAATATCAGGCATCAGCGCCACATCAATAACAGATTGATTGCCTACGGCAATTGTCTGTGATTCATAACCGACAAATGAGAAGAAAAGGCTTTGGTTTTCTTTTACCTCAATTTTGTAATTACCATCAGAATCGGTGATAGTACCATTGGATGTACCCTCCACCAAAACTGTCACTCCTGGCAAAGGTTCGTTTTCACTGGCATCAATGACTTTACCAGAAACGACCACCTGGGCTTTTGCCTGTATAATAAAGCAAAACCCAATGACCATTATAAAAAGTAGTTTTTTGAACATAGTATATGGGGTTTAGTTTTGATAACATGCACTAATACTAGAAAAAGAAAAACACAATTCCAACACAAACATGCATATTCATGCATACTCCTGCATATTTATGTGTTTTAAGAATATAAAAACTTCACATAATTACATAATCAGTGTTTAAACAAGATATATTTAAAGCATAAGCCGGCTATAAAACGCATTACCTCTGCTAAATCAGGCATTTATCATCTAATCTTCAGCACATTAAGATAAAAACCGGCAAATAATTGCAGGTTTATGCGCTTTTATTCATTATATTTAGGAATTCGTATTTTTGATTGTAAATCGGATCCTCCTCAATCATTGATAATTGATAAATGTTAAAAGAAGAACGGCACAACTATATATTACACCTTATCAGCCTATATAATAAGGTACACTCCAATACGCTGAGCAAAAAACTCAATGTTTCGGAGGACACTATAAGAAGGGACCTAAAAGAGCTCGCAGAAAATGGCTTTGTAAAAAAAGTTCACGGGGGCGCCATGGCAAACCCGCACATTACTTCCGCACAGATCAACCCTACCCGAAATGAAGAGTTGCTGATCATAGCCAACAAGGCAAAAGAGTTCATTAAAAATGATGAGGTGATCATTCTCGATGGCAACCCTGTGAACCTGGTGCTGGTAGACCTCCTGCCCAGAGACCTTAATGCGTTGGTCTTTACCAACTCACTGGTGATAGCCACCAAGCTTTGCGAGTTTCAGAACCTTGAAGTCATTTTCCTGGGAGGCAAGATCATACACAAATCACTCGTCAGTGCCGGACTGGAAGTGATCAATTACCTCAAAGACATCCATGCCGATTTATGCCTTATAGAAGCACCCAGCATACACCCTGATGTAGGCATCACCGGGGGCGACAGGGAAATAGCCCTGACCAAGAAGGCCTTTATTGATGCTTCCAGGAATGTAATCGCACTATGTCTGTCAGGCGCCATCAGCCGGATACAACCCTTTAAAATTGACGATATACTCAAGGTGCAGACCCTGATTACCGAGATCAACCAACCCAATGACACACTACAGATTTTTATTAACAAGGGCATAAAAGTGGTATAAAACTTATGATGAAAGGACTAAGCATATATTTATTTATTTTGGCACTTGCCTCCCCGGCCATTGCGCAGGATTATACGGATTATGTCAATCCCTTTATCGGCACTTCCAATTATGGCGCCACACACCCCGGAGCAGTACTACCGGCAGGCATGGCATCTGTCACACCATTTAATGTAGCTTATAAAAAAGGGCAGGGCAATGTATTTGAAAAAGACAGCGAGTGGCATTCCCGATCGTATGTACACGAAAACAATTTCCTGACAGGCTTCTCCCATGTAAACCTGAGCGGTGTGGGCTGCCCTGAACTGGGGAGCATCCTGCTGATGCCCACCACCGGTGCACTGGAGCTGGATCCCGAAAAATACGGCACTACCTACTCCAAAGAGCAGGCTTATCCGGGCTATTACTCCAATCATTTAAACAAATACAACATCAAAAGCGAAGTGAGCGCCACAATGAGAAGCGGCATAAGCCGGTATACTTTTCCGGGAGGCGAGGCACATATATTGTTAAATTTAGGCCTGGGGCTTACCAACGAAACCGGGGCCATGCTTAAAATAGTTTCTGACACAGAAATAGAGGGGTATAAGCTGATCGGCACCTTTTGCTATAACCCGGAAGATGTAAGGCCTGTATACTTTGTGGCTAAATTCAGCAAACCGGCCAGCAACTACGGAGCATGGAAAAAAATGCCTGAGTACAGCGCTGAAGCCACATGGACAAAATATAGTGGCAAGTACAAACCTTACTACCAATACCGCAACGAAATGGCCGGGGATAATATCGGCGCTTTCTTCACCTACGACTCCCGTAAAGGAGAAACTATTGAAGTGAAAATCGGCATCTCGTATGTAAGTATTGAAAATGCACGCGAAAACCTAAAAAAAGAGCAGCCAGGCTTTAACCTTGACCAGACTGCATATAAGGCACAAACTGCGTGGGAACAACGTCTAAAAAGAATAGAGGTGCAAGGTGGTACGCATGAAGAAAAAACCATCTTCTATACCGCACTGTACCATACTCTGATCCACCCCAACATCATTCAGGATGTAAACGGCGATTACCCGCTTATGGGAACACATGGAACAGGCAATACCAAAGGCAACCGCTATACGGTCTTCTCCCTGTGGGACACCTACAGAAACCTTCACCCCTTGTTATCCTTAGCCTATCCGGAGCTTCAATCAGATCTCGTGAATAGCATGCTGGGTATGTACGAAGAGAGCGGCTGGCTACCCAAATGGGAATTGATGGGCATGGAAACAGAAGTGATGGTGGGCGACCCGGCAACTCCTGTTATTGCCGATACTTATTTAAGGGGAATCAGGGATTTCGACATTAACCTGGCCTATGAGGCAATTAAAAAGTCTGCTATGCCCCAAAAAGATGGCAATAAGCTCCGCCCGGGCCTGGAAAAATATATTGAGCTTGGCTACATTCCTGAAAATACCTACGACGGCTTGTGGGGCACGGTATCTACTTCGCTCGAATATAACATTGCCGACTGGAATATAGCGCAACTGGCCAAAGCACTGAATAAAGACAAGGATTACAAGTATTTCAGCAAACGGGCACTGAGCTACCGCAATTACTTTGACAAATCTACAGGCATGCTTCGTCCAAGAATGAAAGACGGCTCCTGGCTCACACCTTTTGATCCTCAAGCGGGTGCGAATTTCGAACCTGTCATTGGTTTTGTAGAAGGTAATGCTTGGCAATACCGGTTCTATGTACCGCATGATATTCCCGGCATAATCAAGCTGGTAGGCGGAGACAGACCATTCTCCCGGGCGCTCCAAACCTGCTTTGATGAAAACAACTACGACATGGCGAATGAACCCGACATCACCTACCCTTTTCTTTTCAACTATGTAAAAGGCGAAGAGTGGCGCACTCAGCAAAAGGTAAGGGAATTGATCCAAAAATATTATACCAATGCCCCGGAAGGAATACCTGGCAATGATGATACAGGCACACTTTCGGCCTGGCTGGTCTTTAGTATGATGGGCATTTATCCACACTGTCCGGGTGACATGACCTATGCCCTCACCAGTCCGGTTTTTGATCTGGTTACCATTCACCTGAACGACAAGTACTACAAAGGCAAAACCCTGATGATCAAGGCAGAAAAAAGCAGTTCCGATGCTCTTTACATAGATGAGATGATCTTAAACGGAAAGCCATTTAATAAATATTTTATCTCCCATCAGGAGTTGACTAACGGCGCCAACCTCACTTTTAAGCTCAAGGCTAACCATCAATAGATTATGAAGTTAAAAATTACCTTCTATACAATAATTTGCTATATTTTTCTTCAAGTGCCGGCGGCTTGTGCCCAAAACACCGGATTTGAGTATGCCCCAAAAGATTATGTATGCCACCACACCCGGGAGCCCCTGACTATTGATGGCAAACTGAATGAAGAAGACTGGAAGCAGGCTCCCTGGACTGAGGATTTTGTGGACATTGAAGGTGATGCAAAGCCCAAACCACTTCACCGCACTCGAGCCAAGATGCTATGGGACGACCAATATTTTTACATTGCTGCTGAAATCATCGAACCGGACATCTGGGCCACGTATGACCAGCGCGACATGGTCATATTCCATGAAAATGATTTTGAAGTTTTTATCGATCCTGATGGCGATACTCACCAGTATTACGAGTTTGAGATCAACGCCCTGGGAACGTATTGGGACTTAATGCTAATCAAACCGTACCTCAACGGAGGCCCGGCCATCGACTCGTGGGACATCCGAGGACTGAAAAGTGCCATTCAAATCCAGGGAACACTGAACAACCCCAATGACAAGGATAAGCTTTGGATCGTGGAGCTGGCCTTTCCATGGGCAGTACTTGAAGAAGCGGCTTCGAAAGGCAAAACACCACAGGATGGTGACCACTGGCGCGTCAATTTTTCACGCGTTAACTGGCGGATTGTCAATGACGGTGGTCAATACCGAAAAGAGATTGATCCGGCTACAAACAAACCTTACCCGGAATATAACTGGGTGTGGTCTCCACAGGGGGTTATCAACATGCACCTTCCTGAAATGTGGGGCTTTGTGCAGTTCAGCAAACAGCATGCGGGCACGAGTGAGGTGAAATTTAAACCAAACCCGGAAGAAGACATTAAATGGCTGCTAAGGAACCTTTACTACGCTGAAAAGCAATATTATGAACAGCACGGCACTTACACGGATGAACTAACAAAACTCAACCTGCCCGAACATATCAGGCAGGAAATAGATCAAAAACCTGAGATTGAAACAACCGAATCATTATTTGAGATAAAATACCCGGCAATAGAGAAGGGAATGGAGTGGCATATCAAGGCAGACGGGGAAATCTGGAAAACACCAAAACAACTGTCAAAATGAAAAAAAGAGAATTCCTTAAAACTTTAGGCAAGGGCAGTCTGGCCATTTTAAGTACAAATACCATATTGCAAGCCTGCGCAAACCAGGCCAGCAGTGAAGCAGCAAAAAGTTCTGTTATCGATGCTTCGCTCAATTCAAAAAACTGGACCTGGGTAACCCCGCAACTGGGGTTATCTACTGACGATTGGAAGAAGAAGCTTTCAATGGTAAAGAGTTCAGGGATCGATGCCATACTGCTTGAAGTTTATAACGGTAACCACACTTTTTACGACAACGACCGGTTTCCTGTAGAAGAAAAGCTGCTGGAAAAGCTGGTACCAATCTGCAAAGAGCTGGATATGGAGTTCCATGCCTGGATGTGGACCATGCCCTGTAACAATGAAAAAATAGTGAAAGAGCATCCGGACTGGTATGCTGTCAATGGACTGGGACAATCTGCCGCCACGCACCCTGCGTATGTTGACTACTACAAGTTTTTGTGCCCCTGCAACCCTGAAGCCCAGGAATTTGTAAGGAAGAACGTCGAATCCCTCGCGCAAATCGATGATATTGATGGCGTACACCTCGACTATGTGAGGCTCCCTGACGTTATTCTGGCGGAGGCATTACAGCCAAAGTACGATATAGTACAAGACCGGGAGTATCCGCAATATGACTATTGCTACTCCGAATACTGCCGCAATCAGTTTAAAGAGCAAACAGGCATAGACCCGCTCAAAGATTTGAAAGACCCTTCTGCCAATGAGGAATGGAGGCAATTCAGGTATGATGCCATCACCAACCTGGTAACAAAAAAGCTTACCCCGGAAGCAAGAAAATATAATAAAATGATCACTGCTGCCGTGTTCCCGAACTGGCAAATGGTGAGGCAGCAATGGGGCAACTGGAATCTCGATGCTTACCTGCCGATGCTATACCACAATTTTTACAATGAAGACATCGAATGGGTCAAAGAGCATACGATCAAAGGCATAGCACGCATGCAGAACAAAAAGCCTTTGTACAGTGGCCTTTATATTCCTTCATTAACACCTAAAGAACTTCAGGAAGCTTATAAAGCAGCTCTCGAAGGCGGAGCTGGCGGCATATCCATTTTCTCTATGGACCAGGTCAGCGATGCCCACTGGAAAGCACTTTCGGAAGTTACAAAAAGCTAATATTACTATGAAAAACCCCATATTTTTAGTTGTTATTGGTTTGCTTTTGGGATGTGATAAAACACTACAGACTTCTCAACCGGAAAGCAGCCACACACCCATTTCAAAAGAGCTTGTGAGCCTGGTCAACCCGCTGATGGGCACCGACTCTGAGTTCAAACTTTCCAATGGCAATACCTATCCTGCCATTGCCCGCCCCTGGGGCATGAATTTCTGGACCCCGCAAACGGCAAAAATGGGCGACGGCTGGACTTACGCCTATGATGCCTATAAGATCCGGGGCTTCAAGCAAACACATCAGCCCAGCCCGTGGATCAACGATTATGCTGCTTTCTCGCTCATGCCTCTCACAGGTAAGCTGGAAGTGAATGAAGATAAACGGGCTTCATGGTTTTCGCACAAAGCAGAGGAAGTCAGCCCTCACTTTTACAGTGTTTATCTGGCTGATTATGATGTAACCACGGAAATCACCCCCACTGAAAGGGCCGCTTTCTTCCGGTTTACATTTCCTGAAACAGAGAATGCTTACATCCTGCTGGATGCTTTTGATATGGGAAGTATGGTAAAGATCATCCCGGAAGAGCAAAAGATCATCGGATATTGTAAAAACAACCACGGCGGTGTACCGGAAAACTTCAAAAATTATTTTGTTGTACAGTTCGACAAACCTTTTGAAGTCTATCACACATGGAAAGACTCTACCCTCAACCGGAATGCTACTTCCTCAGAGGCCAATCATGTAGGGGCCGTTATAGGATTCAAAACTGCAAGAGGCGAAAAGGTCAATGCTAAAGTAGCCTCCTCTTTCATCAGTCACGAGCAGGCCTGGCTAAACCTGGAAAGAGAGATCGGGCAAAAGAGCTTTGAAGATGTTAAAACGGAAGGAGCCAAAGTATGGAATGCCGAATTAAATAAGATAAAAGTCAAAGGTGGCACTACTGATCAGCAAAAAACTTTCTACTCCTGCTTATACCGCACCTTGCTGTTTCCGAGGAAGTTTTACGAGATCAATGCAAGTGATGAGATCGTACATTACAGCCCATACAATGGACTGGTACTTCCTGGATACATGTTTACCGACAACGGCTTCTGGGATACATTCCGCGCAGTATTCCCGTTTTTCACGGTGATGTACCCGGAGCTGAACAAACAAATTATGCAAGGCCTGGTCAACACTTATAACGAGAGCGGCTGGCTTCCCGAATGGGCCAGCCCGGGTCACAGAGACTGCATGATCGGCTCAAACTCGGCCTCTCTCATAG
This sequence comes from Fulvivirga kasyanovii, assembly GCF_009711405.1. GTDB lineage: Bacteria > Bacteroidota > Bacteroidia > Cytophagales > Cyclobacteriaceae > Fulvivirga > Fulvivirga kasyanovii. The sequence continues at coordinate 6,263 of NZ_SMLW01000652.1, read as the reverse complement.
CCGATTCATACATTAAGGGGATACGGGACTATGACATAGAGACATTGTACCAGGCCATCATCAAAAATTCCCAACAGGGACACCCCGACCTGAGTTCTGTAGGCAGGCGCGGCGCCGAGTATTACAACCAACTAGGGTATGTGCCCTATGACGTTGGCATCAATGAAAACACTGCAAGAACCCTGGAATATGCCTATGCTGACTTCTGCACCTGGCAGTTGGCCAAGGCTCTGAACAAACCGGAAGAAGAGGTTAGTCTGTTTGCCAAAAGATCGCAAAATTTCAGAAATGTGTTTGATAAGGAATCAAACCTCATGCGCGGAAAGAATAAAGATGGGTCGTTTCAAAAGCCATTCAACCCACTCAAATGGGGCGATGCTTTTACAGAAGGCAACAGCCTGCACTACAGTTGGTCAGTATTTCAGGATGTACAAGGACTTATCGACCTGATGGGTGGCAGAAAGGATTTCATTTCCATGCTGGATACCGTATTCGCCATGCCACCTGATTTCGACAACTCTTACTATGGCTTCACCATCCATGAAATCCGCGAAATGCAGATTGCCAATATGGGCAACTATGCTCATGGCAACCAGCCCATACAGCACATGATCTACCTGTACAACTATGCCGGAGCGCCCTGGAAAGCCCAAAAGCATGTCAGAAATGTGATGGATAAATTATACAGCCCTCAACCTGACGGCTACTGCGGTGATGAAGACAATGGCCAGACTTCTGCCTGGTATGTTTTCAGTGCCATGGGATTTTACCCCGTCACTCCCGGATATCCTTCTTATGTGATCGGTAGCCCGCTGTTTGATGAAGTCACTTTAAGCCTTGAAAACGGAAATTCATTTGTCATCAAAGCTGCAAATAATAGCACGGAGAATACCTTTATTGAAAAAGCTTCATTGAACGGCTCACCCTTAGAAAGACCATGGATCAAGCATGATGAGGTCATGCAGGGTGGTGAGCTTACATTCAGAATGAGCGAAAAGCCTAATAAGGAATGGGGGGCCTCCATACAAAACCGTCCGCCATCTATGAGCGAACCGGTGATCATTGAAAAGAACCAGTAGAACACAGGAATTGTGAGATATACCGGATTTATCATACCGCTAATGATTATTGCGGCGTGCCAAAAGCAGCCGGAGAAAGTTGTCACTGCTGAGCGTAATGTTTTGTCTTATGTTGATCCCTTCATAGGTACAGGAGGTAAAGGCAAAACATATCCCGGGGCAACTGTTCCTTTTGGCATGGTACAGTTGAGTCCCGATAATGGCCGAAGCGGCTGGGACTGGATATCGGGCTATTTCTACCCGGATTCTGTAATTGCAGGCTTTAGCCATACGCACCTGAGCGGCACCGGCATAGGAGACCTGTACGATATATCTTTTATGCCTGTCTCCTACCCCCTGCCCCAGGAACGTTCAGATTCATTAGTCAAAGCAGTTGGTTCTCCTTATTATTCATTGTTCAGCCATGATAAGGAAAAAGCCAGTCCGGGCTATTATCAGGTTTTTCTTGAAGATTACGGCATCAATGTAGAACTAACAGCAACGAAAAGAACAGGACTCCAAAAATATAGCGTCACTGATAAAGACAGCCTCCAGGTATTTCTCAACCTCGGTTATACCCGCAACTGGGACAGTACTACCGATGCTCACATTGAAGTAATCAACGACAGTCTCATTATCGGCTACAGAAAATCCACAGGCTGGGCGCCAGATCAAAGGGTATATTTTGCTTCCTTTTTTTCCGAACCTTTTGAAGAGGTTGCCTTATACACCAGTGACTCTATTGTTAACAGCGCACAGGCAACCGGCAAAAACCTGCAAGGTGTTTTTATCTTTAAAACATTGGAGAAGGGACACATAACCATAAAAACAGGCATATCCTCTGTAAGTACAGAAAATGCTTTATTTAACCTGACATCAGAATCTGCCAGACTTTCTTTTGACGAGGCAAAAACCTTTGCCGCTGACACATGGGGCAAGGAGCTCAATAAAATAAAGGTCACCTCCGCAGATACTCAAAGGCTCACTTCTTTTTATACAGCCCTTTACCAAAGCATGCTGGCCCCCACACTGTTTTCCGATATCAACGGACAATACAAAGGCGCCGATGGCAACATACATCAGGCGCAGGGGTATGACCGCTACACTACTTTTTCCCTTTGGGACACTTTCCGTGCCGAACACCCCTTGCTGACTATCCTCCAACCAGCCAGGGTCGACGATTTCATCAATTCCATGCTTGCCCACTACGATGAGTATGGCTACCTGCCCGTATGGGACCTTGTCGGCAATGAAACCAACATGATGATCGGCTACCATGCGGTACCTGTTATTGCAGATGCCTACCTGAAAGGTTTCAAGGGTTTTGATATCGAAAAAGCTTATGAGGCCATGAAAAAAAGTGCCGAAGCCGATCATTTCGGGCTCAACAGTTACAAAAAGCTGGGCTATGTAGCGACATCGGATGACAATGAATCTGTATCCCTAACCCTGGAATATGCTTACGACGACTGGTGCATAGCGCAGGTGGCCAAGGCACTTAATAAAGCTGATGACCATGAAAGGTTTCTATCAAGAAGTGAAAACTATTTGAACCTCTTTGACCCGGAAACCAAGTTTATGCGGGCAAAGGATTCCCTGGACAACTGGAAAAGCAATTTCAATCCGACGCAGTACAATAGCGGAGACTATATTGAAGCGAATGCGTGGCATTACACCTGGTTTGTCCCACACCAGCCGGAGAAGCTGGCAGAACTTATGGGTGGAAAAGAGAAGTTCAGGGAAAAATTAGATGCTTTATTCAATACTCCTCAGTCAGACGGCCCGGTTCCTGAATGGATCTCGGGCTACATCGGCCAGTATGTCCATGGCAATGAACCCTGCCACCATATCCCATACCTGTACAACTACACCGACCAGCCCTGGCAAACCGGGGAAAAGGTAAGGGCCATTATGGATCAACTATACAAGGCCGAGCCTGCCGGACTTTGTGGCAATGAAGACTGCGGCCAAATGTCGGCCTGGTATATATTCTCAGCGTTGGGCTTCTACCCGCTCAACCCTGCAAGTGGTGAATATGAGCTGGGCGCACCTCTTTTTGAGGAAGTGAGCCTGACCCTACCCGGCTATAAAAAACTCTTGATCCGCGCTGAGGGATTCTCGGACAAAAACAGGTACGTAAGCAACGTTACGTTCAACGGAAAAGAAGTTAACACGCATACGATCTCCCATGAAACATTAACCAGGGGAGGCGAACTGATTTTTTCAATGGCAGAAGAACCGGCCAGAAATACTTTAGATTAATATTACTTTGATTTTTATATGAAAAACAAAAGCCCCTACATCGAAGTACAAACCTCCACCAAATCCTGTTGGGAAGGGTGGAATAAAATTGCTGATACTTTAAATGCCAAAATCAAATCCCTTCACTCACGGAAGATCATCATTACTGTAGAGTGTTACCAGGGCACTTATGAAGATATCAACCTGCGGGAATTGAAAAAGAGGATACCTGTAAATGCTACATGCACCTCCAGGGACGTGTTCAAAAATGAAGAAGAGATCAACAGACTATCCGAAAAGGAATTGTCAGGATTGCCTTTTTCTGCCAAAGCTTCAATCAATGATATCGAAGAGTATTTTGATACCAACAAGCTGGCTGCCTTGCGACAGAACATTGACTTCATTGAAGAGGGCGTAATATTAATCTTTGGCGTCGGTGCCAGCAAGATCTGTACCCCTGACATACTCATCTATGCGGATATGTCGAGGTGGGAGATCCTGCAAAGGTTCAAGAGAAATGATGTGTCGAACGTGGGCGTTTCCAATAACAATCTCCCTTTTGACCTGCAATATCGCTGGGCTTACTTTATCGACTGGAAAATCTGTGATAAGCTGAAAAAGCAGCTCCTTGGCCAGTGCGATTACTTCCTGGAAACCAACAATTGGGAAAAGCCCAAACTGGCCACGGGCGATATCGTTCGGGAAGCTCTGGCTCAATCCACCACCCAGCCTTTCTTCACCGCCCCGTTTTATGACCCTGAGCTATGGGAAAACAACACACCTATGCAGGAACAAAAGGAAGACGAGTTCTCCTGGGTCTTTAACTGTGTGGCAGAAGAAAACAACATCCTTTTCAAGATCAACGGCTTCCTGATCGAGGTACCATCCATCAACGTTATTTACATGGAGCCTAAAAAGCTGCTCGGCAATGCAGTCCACAGTCACTTCGGCTCTGAGTTGCCGATCAGGATGGTATTTATCGACAACCTCGACAGCGCTCAGGAAAACCTGCATATCTACCCGGATATTGATTTCCTCAAAGACAATTTCGGTCTCTCTTACAGCCAGAGTGAAGTTTTCTACATCATGGATACCAAGCCGGGCGCCAAGCTGAGGCTGGGCTTTAAAAAAGAGATGAATAAAGACCACCTGCCGGAACTTCTGAACAAGAACAATTCCATCAGCAAAACGGCCCTGGACAAGTGGCTGAATACGGTCAATGTCAAGAAGCATGACCATATCAACATTCCGGCCGGGTTAGTACACAGCAATGGAAACAACACCATGATACTCCGGATCAGCTCCGCCCCGGATATTTTCACCTTTAAGATGCCTGACGACATCCTCAACATCCCGGACAAAAACCTGGCCTCTGCCGATGCAGCCACGGAAAAGCTAATTTCTCCACCTACTCCGGAAGAAACTATAAATACCCGCTTTTACCACCAGTCCGCCAGCGATACCAAAGAGGATATCCTCAGTCATGAAGGTGATCAACTGAGCATAAAAAGGCTATGGTTTGAAGATAAACTACACCTGCAAACCAACGGCGGCATACAGGTGCTTAATCTTGTTGAAGGCGATGAAGCCGTCATAGAAAGTCCTCAAAATAAGTTTGCGCCATTTTTCGTACACTTTGCAGAGTCCTTTATCATTCCTGCAGGCATAGCGGAGTATACGATAACGCCAACGGCCAAGGGTAAGAGGTGCGCGGTGTTGAGGATTTCTGTTTAGGGGTGTTAGTTTAACAATTGCAACAATAAAGGTATCCATCAGCATGTGATACGGGCTTACTTGACCTAAAACCTTCTATATATTTAGCAATGGAATTTGATGTTGAAAGATTTGGTCTATAATGATATTAGGTGTTGTTAAGGAATATCACCTTCTGCAACTTCAATTTTTTCAACTTCTATTTCTCCGTTAAGCAAAACCTTTACGACATAATATCCATTTGGATAATGATTACTGAAAACCTGAAAATCGTATGGTTTGTCGGGGTTTACCCTTTTGTCAAGAATTATTTTTTCTGATAATTCCTTAAATTCTTTTACCCCACTAAGTTTCCATAAATTAACTTCTGAAATCTTTGTGTTATTTTTAAAAGCAGACATGAAAAATCCTTTATCAGAGCCATCGGCAAGCAGAAAAAAAATGCTTATACCTTGATCTGCATATATTAATTCAAGCATAGGATAATAATTGAGGTTTGCTTGTGGTCTGTCCAAAAATCTTTTTACACTTTGTTCCGTCATTTCCCTTGCTGTACCTTTTGCAAACTCAACGAACTCATCTATTTGCCACAAATGCAACCCATCATTTGTGCCGGGCTGTATCAATTCTAGCTTTCTGAAAACTGTTTCATCGTTTAGGTTGCCTTTTTCTGATTTTTTGTTTGTACAGCCAGCCAGAGCTAAAATTAACATTGCAAAGGTTAATTTGATATTTAGATTGTTAGTGCAAAGTCTCATATATGAGCGGTTCTTCTGCCCCTGTTGTTTGTAATATTTTATTAATGTTGCTGTTCCGGTGAGAACGTACTTCCATTCCAAATAAAGTCAATGGGTGTGTCGTTGTACGCCTTCCAGGTTTCACATATTTGTTCCGGGGTAATGCCATTATCCTTTGCTACATCGGGCATTAGCTTATTATTGCAAGTCATGTAGTAACGTTCCACCGGGGTTACTATGACTTTCTTGCAGTTATGGTCATAGGCAAACTCCCAGTCTACCATTTTCTTCATCCACGCCACCGAATCAACCCCCGGAAAGAAAAGGGAAGCCCTTATTTCTGGAAAATACTGATCGGTCAGGTCTTCAAAGCTGTCATTTTTAATTTTCCCGATATGAATCTCCGAATCCGTGACTTCCGGGCTTCGGTGGGTTTCTGTTATTATGATTAAATCCGTTTCTTGGTTGTTTAAGTGTGACCTATACCAATTTTGCTCGGCGGGATAAATATCCC